>JBEQSW010000168.1:0-5885 GCA_040348565.1 Myxococcales bacterium | reverse complement strand
AAGAGCGAGCGTTCCGAGGTGTTGGGTCGAGATTTGCTCGAGCCGACGGGGCCGGTCAATCCGCCTTCGCTACAACCGCACGGTGCGCGCTCGGTCAAAGTAGAGGAGATCCCTCAGGCCCAAGCTCTCGCCGCGGAGGCGCGTTTCTATTCTTCTTCGGCCGAACGCTTGCGCAAGGAAGGTCAAAGCCCGCTCAGCGTTGGGCTGGTCGCCGGTCGCGGTGATTTCGGCGAGACTCGCCTGGGCGGTGGTCTGGCCTATGCCTTTCCGGTGTTTCGCGCCAACCGACCGGAGCGCGCGCGCGCGCAATCGGAAAGCGTGCGGGCGCTGGCCGAGAAGAGCGTGCACCAAGCCGTGGCGCGTCGCCGCCTGCGCATGCTGCAAGAGCAACAAGCCGAGCTCACGGCTGCGCTTTCGGTCTTGACGACGACGGCGCTGCCGGCCGCGCAGCACGCGGTCAGCGCCGTTCAAGAAACTTACTCGGCCGGCAAGGCCGAGATGCTCGCGGTCTTGTTGAGCCGACGCGAGCTGTCGGCGCTGTCGCTCCAGCGCCTGGAGCTGCTGCTGCAAGACTGGCTGTTGGTGAGCGAATACGTAGAAATTACAGGAGATTTGCCGTGAACGTCGATTCATCCGAGAGCCTGCCCGCGTCCACCGCCGACAATCCTCCTCCGCCTGCACCGCCCACGCCCGGCGCGCGCTGGCGACGTCGCATCGCGTTTGCTGCCGCCGCCCTGGGGATGGTCGGCGTGACCACCTTGCTCTTACAAGAGAGCGGGCAAGCGGCGCCCAGCCCGGAGCTCGCCGCCGACGTGCCGCTGGTGCAGGGCGAGCTCATCACGTTCTCGGATGCCTTCGCCAAGCGCGCGGGCATTCGCTTGGCCAAGGTGCGCTACGACCAACTGGTGCCGGTGGTGGCGGCGGTCGGTACCGCTGACTTCAACGCCGAGCATGTGGCGGCCATCGGCACTCGTTTGCGCGGCTTGGTCAGCAGCGTGAAGAAGTTCGAGGGTGACGTGGTGGAGGCAGGCGCCGTGCTGGCCCGCGTCGAAAGCGCCGAGCTGGGCGAAGCGCAAGCCGCCGTCAGCATGTTGGACGCCGAGCGGCACGCCGCGCAGCTGAACGCCGAGCGTGAGGCGCGCCTGGCCGAGCGCAGCCTGACCACCGCCCGCGAAGTGGAGCTGGCCTCCGTAGAAGCCAAAAAAGCATCGCTTTTGCTGGGGGCGGCGCAGCAAAAGGTGACGGCGCTGGGCGGCAATCCGAAGGCCAAAGATCTAGTGTTGGGCGCTCACGAAGTGCGCTCGCCCATCGCAGGAACGATCGTCGAGCGCAACGTGGCGCCGGGCCAATTCGTGGAGGGCCAGCTGGTCGCTTTCAAGGTCGCCAATCTCGACCACTTGTGGATCGAGCTGGACGTATTCGAGCGCAATTTGAGTCGAGTTGCCGTCGGTGATCAGGCGGAGCTGCGCCCGCTCTCCGCCAACGCCGACGTCTTGCGCGGTCGCGTCGCCAAGGTGGCCTCGCGCATCGACCAAGAAACGCACAGCGCCAAAGTCCGCATCGAGGTCGAAAACGCCGATCGGAAGCTGCGGGTGGGGCAAGCCGTGCAAGCGACCATTCACACCAGCGGCGGCGAGACCGGCGCGCGTCCCATCGCGCCGACCAGCGCCATCACCTTCGTGGACGGCAAGCCCACCGTGTTCGTGGTCGCCGGCAAGAACACGGTCAAGGTCGTGAACGTACAGCTGGGCGCCAACGACGACGACGAGACCGAGATCGTCTCCGGTCTTTCGCGGGGCGACGAGCTCGTGACCGAAGGCGCCTTCGCGCTGAAGAGCGAGCTGTTTCGCTGATGCTGGCGGCCTTGGTTTCGGCGTCGATCCGCGCGCGCGGCGCGGTGATGGCGGCGCTGGTGTTGTTGCTGTTGGTCGGTGTTTGGGCGGCCAAGACGCTGCCCATCGACGCCCTGCCCGACGTTTCGCCGGTGCAGGTGTCGGTCTTGACGGGGGCCACCGGGCTGTCTCCGGTCGAGGTCGAGCGCACGGTCACGACGCCGATCGAAAACGCGCTGAACGGCGTGCCCGGCGCGGTGGATCAGCGCAGCGTGTCGCGCGGCGGCCTGTCGGCGGTCACCTTGATCTTTCGCGACAGCATGGACGTATGGTTCGCGCGCCAGCTGGTGCTGGAACGGTTGCGCGGCGTCGAGCTGCCGGCGTCGGCCAGCCCGCCCGAGCTTGCGCCGGTGTCTTCCGGGCTGGGCGAGATCTTTCAATTCGTCGTGCAGAGCGAGCAGCACTCGGCGATGCAGCTGCGCACCATGCTGGATTGGGACGTCGTGCCCAAGCTGCGCAACGTGCCGGGTGTCGTCGAGATCAACACCATGGGTGGGCAGCTCAAGCAGTTTCAGGTGGTGCTGGATCGCACCCGCCTGAAGGTGCACGGCCTGTCGATCAACGACGTGGTGGATGCGCTGCGCGCGGCCAACGTCAACGCCGGCGGTGGTTACATCGATCGGCGCGAAGAGTCGTTCACGGTGCGCGGGCAGGGCATGCTGACCAGCGCCGACGAAATCGGCGCCGTGATGATCCGCACTTCCGCGGAAAATACGCCGGTTTTGGTGCGCCACGTGGCCGACGTCACGGTGGGGCCCGCGCTGCGCCAAGGCGTGATTACTCACGACGCCAAGGGCGAAGCGGTGACCGGCATCGTGATGATGCTGCTCGGCGAAAACAGCCGCGACGTGGTGCAGGCGGTCGGTGAGCGCGTGGCGCAAATCCAGAAGACGTTGCCGCCGGGCGTGAAGCTCGAGACCATTTACGACCGCAGCGACTTCGTCGGCCGCACCCTGAGCACGGTGATGAGAAACCTGGCCGAGGGCGTCGGCATCGTCACCCTCGTGCTGTGTTTGTTCTTGGGTAGCTGGCGTGGCGCCATCGCGGTGGTGCTGGGCATCCCGGTGGCGATGACGATTGCGCTTTTGGGCATGCACGTGTTCAAGGTCACGGGCGACCTGATGTCGCTCGGTGCCATCGACTTCGGCTTCTTGGTAGACGGCCCGATCGTGATCTTGGAGTCGGTGATCGCGGCGACCGCGGGCAAGCGGCTGGTGGGTGCGGCGCGCGCGGGTGCGTATTCGGAGATTGCCGGCGCGGTGGCGCGCCCGGTCGCGTTCGCGGTCGCCATCATCATGCTGGTGTACGTGCCGCTGCTGGCGCTGGAGGGCGTCGAGGGCAAGATGTTCCGGCCCATGGCCGTGACCATGGCCTGCGCCCTGTTCGGCGCGCTGGTCTACGCAATCGCCTTCTTCCCGGCCGTGTTGGTGGTGTTGGTGCCACCGGCCAAGGGTCACGGTCCGCGCTGGTTGGAATACCTCGCGCACAAATACGCGAACGCTTTGCCGTCGATCGTGCGCTGGCGTTGGGCTTGGATCGCGGGGGCATGCGCTACCCTGGCCGTATCCGGTTGGTTGTTCGCGCGACAAGGCGCTGAGTTCGTACCGCGCATCTTCGAGGGCGACGCGGTCGTGACGATTCGGCGAGCCCCCAGCATCTCGCTCGACGCCGCGCTGAAGCTGGATTTGGCGGCCGAAAAGGTGCTGCGTGGCTTTCCCGAGGTAGTGACCACGTTGGGCATGACCGGGCGCGCCGAGGTGGCGATCGATCCGGTCGGCAACGACAACACCGATATCTTGGTGCGCCTCAAGCCGCCCAAGGAATGGACGAGCGCTAGAGACTTCGACTCGCTGTCGGAGCAGATCAAAAATCGCATCGAGACCGAAGTGCCGGGCACGTTCGTGTCCGTCTCTCAGCCCATCGAAGACAAAACCAACGAGCTCATCAGCGGCTCACGCGCGGACGTGCAGATTCAAATCTTCGGCAACGAGCTGCCGCGTCTGGCCGAAGTGGCCGGCAAAATCGCCCAGCGGGTGCGGCGCATCGACGGCACTGGCGACGTGCGGGTCGAGCGCGTGCTGGGTGCGCCGACCATCACCGCATCGGTGGATCGCGCGCGCTTGGCCCGTTACGGCGTGCGCGTCGAGGATGCGTTCGCGGCCATCAGCGCCGCCCGCGAGGGCATGCCGGTAGGTCATTTGTACGAGGAAGAACGGCGCTTCGAAATCCGCGTCCTGGCGCCGCCCGGAGCTTCGACCATGGACGGCATCGGCGACTTGTTCGTGCCCACGCAGCGCGCCGAGAACATTCCGCTGCGCGAGGTGGTGGAGCTGACCGAGAGCGAAGGGCCGACGGCCATACGCCGTGAAAATCGTATGCGCGCCATTCGCGTGGACGTGAACCTGCGCGGACGTGATTTGGTTTCGTGGGTGAACGAAGCGCAGGCCGCGGTGGCGGCGGAGGTGCACCTGCCCAACGGCTATCGCGCCGAGTGGGGCGGGCAGTTCGAGAACTTTGCGCGGGCGCAGCAGCGCTTGGCCATCGTGCTGCCGATCGTGGTGTTGCTGATCTTCGGCATGCTGCTGGGCATGTTTCAAAACGTGCGGCTGGCGCTGGCGGTGTTTGCGCTGGTACCGCTGTCCCTGGCGGGCGGCATGCTCGGTTTGACCCTGCGGGGCATGCCGTTCAGCTTGCCGGCGGCGGTCGGCTTCATCGCGTTGGGCGGCATTGCGGTGCTGAACGGCGTGGTGATGGCGAGCGAAGTGCGGCGGCGCCTGGATCTGCGCGAGACTCTAGAGAGCGCCATCACGGCTGGTTGCGCGCAGGTGCTGCGCGCCGTGCTGACGACCGCGGTAGTGGCGGCGCTCGGCTTTTTGCCGATGGCCACCGCCACGAGCGCCGGCGCCGAGGTGCAGCAGCCGCTGGCGACGGCGGTGGTGTTGGGCATGCTGATCAGCACGCTGCTCACGCTGATCGCGCTGCCGGGCGTGCTGCGCGTGGCTTTGGCTGGATACCGGCCGCCCGAGCCCGTAAAGCCCGTTGCCGAACCCGCGCCGACGAGCCAGCCCGGGCTGGAGCATGCGGCGGTGGTCTGAGCTCGGCCGTTCGAGGTACATGATGAGCGATGCTGTCGCGTTCGCTCGGGACCGTGGTGCTGATGTATTCTTGTGTCGCATGCGCGGGCGGCGGAGCGACCTCCGGAGGCGACGCCGGTGCGAGCTCCGTTGCGGGAACAGCGACGGGCGGCGCCGGAGGTAGCTCGAGCGGCGGCAGCGCGCACGGTGGCGGCACGAGCGCTGGCGGGAATAGCGGTGGCGCTAGCGCCGGCACTGCCAGCGGCGGAAGCTCCAACGGCGGAAGCTCCAACGGCGGCAACGCGAGCGGCGGAACGGCGGCGAACGGCGGCAGCGTGAATGGCGGTAGCGCGAACGGCGGAACGGCGGCGGGCGGCGCGGGCACGGCGGGCTCGGGCGCCGGCGGTGCGGGGCACTGCGCCGGTCCGGCCGGAGTCGGCACCGACCCACTCGGCGTGACCATGCTCTGCCCCACTCTGCCGGGCGGCAAGGTGTGGACGTCGAGCTGGCACAACGGCATGGCTCGCCAGTTCAAAGGCATCGACCCGAAGGATCCGTGGTTCGACGCCGACCACGGCGATGCCACCTACGATACCGACGGCGCGGGCATCTTGAAGATCAGCGGCAACGTGCCGCGCATGTACGTGCACGACCCGGCGTTGATGGATCAGTGGCGCAACGTCGAAATCACCATGTACTTTCAGCGCGTGGCGGACGACGGCACGGCGTGGGGCGGCTTGGTGGCGCTGGCGCGCACCAACCACGGCACCATCGGGCAAGAGACCGCCAACTTGTGCGACACCCGCGGCATCGACGCGCGCATGCGCTACGACGGCAAGATCGATTTCGAGAAAGAGACCAGCCACCCGCAGTCGGTGGCGATCATGAGCAAGCAGCAGTGGGCCGGCGGCATGCCCAA
>JBEQSW010000224.1:0-21829 GCA_040348565.1 Myxococcales bacterium | reverse complement strand
GGCAGCGTACGCGAGATCTCACCCTAGCGGCTCGCTTCGGTCGCGGCGGGCCGACAGCGCGACGGCTCAGGCGTGCAGCTCGTTCAGCACGCCGCCGGGCAGACTCGAATCGCCGAAGTCGTCGACGAGGTCCCCGCTCGCCTTGCGGACGCCGACCGCGCCGAGCACCGTGTTGAGCATGTGTTGGGTCTGGTATTTCTTGGCGCTTACGTCGAGAAATTGGCCGGTTTTGAGGAAGCCGCCGGCCGCGCCGGCCAGAAGCCAGGGCACGTTGCTGAACGAGTGGTTGCCGTTGGCGACCTGGTTCGTCCAAACCGTTAGGCCTGCGTCGAGCAGAGCTCCCGTCGGCGTGCTGATGGCCGCGAGTTGATCGAGCATGCCGCGGAAGTGCTGCATGTGCGCGAAGTCAGCCAGGCTGCAGCGCGGCGCCGTTGACCACGGCCCGGTGGGACGCGGTGTGATACATGAACGTGTTGCCGCCGAGCGTGAAGGTGTGGTCGTCCTCGCGGTCACCGATCTTCAGCACCGCCACGCGCGTGTAGCCAGACGCAGCGGCGAAGACCATCAGCTGCGGCTCAAGCGCGCGATGCGAGGCGTTGCCACCAAGGCTGACGCGGAGGCGCCGCCGGAGCTCGAGGTGCTGGTGCCGCCGCTGCCGCTGCCGGAACCGGGTGGCGTGAGACCGCCGGGCCTGTCACCGGAGCTACCTTGGTCGCCGTGCGCGCCATCCAAGATGCCGGTGCATCCGCACAGCAGACCAACGACCGCGACGGGAACGAGCGTTCTCATGGGGAGGTTGCCCAAGGGCAGCGCTAAACCAAGGGAGACGGGCCGCGATTACTTGCCGCCGATCTCGGATCGAAAGCGCGATGAAGGGTCGCGCCGAAAATCTGCCCCTGTTGGCAAGGTGACGCGGGCCCGGCCCCTAGTCACTTCGAGCGTTCTCGACCGCGGGTCGCGTGCACGTACCCGTTCGACGTCTACTACGACGACATCGTGCTCGACACGAAGCCGATTGGTTGCTTGCCTTAGGGGGGCTTGCCGGAGTCCGGGCGGGGCGCGTCTCAGATCGCTACGCTTTGGTTTGTTACTGGCGCGGTCACACTCGCGGGCCGAGCTGGCTCGAACTTCGCTCACACTGCACGATCTCGAAACGAAGTGTGTCTTTGCGAAACAACGTAGTCGTCGAGATGTTTCGGCGCGATGTTTAGAGAAGTATTCCGAGACGTACGGCGTGCGCGCTTCGCAGAGCGCCGTGCTTCAATAGGGTGGTGAACGGGCGTTTGTCGGTGGAGAGGATCGAGGGCCCGCTTCAGTTGGCGCAGCTGCGTCACGACATCGAGCGGCTGTCGGCCTCGATGTATCCGCGTTTGCCCTTCGCCACCGTGGACTGGATGTTGAGTTGGTGGCAGCTCTTTGGCGAAAAACGCGCGCTGGTTCGCGATCGTTTCTTCGTGCATGCGCTGCGCGACGACCAGGGAACGCTGGTTGCGCTCGCGCCGCTGCTGTTGACGGAAAGGCCTGCGACGGGGCCACTGCGCGTGCGCATGATCTCGTTCTTCGGTGCCGACAAGAACATCACGGAGCTGCGCGGCTTGGTTTGCGCGCCCGCCAACGAAGCGGTGGCCGTCGACGCCCTGTTGGCGCACTTGAGCGCGCGCGCCGACGAATGGGATTGGCTGGTTTGGGACGGCGTGCGTCAAGGCGGCCCGGCCCACCGAAAGCTCAGCGGCTTGCGCGACTTCGACTGGCGTCGTGAAACGCCGAGCTACGTCTTGGAGCTGCCCGCCACCTGGGAAGAGTTTCGCGCGACTCGCCCGCGCAACGTCAAGGAGGCGCTGCGCAAGTGCTACAACTCGTTGGCTCGCGATCAGCACTCGTTCGGCTTCCACGCGGTCACCGAAGCCAGCGAGCTGCCGGGCGCCCTCCAGCGCTTTTTCCGCCTGCACCGGCAAAGAGCACGCGCGCCCGAGCTGGTGCCGCACGCCGACTACTTCAGCCTCGCCCACACGCGCCAGCTGCTACTGGAGCTCGCACGCACTCCGGAGCGAGCGCCTGCCCTGCACGTCTTCGAGCTGACCATTGGCGGGCAGTTGGTGGCGTCGCGCGTCGGCTTTTTGCTGGGCGACGAGCTCTACCTGTACTTCTCCGGCTTCGATCCGGCCTGGGCCCGCTACAGCGTGATGACCACCACCGTCGCCGAGGCCATCAAATGGGCCATCCTGCGCAAGCTGCGGGCGGTCAATCTGTCCGCCGGGACCGACGTTTCCAAGACGCGTTGGCGCCCCCACGTCGTGACGACGTGTAGCGGCGTCCTGCTCGCGCCGCACCGCAGTGCGCGCCTCAAATGGCACCTGGCCCAGCGCGTCGAAGAGAGCGGACGCGAGGGCGCGTGGCTGTCACGTGTGGTGAAGTTGGCGCGCCGACGGGGCTAGGCTGCCGAGCCCCAGCGGCTCGTCACACGGCGGACGATGTGGCGCAGCTGATTTCGGTCACGAAGTTGTTGGCGTCGTACCTGAGCTCAATCGTGAACTTGCCGGCCAGGGGAACGTAGGTGCGCAAATGCGAGTATTCGTCCTCGTTGGCTTGCAAATCGCCGTGTCCGCCGGTGGACGAGCTACTTCCGACTTTCACTTTGCCGGCGATGGCGGCGGCACCACGCTCGAGCGTCTTGCTGACGGTGATGCCACCCAGATAGAGCGACCGTGCATACGGCGGCTTGAACAGGAACGTGATGATGCCGGAGCTCGAGCACGACGCGTAATAGACCGGCATCGGAGGCGTGGAAGCGAACGGAGGAGTCGGAGAAATCGTCATTGAAGCAAAACCTTCCTTGAGAACCATGAGGGGCTGGGGTTTCGTCGAACCTTAGTGGTGCAGTTGGGGTTGGAATGCGAACTGAGCCGCGCAGGCATCCCCGCAGTCGGGAGCGGGTAGCGGAAACGAAAGATCAGCAGGAAAGTGCGAGATGTCCGCGACCGTCAGGGCGCCGCTGGCGCGGTACGCCACCAACGTCGAGTCGGGCGACCAGCGAAGTGTCGCCGCGCGCTCGGTATCACCGCAATAGGTGTCGGGCGCCATGGGGAAATCTTCAGAGCATTTTTCGCCGAGTGCTTGGTGCGTATTCAAGCCGTGAGTGTCGCCGCTGGCCAGCTCCTGGACCTGGAGCATGCTGCCCCGCTGAAACAGCACGAAGCGCTCGTTCGGTGAGAAAACCAGGCGGGTCGGGTCGCCGCCGTCTTGATAGAAGCGCGACCCCGTGAGCGCGGGGGGCTTGGCGTTCAAGTCGGCCCAATACAGGTATTTGTCGCTTTGCTCGCTGCGCGTGAAGACGAACCAACGCCCAGAGGGTGAAAACGCGCGCGCCTGGCCGGTGGCCTGCTGCGTGCCGTAGGCATAGCCCTTCAACATCTGACCGCACGAAGCCGCGGGCAGCGCCGTCACGTCTTCCGCGCAGAAGCCGCCGAGAGTCGACATCTCGAGGGTGTCACCCGCCAAGTCGAAGAAACGGACTTCTCCGTGACTGGTAGCGCCGCCCTGGTTAGGCACGTCGGCGACGCAGGCAATGCGCTCGGCGCCCTTCGCCCAGGCCAACGGCATGGGGCACGTTTCGCCGGCCTTGGCGCTGGCGACCGGCGCGCTGAAGCTGCCCGTCTCGGCGCCCAGAACTTGCAGCAGGTTATCGCTGTCGAGCTGTGCGGTGTACTTGCCGCTCGGCGCGATGAGACTGATGAATAGGTGCCAGGCTGCCGTGTCGGAGACGCCGCCGACCACCTTCGTGAACCTCGTGAACGGGTTGTTCGTGATCATGAACAAGCCTTCGTCGGTGGGCCTGAGCACGACGCCGGGACCCGACGCACCCTCGGTGATGACCTGTTGGGAGAACCCTGTGGCCCCCAGCTCGGCCACGAAAGCCGTCCGCAGCTTTTCCGGATTGTCCGTGAACTCGCCGGGGTTGTTTTCGTCTGCCTCTTTCTCGGCGTGATAGGAGACGAAGTCGTTGCCGATCCAATACAGGTCCGATTCCACGAACGCCGTGATGGGGTTGAGCGACGTGGGCGAGTCGTCGGAGCCGGGTGCTGGCATGCGGGCTGCACCCAATTTCGTCACCCCTCCCACCTCGAACGAGGCCGCCAAAACCGAGCCGTCGGGCGACCACGCGAAGCCGGTCACGACGTCTTCCCCGAACGGGACGAGCTGTTCTTTGAGCGTCGCAAGCTCGACCAGCGCGACATGCTGGCCATGCGGATGGTCGACGTCGACGCCGAAGCGGTAAGCGAGGTACGCGCCGTCGGGCGAGAATTGGAAGTCGTATACGCCGGTCTCGTGCTCGAGCGTTGCCGGTGCCGCTGGAATCACCAGCGGATCGAGCAGGTGAAGCTGCGGTCCGTGCGAACCGAGCGAGGTGTACGCAAACCAACACGCTTCGCGCGCGTGCACGGTGTATTTCTGGCTCTTGCGAGCGCCGGTGGCGTCCGTCACCTCCACCGTGAGCGTGGTGTCAGCGTTGGCCGCCGCAAGGCTGGTGAGCAGCGCATCGTCGGGGTTTTTGGGATCGACGTTGATCTGCCAACCTTCCACCGCTGGTGCGAGCCGCCAACCGTACGGTCGCGTGCCGCCCTGCACGCTGAGTCGCGCGCTATAGGGGCCGCCCGCGCACGGAGCCGGTAAGTCTAGTGGCCGAATTTCACAGTTTGTGCAGGGACCGGCCGGCATTCCCCCTTCGCCACCGACGTCGACGTCGTCGTCGGCACCGCCCGCGTTGCCGCTCCCGCCCTGTCCGCCAACCAAGGCGGCTTCGCCGGCGCTGTTGGGGCTGCCGGCGCCGGGACCGCTACCGGATGAAGCGTTGCTGCCAGCCTCACCGCCCTCACCGCCTTGGATACAGGACCGGTCCTCGATGCAGTCGGGTACGTTGACGTCGGTGAGACAGGCGTTCGCGGCGAAAGCGGCGGCGACCGCTCCCAGCAGCAGGCGCGTCGAGCGGCCACCCTGACGCCAGCGCCCGCAAAGAACCTGATCGCTCATCCAGTGAGTCATGACGATCGTCCCTGGCCTTCGTCGCACCCTTTTCTGCTCGAACGTTGAACACGACCGGCGCGCCGCCGCCATGCGGAACCGAAACACGAGACACAATGACTAAGGGCCCGCGAATGGCTAAGTCAGTCGATGATCGGGGCCGAGGCGCCCGGATGGCGAGGCGCGACGAAGGCGCATACCCGCGGTATGTACTGAGGAGTAACGAAGCCAGCCGGGATGGATCGGCCCCGTGGGCGACTGACTTGGCCATTCGTGGGCCCCAAGGGCTGACGCTCAGAAGCTGTGTGAAAGGCAGGCACCCAGTAGCCCGGGCTCGATGTAGAGCCCCGCCGTCGTGTTGGAGGCCCCCGGCGTGGGCGCGAATACCAACACCAGCACCCCTCCCGCGAGTAGCGCGCCGCCCGTGACGCCCAGCGCGGCTGCCCAGTTTTGTCGCTGGTGCTGTCGATCTCGCAGGCTGTAGTCGGGGAGGGAGCCGCTCCTTTGTGCGTTGTTGACGCTGGTTTGGAAGTTGCTGCGCGCGTCGACCGCCCCTGCTCTGAAGTACAGGGCGCTGACGCCGGCAACGGCACTGGCCGCGACCAGCGACCAGCCAATCCAGCGCGGAGCCGTCCAGTAGGTTGGCGAAGCAGGTTGGGGTCGAGTGGAGAGCGCGGGCGACGCTGGTTCCGGTGGCGCGACGGGGTGACTGGCAGCGGGCACGGCTGGTGGCTTTACGCTGGCGCCCGCGGTGGTCTCGCTCGAAGACGCGGCAGCTGCCGGCGTCGGCGGTGCGTCGGGACACCGCTGCGCCAGCTCTTGCGTTGCTTGGTCGGCTTCGCTTCGATAACGACCGTCCGGCACCTGCTGCACGTACAGCCGATAGTCGGCCAGAGACGCCGCGCAGTCGTGAAGCTCGCTCTCGAGCCGCGCGATGTTGTAGAGCAGCTCCGCGCGCTGCGAAAGTCGATACGACTCGCGCATGCTGGCCAGGGCTCCTGGCAGATCGCCCGAGTCGTACATGGCCAGTGCACGGCGATACGCGGTCGCGGCAGCCTCACTGGTGTCGCCGTTGGGCTGGGCGACAGCCGAGTGCGGCAAGGCCGCCGAAAACAAGGCGAACGACGCCACCAACAGCCGCGCTGGACCCTTCACTTCGAAGAACGACTAACACGCCGTCGCGTTCGCTTGGGAAATTTTGCGACTTCTTTCGAGTCACGACGTCAGTCGTGGAGAAGGGAGAAACACTGGATGATCAGCAAACCGCAGAAGCTCAGGCCGCTCGCAATTCGGCAAGATGTCGAAGCCTCGCGACCGCTACCGCTGGGCAGGTTCTGGCAGGAGCTGTGTCGCGGAATGTGGCTGTTCTGCGACACATTTTCGACCGAAGAGCGTTGTTACGCGCTGCTTCGGCCCGCGACGGATCGGCCGCCGCTGCCGCTCAACCCACGCCAACTGCAACGCATGGAGAGCGTGTTGTTGGGAACGCCGCCCAAGGTGGTGGCGATGGAAAGCGGACGGTCGCTCTCGTCTGTCACCATGGGCATGCAGGAATGTTTGCGGCGCATGGGGCTGAACAACCGTTCGGCGCAAGCGTCGGTGCTTTTGACCATGGCCGCGCGCGCGTTGCACCGCCCCGAGGCCGCTCCGCAGCTCGGGCGCGAGAGTGAGGTCCAAGTCGACGGCGTTGCGTACCGCGTCGTCAGCGCGCTTCGGCCTGATTTGCAGTTCCCGGTGCCGCTTTCGCTGGCGGAAGCAGCGGTCGTGCGTCGCCTCGTGGCCGGCGACAGCTACGCCGAGATTTCGGGGCAGCGCGCGACCTCACCGCGGACGGTGGCCAACCAGCTTGCCACCGCTTTTCGCAAGCTCGGCGTTTCCGGTCGCCGCGCGGCGCTGGCGCGTTTGATTCAACACAGCGCGCAGCAGGGGTTTTAGCGCTCAGCCGTTCTCGGGAAACGGATTCTCCCAACCGCGCTGGCGAGCGGCGGGCGGCTTGACGTGGTCGACGGGCGGCTTCGGAGAGTCGACGGGCGGCTTCGGAGAGTTGACGGCCGGCTTGCTGCCGCCTTCGGCCGGCTTTGGCCCGCGCTCCTTCTGTTTCGGCGTCGGCATCGGCGGGTTCGCAGACGCGCGGGGCTCGCGGCGCGGCTCCGCGTCTGGCTCGGGCGCTTCGACGGCGCGGGCTTCCGTGGTGGCGGCGATGACGGGCGTGACGCTCGGGCGAGGCGGCTCGACGACGCTCGGGCGTGCTTCACCGGTGGGCGCGCTAGGCGCACGTTCGAGCGCACCGAGCGCCAGATACGCAGCGCCCGCCGCGAGCACGGCCGCGATGGCCCAGGGAGCGAACGCCCTGCGTCTTGCCGGCGTTGGCGTTGGGGCTAGCGGCGGCTTTTCGCTGCCGAGCCCGTCCAGCCGGGCGAGCACGTCAGCGGCGGTTTGCAGCCGCTCGGCCGTCGAACGGCGCAGACAAGCCAAGACGATGGCGTCGAGCTCCGGCGGCACGAGCGGGTTCTTGCTGCTCGGCGCCGGCACGGCTCGCGTGAGGCGTTCCAGTGCGGGCAGCGCTGGCGAGGAGCTGGGCTTGAACGGTAGCTCTCCGGTGAGCATCTCGAACCAAACCAGGCCGAAGGAATACACGTCGCTGGCCGTGGAGAATGGCTTGCCCTCGAGTTGCTCGGGCGCAATGTAAGCGAAGGTTCCGACCAAGCCTTGATGGCTCGCGCTGCTCTGTTGAGCTTGGTGATCCAGCGCGCGCGCCAGGCCGAAATCCAAAATCAACGGCTGCGTCCTCTGCGCGTCTCTGCGCAAAATGACGTTGTCGCTCTTGAAATCGCGATGCAGCACCCCGGCGTCGTGCGCCGCCTTCAAACCGAGCAGCAGCTCACGCGCGATGGCGCGGGCTTCGTCCACCGGCAGCGGGCCCGTTTCACGCAGCCGCTTGCCCAAGGTCTCACCGGCCACGAGCTCCATGGTCAGAAACGAAAGTTGCGAGCCGTTGGCGGCCACGTGAGTGCCGAAGTCGTAGATGCGACAGACGTTCGGATGGCTGACGCGCCGGGCCAACTGCACTTCGGCTTTGAGCCTCCGGACCGCGCTCGGATTGTCACAGGCCGTCGCGGTGACGGTTTTGAGCGCCACGCTCTCCTGCAGCTCCCGATCGAACGCTTCGTAGACCTCGCCCATGCCCCCGCGCGCGATGAACTGACGAATGACGTAGCGCTGCCCCACCACGGTGCCGGGGCGAAAATTGGTGCTCCAAACCAGCTCGTCGCCGTTGCCGAACCCGGCGGTGGGCGCCGTTGCCAGCGCGTGCACGGCCTCGTTAAGCAGCTCCTGACACAGCTCACAGCGGTCGAAGTGCAGGTGCGCATCGCGTCGGCGCGTGAGCGAGAGGTGTCCGGCCGCGAACGCCAACACGTCCTCTTCGCTGAGGCACGTATGGAGCACGTTGCTGACTGCTTCTTCCGACATCTCGGTCAACCGGCAGCAGACGTGGGCGCCGAGCCGAAGCCCAGGCTGAGCTGAAGCTCTTCGCCCATCAGCGTGGCCAAGCTGTGGAACTCGCTGGCCGTCAGTTGGTGCCGCACGCACAGCGCTGCCAGCACCTCGTCGTAGATTTTCGAGCGCGACCGTTCGATCCAGCGGGCAGCGGTGGCGCGGTGCACGTTGTAGGCGCGGCCGATCTCGTCGATGCTGCACTGACCGACGACGTGCATTCTGAGCACGTTGCGTTCCTGGCGCGAAAGCCCGCCGACCGCAACCCGCAGCGCGTCTTGAAAGGCCTGCCCGAATCGCGCTTTCAGCAAGGTCGCCTCGATGTTGACGTCGGCGGCGGCGAGCCGCTCGGTCAGCTCCACCTGCCGCGCGCCGCTGCGCTTGTTGCTCCGCCGCCGATCGAGCGCGGCGCGCGTAGCGGCCACGCGCACCCAAGCTTGCAACGCCCCTCGCCCCGAGTACGAGCGCACCTTGGCGTCCTCGCCCAGCAGCAGCTTGCCCCAAAGATCCTGCAACGTGTCGCGCACGAAGTCGTCGCTGCCGTCGACGCGACGAATGGCGGCGGCGGCGACCGCGCCGCACTCGAGCTCGAACGAACGCAGCGCCTCGGGCTGGGCTTGGGCGCAAGCGCAGCACAAAAACAAATCCGTAGGCTCGAGCGGCAACCCGTTATCGGCGTCCAACACCCGCTGGCAGTGCTCGGCGAACACGGCAAACTCGAGCGAAAGCGCGGGCCAACGGCGTTGCCCCGACAGGAACATGTCGCGCAGCGTGTCTTGTCCGAGCAAGGGTGTCATGACGGCAGTACAGGCCAACAGCGAGAAGCTCGTGCGTCCGCGCGCGCCGACGCCTTGCCTCCGAAGCTACCGACTTTAGCGCAACGCCCGAAGACGGAAATGTGCCTTACTGCGACGGCTCATTTCGCCACGATGTCAGCACGTCGAACTGCGTCGAACTGCGGCAAAGCACGGCTAGATCGATGGTCGTGCCGCGAGTAGTTATAAATTCGATCGCGTTGCGGAACGCCGACGTCAGAGCTCGAGCTGGAATTGGGCCGTGACCCGCGTGCTCGAGCGGTCGAAATACGGGAACGCCGGCAGTGGCTTGGGCGAGTCGATGACGGGCGTTCCTTTCTGGACATTGGTGCGACGAACGTCGAACAAGAAGCGCACACGTTTTTTGTATGGCAGCGCCACACCGCCGCTGAGCTCGACTCTGCGCCCCACGTCGTGGTCCCGATCCAGATCGAGCCATTCGGCTCGCAACACCGGCGTGGCGCGCAACCAACCCGCATGCAAATCGTAGGCGACGAGCGCCCAAGCCGCCCAGAACGAACGCGCGCCGTAGCGCTCGGTCACGTCGACGCGATCGCCCAGCAAACCTTCGGCGCGCAACGTCAGGTGGTGTCGCTCGAAGGTCGCGTCGGCGCTGTAGGCTTTGCCGGCCGCCCACGATTGCTGGCGCGGGTAGAGCGGATCGGGCGGATTCGGCAGCACGTCTTTGCTCGAGGTGTCGAACGGTCGCTTGTAGTCCTGGCTGGTCGGCATGCCGACGGCGTCCACGCCCAAGCGCAGACCTTTGATGGGCTTCGATTCGAGTCGGGCGCCGATGGCTCCGAGCGGGGAAGCGTGCTCGTCCTTGGCGTGGCCGCCGAACGCCCCCAGCGACAAGCGCAGCAACTTCGGCTTCGCGAAGGGCGCTACCATCAGCTCGACGCCCACGTCGCGCCCGGCAAAGCCCAAGTTCTTGATCACGTCGTCGGTCGCTCCGAGCTCGCTCAGCTCGTAACGCGCGATGGGGTCGAGCTCCATCGTCGAGAACGGCAGCTTCAGGATGCCGACGGCGACTTCCACGCGCTTGGGTAGCGGACGCACGGTAGCGTAGGCCTGCTTCAGCACGTTTTCTGGGTTGCTGAGCTTGGCAAAGTCGAGGATGGCTTTGAAACCGAGCTCCGGCAGCGGCTCGGCGCCAATGCGCAGGAAGAAGCGCTGCAAGTCGAAGCCGTCCCCGTCGTGCACCAGCGTGTCTTCGCGCAGAGCGTAGCCGGGCCGAGTATTCTTACTAGGCTTGGCGAAGGTTTGCCGGTAGCGCGTCTGCAGCAGCACGCGCAGGTTCAAAGGCCCGCTGTTCACGCCTTCGGCGCCCCCCACGTCATCGCCAAACGGATCGCCGGTGAACGAATCTTTGGCGGAGGCGTCGTCGGCCGGCGACGCTTGGTCGGGCTGCCGGTCGTGCTTTTTCTTCTTGTCGCGCTTTGGCCGCGCCGGCAATGCGGGCGGTGGCTCGACAGTGGGCGCCACCGCACCGGGCGCGGTGACGGTGGGTGCGGCGACGGGCTGCGCGGCGACGGGCGGCGTCGTCACGGCGGGCGCGGCGGTGCTGGGCGCCGCTTGCGCCAACGCGCTGGACGAATAGGCGACGCTGACCAATGCCGCGAAGGTCGATAGATAGAGGGCTCTCAAGGGATCTCGTAGGCGGTCAGCTCGGTGACGGCGCCGGTGCTCGGATTTTCTTCGCGGATTTTGCCCACCCCGGCCGCAAACCAAAACAGCTTGGTTTCGGGGCTGGTGACGTTGTCGCGTTGGATTTTGACCGTCGTGAAGGTGCCGGCGGGAACCTTCAATTTTTCGGCGACGCCCAACACCGTGTAGGTGTGCGTCGTGCTGCCGATTTTCATCGCACCCGGCGCGCAGCTCGAAGCCGTGCTGGCGACCACGCAGTTTTGGGTCCAGTCGTCGTCCAGCGTCACCGTCTCGCCGCTCTCCGTCCAAGCTTCGTCGTAGCGCAAGAACGGCGGGTCGTAGGTCGTCGTGACCGCCACGACGTCGCCGACCTCGACTTCCTTGTAAGCGCGATACACGCGCGTGCCGTCGATGACGTGCGTGCTGTGGGTCTGCTCGCCCTGCGCGTCTTCTTGGTCCGACAGCATGAACGCCTCCGCACCCTGATAGGTGGTGGCGGTGACGGTGTCCGTCTCGTCCCAAGGGTCATCCACCAAGTTGGTGTGGTGGTAGGTCCAGCTGGTGCCGTCGACCAACGGGAAGTGGCTCTGCTTGCTACCGGCGGCGGGCGGCGGCCCGTCGATGCTGCCGGCGCCGGCGGCAGACGAGTAGTCCGGCTTGCTACCGAGGTCGTAGGGGTCGCTCGGCGCGCCTCCGCCGACGCAGCCGCCCAGGGCCATGGCCGCCAGGGCTAGCGCACCCGCCCTCCCTGCCATCGTTTTCGGCTCAACCATTTCGGGCATACAATAGGCAGAAGGTTCGAACGAGTAACATCACGGCGTTGTCACCGGACCGTGACCCGCCCGCAGCAAAAGCGATCAGGAATGAAAGAAACTATCAGCGCCGCCGACTGCCTCACTTGCTACGGCAAGGGCGAGGTCGTCGACGACTTCGGACCCAGCCGTTGCCCCGACTGCGGCGGCGCCGGCAAGCAGCTCGACGGCAACACCCAGACCGAGTGGCGCCTGCGCGACATCGAAGGCGGCCATGTGGGGACTGCGCATGGCTGCGAAGCCGACGTTCGCTGGCTGGCCTTCGAGCTACGTCGGGCGCGCGCCGCCTTGGTGCAAATCGTCAGCCGTAGCCAAGACGCGGATGACGACGACCAACTGGCTCGCGATGTGCGCGCCGTAGCGGTCGACGCGCTGTCGCTGTATCAGCGCGTGACCTGAGGGGCTAGCACAGAGAACCGCTTGGCGACCTCGCGGAGCTCGTAGTTGCCGTGTTCGCCCGCCTACTGCCTACGACCCGAGACTTCGAGCGTTTGGCGCACGTCGCCGCGGTTCCGTGCCACTTTGTGCCGCCCGGTCGCGCCCCGTGTTCGCCGGCACGCTGATTCTGTGCGTATTCGTGCGGCCCGACATTTGCGTTATTGGGGGTCATGCTCGTCTTGCGAGGTGTCAGTTGGGGAAACTTGTTCGTTGCGTTGGGTCTCGTGGCGTGCGGGCAACCACACTCGAGCCACGACACCGGCGGTCGACCTGAGGGAGGCGGCGGGGCGGGGGCGGGGCGGGGCGCAGAAGGGGGTGACGCTAGTGCTTCGGCTGGAAAGACTGGCGGTGGCGCTGGTGATGGGGCTGGGGATTCCGGTGAGCTGGGCGGTGCGGGGGCGTCCAATCAGGGTTCCGATGAAGCAGAGGCGACCGCCGCGCTCGAGGCGACCGTCAAGACGGCGTTGGGCTCGAGTGCGCTCGTGACCGACGTCAGCGAGATTGCGGGTCACACCTTCGAGTTGCGAGACTGCATCGGTCCCTACGAGCCGCCATGCGACCCGTGCGACGGTGGCTCGGTCTGGATCGATGCCCCGAACGACTATTCGTATCGTGAGGGGGCCACGCCGTTTTGTCCGAAGCTCACGTTGCACTTCATCGAAGCCGACGACGAGTTGGCGCTGGTAGTCGAGATGCCGACCCAGACCTTTCCCTATGCCGAGCAGCTGAAGCTCGAGCGGCGCGGCGACACTTGGCTGGCCAAGGGAATCGCTACGTCGACGCGCCTGGCGCTTCGCAACGAGGACCCTACGTGGGCAACGGACTTCTACAAAGCTAGGCTGGCCGTTTTCGCGTTCGCTGACAATGATGGGGATGGCGTGCTCGGGCGTGTGTTCACGGCTGCGACCAACAGTGTCGAGGGGGCGCTCTTGCTCGACGGCGAGCCGATTCTTGACGACGACCAGAACCGAAGAATTGGCTGGGTCAATTGGGGCAAGGCGGAGGGCGTGGCGCTTTCGCAGGGCTCGTGGGTGAGCTACTACGACCGACCGAGCGCCATCGAGCTGACGACGCACGGGGTCGACTTCTCAGATACTGGGATCGAAGCCCTGGACACCCCCGGCTTCCCGCCGGACCCGAGCCGCTTCCCCACTCGCTTCGACGACTACGTCTTGCTCGGTGACAATCATCACGTCTTCGCTTTGACCGCCGCAGTCAGCGCCGACAGCGTCTTCCACTTCGAGAACGCGCAAGGCGAGCGTTCGGAGCTCACGCCGATCTCGCTCCGCCCGATCGACGGGTACGAGGCGAATGGCCGCTACGTTCACGGCTTCGTGGCAGACGACGGCCTGAGCGGAGACTGGGAGCTCGTTGGCAAGGGCACGATGCTGAACGGCAATCCCTTCGAGCTGCGCCAGCCCTTCGCGTTGCACGACAGCAGCCAAGACGGCGAAGGCGGCGCGGGCGGAGCGGGCAGCCAGTGAGAAGAGCGACGCCGTTGCGCGCGGAGTAGCGCGCGCTTTACGGATACACGCCGAGGTCCACGGCCGGCTGCGTGGTGCCGTCGCTGAGAGCGGTGGGGCGTGACATGGCGATCAAGCCGAGCGCGATCGCGAAGAGCAACGCGGCGACGCCGATTTGTTGGCGCGCCGTGAGTGACTCGACCAGCTCTTGCACCTGCAAGCTGAAGTGCCCTTCGCGGCCGCGCAGCTCGCCGAAAAAATTGCCAAAGCTAGCGCGCATTTCTCGCGCGGGGG
Source organism: Myxococcales bacterium (assembly GCA_040348565.1). GTDB lineage: Bacteria > Myxococcota_A > Polyangia > Polyangiales > Polyangiaceae > PMG-095. Next base: position 7,846 of record JBEQSW010000224.1, on the reverse strand, counting down.
CGGGTGGCGGCGCCCAATCGTTGTCGGGGCTTTGCTCGTTGCGCTCGAACCAGGCGGCGCGGCGCGGGGCCGCGGCGGGGCGCGGGGCTTTGCTGTCGCGCTTGCCGCGCGGCGCGCGGTCGTAGGCGCGACGCAGGGCCGGGTCGAGCAGCACCTTGGCGGCGATGTTCAGGCGCGTCATCCGGGGCACCGCGTCGGGATCGGCTTGGTTCAAGTCGGGGTGGCTGACCCGCACCCGCTGGCGGTAGGCGACGCGAATTTCTGACTCGGTGGCGTCCGGCAGGAGGCCGAGCTCCCCGTACAGGTCAGCTTCGAGGACGTCTTTACCCAGCCGCATCAAGCCTCCGATTTTCCCGCAAGAACCAGCCTAGACAATGCAAAGGTTGCGAAGTTCCCCGAGCTGACGGATTTTCGAGGCCCATGGAGCCCGAAGCGACCGTCCGCCTCTTCGTGTATGGCCTGCTCCTCCAAGGTGAGAGAGAGCACGCTTTGCTGCAGGGCGCTCAGTTGTTGGGGGAGGCCCGCACCGCCCCCGAGCATACGCTGGTCGACCTGAGCTTCTACCCCGCGCTCCTAATCGGCGGTCAGGTCGAGGTGCAGGGCGAGCTGTACGCCGTCAGCCGCGAGCTGCGCTTCAAGCTCGACGTCCATCATCAGTGTCCGGCGCTCTTTCGGCGCGTCAGCGTGAACCTCGCTGACGGCAGCCAAGCCGAGACGTACGTCATGGACGACGACAAAGTGCGCGGCAAGCGGCGCCTGCGGGGTGGCAGCTGGCGCGGACGTTTCGAGCCGAGGAAGAGCAGCGTGCCGCCCGGCCCGATGACGGAATACGCGCGAAAGCGCTTCAGCTGATCCGCTAGTGGAGGCGTGTTAGCGTCCTCGAGGTCTCGGCGCGCGTGGAGCGCGGTCGAGGTCAGGTCGGTTCCGAAACTCATGAGCACACCTTCGACGCTGCTTCTGTGCACGGGCGCGGCTGCAAGCCTGGCGGGGGTGTGGACGCTGGCGGGGTTGTCCGAAAAGTCGGCGACGCGCAGCACGCCTCGCGTGTTGGCGGCCGCCGCGATCGGATTGCTGGGCGAGGCCGTCGTGTACGGGCGCTCGCCCTCGGAGCTGCGCGCGGAGCTAGCGCTGCCTTTGCTGTTCGGTCTAGCGAGCGTGTTTGCCCTTGCCGTCGGCGCGGCAAAGTTGGAAGCCGCGCTCGCGGCCAAAGACGGACCGTGCGTGGTACGGCGCTCGGCCGGCATCGTCGCCGGCTCGTTTTTTGGAATGGGCGCGGTCGGTGCGGCAAGCTTGGATCTGAGCTCGGGCTCACTTGCCCAGGCGCGGTTGGGTTGGGCGTTGATGTTCGCGCTCGTCGCCAGCGTCGTGGTCGTGTTTGCAGATCGGGCGCGCTACGCGGGCGTCGGTGTGCTGGCGCTTGGCAAGCGTTCGCTCGTGCTCGTCTTCGTCGGCGGCGCTTTGCTCTGGGGGGCGCGGCTCACGGCGGCGGCACATCCGGCCCGGGTCGAGCGGGCGATGCCTGAAGTTGCTGCAACCGCGAGCCCGGCTGCAACCGATGCCCCCGTGGCCGCGGCACCCTTGCCCGAGGCTTCTGCCGCCGCCGGCGCCGCGCCAGAGTCGAGCGCTGCGCCTGCAGTCAGCGCGACGCCCCCGGCCAGCGCTTCTGCGTTACCCGCCCTCAGTGCCTCCGCGCCGCCGGTTGCGGGCGAGCCCGGCACCGTGCAAATCGAGACGGTCAATGCGCGCGGCATGCTCGAGGCCGACGTGCGCGGCGGGGTGCTGCGCCGCATGGACAAACTGCAGGCGTGCCTGCAAGAGCCGAAGAATCAACAGAAGGGCGCGCTGTCGCTGAAGATTGGCGTCGAGCCCTCCGGCAGCGTCACCTACAGCCGCGCGACCGGCGGCGAGCTCAGCGATACGCCCATCGGCAATTGTCTCTTGGCCGTGTTTTACAAAATGGGCTTCGCGTCCACGACCGCCGCCAACCCAACCTTCGAAATCACGCTGCGCGTGCCCTGACCGTCGGGCTCGCCGACACCGGCCTACTCCGGTTTTGCCGGCAACCTTTCGGAAACCGAGGGCCATGCAAGGTCGCCGGTGAAGTCCGGCTCCGAAGATGGTAAGTGGCTGAGCTCCCTCGAAAATCCGCATGGACACGGCCGCAGAAGAGCTCCCCCGCCTCGTCATCGAGAACCTCACGCCCCAACTGGATGGGGGCCGCTACCCGATCAAGCGCCTGTTAGGCAAAGTGGTCGATGTCGGCGTGAACATCTTCAAGGATGGTCACGACCTGATCGCGGCCCACATCCTGTATCGGCCGGTCGGCGCGGCCGAGTTTCGCAGCGCGCCGCTCACCTACCACTTCGACGTCGACCGCTGGTTCGGCTCGTTCAAGCCCGACCGGCTCGGCCGCTGGGAGTACACGGTCGAGGCGTGGCCGGACCGCTACGGCACGTTCCGCAGCGATCTCGGCAAGCGCCTGAACGCCGGACAAGACGTGCGCTCGGAGCTGCTCGAGGGCGCCGACATTTTGCTCAAGCAGTCGCGCTTCCTCAAAGGTGACGCCAGCCGTCGCATCAAAGAAGCGGCGCAGAAGCTGGCCAACCCGGACCTGAGCCTGGAAGAACGCCTGCGCGTCGCCTTCGCCGACGACGTGGTCGAAACGGTGCGGGCTCCGCTCTTGCCCGGCGACGCAACACGCCTCGAGCCGTTGCCGTTGATTGTCGATCGCTTGGAGGCCGGTTTCAGCGCCTGGTACGAGCTGTTCCCGCGCTCGCAGGGCAAGGTGCCCGGCAAGCACGGCACCTTCGCCGACACCGCGGCGCGCTTGCCCGAGATCGCGGCCCTGGGCTTCGACGTGATCTACTTGCCGCCCATCCACCCGATCGGCGTCACGCACCGCAAGGGTCGCAACAACTCCGTGACTTGCGAGCCGCACGACGTCGGCAGCCCCTGGGCAATCGGCGGCAAAGAAGGCGGCCACGACGCCATCCACCCCGAGCTCGGCAGCATCGAAGACTTCGACGCGCTGGTCAAAGAGGCGGCGGAGCTGGGCATCGAGATTGCGCTCGACTACGCGCTGCAATGCTCCCCCGATCATCCGTGGGTGAAGTCGCACCCCAATTGGTTTTTCGTGCGTCCCGACGGCACGCTGCGTTACGCGGAAAATCCGCCCAAGAAGTACGAAGACATCTACCCCATCAACTTCTGGTCGGACGATCGCGAAAACCTGTGGAAGGCCTGCCGCGACGTCGTCCTGTACTGGGTGTCGCACGGCGTGAAGATCTTCCGTGTCGACAACCCGCACACCAAGCCGCTCGCGTTTTGGGAGTGGATGATCGAAGACGTGCAGCGCGAGCACCCCGACGTGATTTTCCTGTCGGAGTCGTTCACGCGGCCCAACCGCATGAAGTCGCTGGGCAAGCTCGGCTTCACTCAGAGCTACACGTACTTCACCTGGAAGAACTCTTCTTGGGAGCTGCGCGACTACCTGACCGAGCTGACCAAGACCGACATGGCCGAGTACTACCGGCCGAATTTCTTCGCCAACACGCCCGACATTCTGCACGAATACCTGCAGCACGGCGGGCGGCCGGCTTTTCGTATCCGCCTCGTGTTGGCCGCCACGCTGTCTCCCATCTACGGCATCTACAGCGGCTACGAGCTGTGTGAAAACGTGGCGGTCAAGCCGGGCAGCGAAGAGTATCTGGACTCCGAAAAATACGAAATTCGTGTGCGCGACTGGAACGCGCCCGGCAACATCAAACAAGACGTCAGCAAGCTGAACCGAATTCGCGCCGAAAACGCCGCGCTACACGAGCTGGCTAACTTCGAGCCCGTGCACAGCGATTTCGACGGCATCTTTGCTTATCGCAAGCACGCTCCCGGCAACGAGCTGTTGGTGGTCGTGAATTTGGATCCACACCAAGCGCACGAGAGCATGATCGACGTGCCCATCGCCGCCATGGGCATCGACGTCGACGAGCCCTACGAAGTGAACGACTTGCTCACCGGCGCCCGCTACACCTGGCGTGGCGCTCGCAACTACGTGAAGCTCGATCCCAGCGAACGCGTCGCGCACTTGTTCCGCGTGACGCGCCGCAGCTGAACCCGCGCTGAATCGGCATGCGTACTCGACCCGGCTCTCCCTACCCGCTCGGCGCCACCTGGGATGGCGAGGGCGTCAATTTCGCTATTTTTTCGCAGCACGCCAGCTCCATCGAGCTGTGCTTGTACGAGAGCGAGACCGCGCCGCAGGAGCTGATCCGCATTCCGCTCCTGGAGCGCACGAACCGCGTCTTCCACATCTACTTGCCCGACGTGCGCCCCGGTCAGCTCTACGGCTACCGCGTAGATGGCCCCTACGCGCCCGAGCAGGGCCACCGCTTCAACCCGATGAAGCTGCTGCTCGATCCCTACGCCAAGGCCATTTCGGGCGAGGTGCGCGGCCTCGACGAAATGTTCGGCTACCGCCTGCGCGATCCACAAGCAGATCTGTCGAAGAGCGAGTTGGACAGCGGCCCTTACATGCCCAAATCGGTGGTGGTGGAGACCGCTTTCAGCTGGGGTGACGACCGCCCGCCGAACGTGCCGTGGAGCCGCACGCTGATCTACGAGTGCCACCTGCGGGGCATGACCATGCGTCACCCCGACGTGCCCGGTCATCTGCGCGGCACCTACCTCGGCCTCGCTTCCGAAGCCATCATCGACCACCTGCGCTCACTCAACGTGACGGCGGTGGAGCTCTTGCCCATTCACCACCCCGCGGGTGAACGTCGGCTCGAAGATCTGAACCTGACCAACTACTGGGGCTACAACACCATCGGGTTTTTCGCCCCCGACCCGCGCTACGCCACCGGCGCGCTCGGCCAACAAGTGACCGAGTTCAAGACCATGGTGAAGGCGTTTCATCGCGCCGGCATCGAGGTCATTCTGGACGTGGTCTACAACCACACCGGCGAAGGCTCGCAAGACGGACCCACCGTCTGCTTCCGCGGCATCGACAACGCTTCATACTACCGGCTCAACCAGCAAAACCCGCGGCACTATGTCGACTTCACCGGCTGCGGCAACAGCTTCAACGTGCTCCACCCGCGCGCGCTGCAGCTGGTGCTCGACAGCTTGCGCTACTGGGTGACGGAGATGCACGTCGACGGCTTCCGCTTCGACCTCGCGTCCACCCTCGCGCGCGACCCGTACGAGTTCGACTCGTTTTCACGCTTTTTTGCGCTGGTTCAGCAAGATCCGGTGTTACAGCGCGTGAAGCTGATCGCGGAGCCTTGGGACCTCGGTCCTGGCGGCTACCGCCTCGGCGGCTACCCGCCGGGTTGGGCCGAATGGAACGGCCGCTACCGCGACTGCATCCGGCGCTTTTGGCGCGGCGACGAAGGCCAAGTGCCGGAGCTGGCGTCGCGCCTCTCCGGCTCGAGCGACATCTTTCACGGCGGAGATCGCGGGCCCTACGCCAGCATCAACTTCGTCACCTGCCACGACGGCTTCACGCTGAAAGACTTGGTCAGCTACGACCGCAAGCACAACGAAGCCAACGGGGAGGACAACCGCGACGGCAACTCCGACAACGCCAGCAAGAACTGGGGCGTCGAAGGCGAGACGCGCAGCGCGCAGGTGTCGCGTCTGCGTGAGCGCATGATGAAGAACATGCTGGCCACGCTCGCCTTTTCTCAAGGCGTCCCGATGATTTCGCACGGCGACGAAATCGCGCGCACCCAGAAGGGCAACAACAACGCCTACTGCCAGGACAACGACCTCTCCTGGCTGCAGTGGGATCTGGATCCGGCCCAGGCCGAGCTCTTGGAGTTCGCCAAAAAGGTGTTTGCGATCACGCGCACCAACCCGCTATTCCGCCGCCGCCGCTTTTTCGCCGGTGGCGCGATTTCCGCCCACGGCGTCAAAGACGTCTCTTGGGTCCGCCCGGATGGCGCGGAAATGACCCTGGAGGATTGGGGTAACCCCAAAAACCACATCCTGGGCATGCTCATCCCGGGCGAGGCATCCGATGATGTGGACGAGCGCGGCCGTCCCAACCAGGGCCAGTCGTTGCTGCTCTTATTGAACGCGAGCAATCGCTCGCACAAATTCGCCCTACCGAGCCTGCCCCAGAAGGGCCACTGGCAGGAGGTCGTGAACACCGCTCAGGCGACGCAACGCATCCAAAAGGGCAGCGGGATCAATGTTGCGCCGCACTCACTTGTGCTGCTTTGCTACCTCCTCGACTGATGGCTTCCTTTATCCGCACCCCAGGTTTTCAATCGTCCGACCCAGTCTTGTTGGGGGACGTACAGAAGCTCACCAGTCTGATCGAAGATCGCTCTCACGAGCCGCACAGCGTGCTCGGCGCTCACCCGGCCGAGCACGGCGGGGGCTCGGGCATCGTGGTGCGCGCGTTCCATCCGGACGCGACCGGATGCGAGGTGGTCATGGGCGGCAGCTCGTGGCCCATGGCGCTGCTGGCTGGCGGTGTGTTCGCCGTGTTCCTGGCCGGGCACCGGCTACCCATCGACTACAAGCTGCGCTTCCGTTTCGCGGACGGGCAGACTTGGGAGCGCGAGGACCCGTACCGCTTCTTGCCCTCGCTCGGCGACATCGATCTGCACTTGATCGGTGAGGGCAACCACCGCCGCTTGTGGGAAGCGCTGGGCGCGCACCCCAAGACGATGAACGGTGTGCACGGCGTGGCCTTCGCGCTGTGGGCGCCCAACGCGCAGCGCGTCAGCATCGTCGGCGACTTCAACCGCTGGGACGGACGCCTCGTGCCCATGCGCACGCTCGGCAACTCGGGCATTTGGGAGATCTTCGTGCCCGGGGTGGGCCCCGGGATGCTCTACAAATTCGAGCTGAAGACGAAAGACGGTGCGCTGCGCCTGAAGACCGATCCGCTGGCGCGCGAGATGGAGCATCCGCCCGCCACCGCCTCCCGCGTCAGCGTGTCGAGCCACGCCTGGCGCGACGACCACTGGATGAAGTCCCGCTTGGGCAAGGACATCCAGCGCGAGGCGGTCAACATTTACGAAGTGCACTTGGGCTCGTGGGCGCGCGTGCCCGAAGAGGGCAATCGCTGGCTTTCCTACCGCGAAATCGCGCCCCGCCTGGTGGAGCATTGCTTACGGCTGGGCTTCACCCACGTCGAGCTGATGCCCATCGCCGAGCACGCGTTCTATCCGTCCTGGGGCTACCAGGTGACCGGCTATTTTGCGCCCACGGTGCGCTACGGCACGCCCGACGACTTCCGCTACTTCGTCGACTACTGCCACCAGCACGGGCTGGGGGTGATTTTGGATTGGGTGCCTGCGCACTTTCCGAAGGACGACTTTTCGCTGCGCCGCTTCGACGGCAGCGCCCTGTACGAGCACGAAGACGCGCGCCGCGGCGAGCACCCCGATTGGGGCACGCTGATCTTCAATTTCGGGCGCCTGGAAGTGCGCAACTTCTTGGTGGCCAACGCCCTGTACTGGCTCCAGGAGTTCCACGTCGACGGGCTGCGCGTCGACGCCGTCGCGTCGATGCTGTACCTCGACTACAGCCGCAAAGACGGCGAATGGGTGCCGAACCCGTACGGCGGCCGCGAGAACATCGACGCCATCGACTTCTTGCGCATGTGCAACGCCGTCATCAAGCAAGAGGCGCCGCACGCCTTCACCATCGCCGAAGAGTCGACGGCTTGGGGCGGCATCACGCGCGTGCCCGAAGAGGGCGGCCTCGGCTTCCACTTCAAGTGGAACATGGGCTGGATGCACGACACGTTGGGCTTCTTCCAGAAGGAGCCGGTGCATCGCAAGTTCCACGTCGATCAGCTGACGTTCTCGATGCTGTACGAGTACACCGAGAA
>JBEQSW010000153.1:0-10051 GCA_040348565.1 Myxococcales bacterium | reverse complement strand
GACGCGCTCGACACCGGCGTCTTCCGGATCGGTCCCTCGTTGGTGGCCGAGCTGTCGCGCGTGGCGGAGCAAAACGGTGACGCTTCGCTCAGCGACGGCGTCCAAGCCCTCAGCCGCCGCGGCGTTTTCGCCGCCGTCGACGTCGGCGACGTGCGTTGGATCGACGTCGACACGCAGCCGGCGCTCGAGCGCGCGGAAGCCATGTTGCGGGTGTACGGCGACGACTTGGGTGACGAGCCGGGCGCCGGCCCCGATTTCGAGATCGATCCGGACGCGATCGAGACGTTCGCCCCCAGCTGGGTGCGCGCCGCCAAGCCGTACGACGAGCATCACTTCGCCGTCGCCGAGCGCAATGGCGCCGCTCGCATGATGTCGAACGAGAGCCCGTTTCCGCCCAGCCCGCGCGTGATGCAAGCCATCATCGACGCCGCTAGCCGCGGCAATCACTACCCGGGCGGTAGCAAGACCCTGTCGGACAAGATCTCGCGCCGTGAAGGCTTGGCTCAGGGCAGCGTGCTATTCGGCGCCGGCTCGACCGAGCTGATCGACGTCGTCATCCGCACCTTCGTCGGCCCCGGCGAAGAAGTGTTGCTCAGCGTGCCGACCTTCAGCATGTACGAGGCGCGCACGCGCGTGACGGGCGGCATTCCGGTGCTGGTGCCGATGACCGACACGCACGATCACGATCTGAACGGTCTGATTCGCGCCGTGAACGAGCGCACCAAGGTGCTGTTCTTGTGCTCACCCAACAACCCCACCGGCAACCGCATGTCGCAGGCCGATCTGCGCCGCATGCTGCGCTTGGGTCTGCCCACCGTCATCGACGAAGCCTATTTCGACTTCGAGACCGACGGCTCGTCGACTTGCCTGCTGGCCGAGTTTCCCAACGCCATCGTCCTCCGCACCTTCTCCAAGGCCTTCGGCCTGGCGGGTATGCGCCTCGGCTATGCGCTGGCCCACCCGGTGGTGATTCGCTTGCTGTCGCGCGTGAAGGTGCCGTGGAACGTACCCAGCCTCGTGCTGGCGGCGGCGGCGGCGGCGCTGGACGACCACGCTGAGTTCGAGGCGCGCCGCGAAGAGCTGTCGAGCGGTCGCCAAGAGCTGTTCAACGCTTTGTCGCTGCTGCCGGGCCTTTCGCCGGTCGCGGGCGAGGGCAATTTCGTGCTGATCGACGTGTCGCGCACCGGGCACTCCGCGGAGCGGCTGGTCGAGCTGTTGCTCGAGCAGGGCGTGTTGATTCGCTCGCTGACCGTGCACCACGCGGCCAAGAGCTACGTGCGCGTGACGGTGGGCATGCGCGAGCAGAACCAACGCTGCGTGCGGGCCTTCGAACGGGTGCTGGGTCGCGGCGCGCGGCGCGAGCCCATGACGCTCGTGGCCGGCCCGAGCGACGCGGAGTAGGCCCAGCTGGGGCAGGGGCCCCGGCCCGACAAGACATGCAAGTCTTGGAAGAAAAGGTGGCTGAGTGAGCTCGGGCTTCTGGTCCGGTTATTGGCAGAGCCTGAAGTCGCTCGACGTCGAGGAGCCGGTGGACGTCTACGTGCACCGCCCGCTGGCCTACCTGTTGGCGCGCGCTTTGCTGCCGACGCCCGTCTCGCCCAACCTGGTGACGTTGGCGTCGATGGGCATCGGCGTGTACTCGGCGGTGCTGATCGTGTCGAGTGTACCGCACCACTTTCAGTGGGCGGCGTTGTGCGCGTTTCTTTCGACGGTGTTCGACTGCGCCGACGGGCAGCTGGCGCGGATGCGCAAGACGTCGTCGGTGATTGGACGGATGCTGGACGGCACCGCCGACGTGATGGTGACGACCGCCATCTTGATCGGAGGCGGTTACTACATTTGCCTCAAATACGGCAGCAGCCCGGCGTTGCTGGTGGCCTGCGTCGCGTTCACGGTGGTGGCGGGCGTGGCGACCTCGGTGCAGACGACCCTGTTCGATCACTACAAGACCGTGTTCATGAAGATGGCGGTGCCCGGCTTCAAGGAAGCGGAGTCGTACCCCGAGGCGCGCCGCCGTTTCGAAGCCGTCGAGAGCTTCACGCCCATCACGCGCTTGGCTTGGGCGCTGTATCTGCAGTTCGTGGGCAACCAAAGCGCGGCGGTGCGAAAATTCGATCCGCACACGGTGACTGAATTTTCCATCTTGGGCGACTACACCCCCGAGCGCGCGCAAATCTATCGCGAGCACATGGCGTCGGTGATGGGCACCTGGCGACGCTGGTTCGGCTACGGCTCTTTGATGCTCGGCATCACGCTCGCGCTCGCGTTGGAGGTGCCCGAGTACTACCTCTTGTTGCGGTTGACGCTGTACGGCGTGATTTTTTACGGGCCGTTGATGCGCCGTCAGCGGCAGGCGTCGGCGCGCGCGTTCGCGGCCTTGGGCGTCGAACCGCGCTGAGAATTGACACGGGCCGCGCCGGGGTCGAAAGTCCATGGCGCGGATGCTGCGAAGGAAGTCGCCTTTTCTCGGTTTCGTGCTCGGTGCGCTGCTGGCGCTGAGCGGTAGCGACGCGCGCGCGGCGATCTGGCCGAGCGCGACCCGGCGCGCCGAGCGTGAGCTTGCGTCGAGCGACGTCGCCGCACGGCAAGCCGCGGTGGCAAGCTTGTCCGAATTGCCGCGAGCGGCGGCGCGTCGCCTGCTCCTGCGCGCGCTCGATGACACCGACGCGCAGGTGGCAAGCTCGGCACTCGAGCTGCTCTTGCGCCTGGAAACGCCGAACGTGACCGAGCGGGTGGTGCCGTGGCTTTCCGGCTCCGACAAGCGCCTGCGTTTGTCGGCGGCGCTGGCGCTGGCGGTGGCACCCGCGGCCAACGCCACCCCGGCTTTGGGCCGCGCGCTGGGTGATTCGGATGCCGAGGTGAGGGCGGCCGCGGCCGCGGCGTTGGGCGCGTCGCGCAACGAAGGCGCCGTGCTGCCGCTCCTCGGTCACCTGGACGACAGCGTGCCGGAGGTCCGCGAAGCCGTCGCCAACGCGCTGGGGGCGCTGGGTGACGCCCGCGCGGTGCTGCCTCTGATCGGAAAGATCGAAGACCCGCGGCCGAGCGTGCGGGCCGCGGTGGCGCGCGCGCTCGGCTCGCTGCGCGATCCGCGCAGCGGCAGCGCGCTCTTGTTGGCGCTGCGCGATTCGGATCGCGCGGTGGTGATAGCGGTGGTGCGGGCGCTGGGCGCTCTCGCAGAAACAGCAGCCGTTTCGCCGCTAGCCGCGCTGCTGCGCGAGCGTTCCGAGCCCGAGGCGCGCCGAGCGCTGCTCCAGTCGCTCGGCCGCATCGGCAGCGTCGAGGCCGGACAGGCTCTGGTCAAAGAGCTTGGGTCCGACGAGCCCGGTCACGAACGCGAAGCGGTGCTGGGCGCGCTCGTGCTGGCTCCTGGCGCTTTCACCGCTCCCTTGCGTGAATGCTTGGACTCGGTGGTGGACATCGCGCTGGCCGAGGGCTGCGCGCTCGGATTGGCCGAAGTCCACGATACGGCGTCGTCGTCGCGCGTGCGCGCAGCGCTCGACCGCGGTCGGCTCTCGCCCAAAGTGGGGCTGGCGGTGCTGGGCGCGTTGGGCGACGCGCGCGCTTTGAGCGCGGCCTTGGAGCGCCTCACCGTGCCCGACGCCGACACGCGCGCAGCCGCCATGGATGCCGCCGAGGCGCTGCTTTCGCCCAAAGAGGCCGATGGTCGCGCGGTCGAGCCCTTGGCTCGCGCTCTGTTGGCGCGCGCAGTTTCTCGTCCCGAGCGCCTGCGCTTGGTCGGGCTACTCGGTCGCACCGGTTCGGAGCGCGCGCTGCCGACGCTCTTGCCGTTGCTGGAGAGCGCGAGCGATCCGGCGCTGGCGGAGAGCGCGGCCCTCGCGCTCGGCTCCGTGCCCGGCAAAGCCACCGCCGCGGCGCTGCTCAAGGCGCTGGATGCCGAGGAGATGCGAGTCAAGCGCGCGGCTGCGCTCTCGATCCGGCGCGCGCAAAGCCCGGAGCTGCTCGGTCCGCTGTTGGCGCGCCTCGAGCGCGGTGGGCAAAGCGAGCGAGCGCTCGTGTACCTGGCGTTGGCCGGCCCGCTCTCGCAAAGCCGCGACGACGCTCTCGTCGCGCGTGCGGTCCGCCTGCTGGACGTCACGCGGGGCAGCGAGCGTGACGAATTGCTCGAGGCGCTTGCCGCGTCGCGGCTGCCGCGGGCGCGCGCCGCCCTTTCACGGCTGGGCAAGAGCCCCGACTTCGGCGATCGCGCCAAGGTCGCCGAGCTGATGGCAGGACAGCCGGATCCCTCCGTGCTCACGGCGCTGGTGCGCGATTCCGATGCACGGGTGCGCAGCAACGCCGCTTGGGCGCTGGGCTTCGTGGACGCCAGCGCCGCCGCCGTGGTTCGGGCGGCGTTGGAGCCCGCGCTCAAAGATCACGAAGCGAGCGTCAGCGGTAACGCCGCCATTTCGCTCGGTCGCTTGGCTGTGGGCAAGCCGGAGTTGGCCGAAGCTGCGCTGTGCGCAGGCCCCTTGCACGACGCGCGCGCGTCGGTGCGAGAGCAGGCGCTGCGTGGCCTGGCGCTGGCGCGGGCTCGTTGTGCCGACGGCTACCCGGCCACGTTGCTGGCGACGGACGCCCGGGCCAACGTGCGCCGCGCGGCCGCCGAGCTGTTGCTCCAGCATGGCCCCGACGCTGCCGAGCGCCGTCTGCTGGCGCGTTGCCAAGAGAGCGATACGCACGCTTCCGTCGCCGACACTTGCGCCGGCGCGGCCAGGTCACCAACGCCGGAAATCGAGCCGACCGCGGTGCTGATCGTCCAAAGCGCGGGCGGAGATCCGACGCCAGGGGCTCCCTTCGCGCTGTTGTGGGCCGACGGAGCCTTGCGTTTGGGCAGCGCCGACCGGCGCGGCGGCGTATTCGAGCCGCGCGCACCTCACGGCGCCGTCGAGTCGCGCCCTTACGCAGGCGGTGACTAGCGTGCCGGCGGCGGTCGTCGTGGAGGTGTACGCGCCCCAGCCAAGCACGCAGGAGTTGTCGGTGCTGTTGGCCGCCTGCTCGCGCGCCGCGACACCGCACGAGTGCATCGACGCCGAAGCGAAAGGCTCGGAGCCGCCACTGGGCGTTGCCATCGTGCGGCGCGACGGTGATCGGGCGCGCATCGAGCTCGGGCTGCGCAGCGTGGTCAGCGCCGAATGGTCCACGCGCGATCTGGTATTTCAGCCCGGCGACGACGAGCTCGAGCGCTACCGCGCGATCGGGTTCGCCATCGGCACCTTGGTGGCGCGCGAGAGTGAGCCTGCGGCGCCACCCCCGCCCGAGGAGCCTCCCGCGGCCAAGCCGGCGCCTTCGCTTGCGCCGCCACCGCCGGCAAAAACGCCCGAGCTTCCCACTTCTAACGCAGCCGCCCCGCGACGGGCGGCTTGGATCGACGCGGCCGGCAGCGTCGGTCTGGGGTTGGTGCCGGGGCCACCGCGCGCCGGTGGCTCAGTGCGCGCCGCGCTCGAGCTGGTACCGCAGGGTGCCTTCGGCGTGATCGAAGGCGGCTACTCCGAGCGCTACGGCGAGCCGTCGCTACGCGTGCGTTGGTTGAGCGCCGCGTTCGGTATCGGGCATCCTTTGGCCCCGCACCTGCGTTCGTTGGGCGTCGACGTTCGGCTGCTATTCGTCGTCGAGCACTTGTCCTTCGACGCCGTCGCGGGCGCCAATAGCGAGAGCGATACGCGCTGGAAGCCCGGCGTCACCGCCGCCATCGACGGCCATTGGGACTTCGCGCCCCCGGTCGGCCTCGTCGTCAGCGCCGCGACGTTCATCGATCCAGAACGCACGGTCGTCAACGTGGGCGGTGACCAGGCGGGAGAGACTCCGGCGCTGGGGCTGAGCGGGTTCGTCGGCGTTCGCCTGAAGCTGCGCTGAATCGCGCGACGCATGCTGCCGCGGGCGGGGCGGACCCGGTCAGACTACTGGCATTTGCCGCGAGGCGTGTCGCAGTGCCCGCTCGGGCAGTGCTTGTCGAGCGTGCACTCGGTGCACTGGAAATTGGCGCAAACGTGGCGCGTTCCTAGCGTGCAATCCAAGTCTTGCTGGCATTCCACGCAGCGCCGGAAAACGCAGAAGCGAGTGTCCGGATCGCCATCCTGCTCGCACTCGCGGTTGTCGATGCATTGCACGCAGGTGCCTTGCGCGGTGTCGCACACGCGGTTGTCACGGCACTCGAGCGTGCTCGTGCAGCTGGGGCCGCAGCGTCCGACCAAGAGGTCACAGCTGTAGCCCGGCTTGCACTGGCCCTTTTCTGCGCATTGAACGCAGATGTTGTTGAGAAGCGCGGAGCAGTGGAAATCCGGAGGACACTGTTCGTCGCTCGAGCAGGTGCAGTTGCCGAAACCAGCGCCGCAATTGTTGCCGAACCCGCCGAAGCCGTTGCCGTCCCCGCCGCCGGAGCAGCCAAAACCAACGCAGCCGCCGCCGCCGCCATTGCCACCGCCGGCGTTCGTCCACGGGCTGCCGCCGCCGCCCCCGTGCCCGGCGGAGCTCGCGCTACCGCCGACACCGCCGCTGGTTACGCCCGCAACACCGTCGCTGCCGGCAGCGCCAGCCGTGACCGCGCTCCCGCCCTGGTTGGCGCCTGCGCTGGCCTTGGGCTGCAACAAATTGACGACGTCGGAGCCGCAGGAGACCAGGGCGATCGAGCTCAGCGCCGCAAGCGCCACCGCCGCGCTGAGCCTCGGTGCTTGGGACATGACCGGGGGAAGGCTACCATGTAGTCCTGCCCCCCGCGAGGCGCCGGTGCGATCAATTCAGCATAAATCATGCTCAATCAGTAGGGCTGCCTGGCGGGTCGGAGAGCGGTTACTATCATTCACGAGTCCCCGTGTCTCGGTCCGCCCCCGCCGCCAAAGCCCCTCTGCGCCTCGTCGCGCCGGCCCCCCGTGCCGAAGGCAGCGCCGAGGCGTTGGATGACGAAGCGTTGATCCTTGCGGTTCAGCGTGGTGACCGGCAAGTGGCGTCGGCCCTTTACGATCGGCTGATACGCGTCGTTGACCACACCGTGTACCGCGTATTCGGACGGCGAGAGGTCGACCACGACGATCTCGTGCAGATGGTCTTCGAGCAGATCATCGTCACGTTGTCGCGGCGCAGCTACGCGCGCGCGTGCAACCTGCGCACGTGGGCCTCCAGCATCGCGAGCCACGTTGCCTTCAATGCCCTGCGCTCGCGTCGTCGTGAGCGCAAAGTCATGGATCGCGACGCGCCGCCCGACAGCGAAACGTATGCCGCTCGCGGCGACGCCGAGCGAGAAGCCGCCGTCCGTTCCGAGCTGCAGGTGGTGCGCGCCACCTTGGTCGACATGAAGCCGCAGTACGCCGAGACGGTGTTCCTGCACGACGTGCTCGGTCACGAGCTGGCGGAGATCGCGCTGATGATGCGCGTGTCGGTGGCGGCGGCTCAGTCGCGGCTCGTTCGCGGTCGCAAAGATCTACACAAGCGTCTCGCCATTGCGACGCCGGCCGGAGGAGCGGTCCGATGAGCCGCGTCCCGCTCGACAGTGAGCCGGGCGAGCTGTTGCGGCAGCTGGCTCAGGAGCCCGTGCCGAACAGCGCGGAAGACGCGTCGCCGGCGCGCCGCGAACGCCTCGTGCGCTCGATGAAAGACGCCGTGGAACGCGCGGCCGAAGGCGCCGAGCGGCGGCGTCGGCTGCGTCTTGGCGGGGTGCTGGTCGCGGCGGCGGCGGGTATCGTGCTGCTTTCGGGCCTGCTGCTGAAGGAACATCGCGCGCATGGCGGGTCGGCCAGCATTGCTGGTCTCGACGGCGTGAGCGGCACCGTGGTGCTCACCCAAGAGGGTGCGGGGCGCGTCGTCGGCTCGGGCGAGCGCGCGGTGCGCGACGGCGACTCGTTGCAGACGCTGGCTGGCGCCCACGCGCACCTGGCGACGCACAAGTCTTCCGTCAACGTGGGCGAGTCGACGGAGCTGAAGTTGTCGCAGCCCAGCGCGGCCGAAGAGCGCATCAGCTTGCGGCGTGGCCGCGTCGACGTCTCGGTCGACAAAGCGGTGGAGACCAAGCGCTCCGTGGTGGTGGAGACGCCCGACGCCGAGGTCGTGGTGCGCGGTACCGTTTTCGACGTGCGCGTCGAGCCGTGGCTCAGCGCGACCAACACGCACGTGCACGTCACGCGCGGCAGCGTCTGGGTGCTCGCGCAGGGCGTGCAGGTCGCCTTGCTCAGCGCCGGGCAGAGCTGGAGCTCGGTAGGCGGCGTCGGTGTCGGCGCCCCGCCGGCGCCGGTCGCGCCCGTCCCCAGCCAGGTCGTCACGCCCGAGCCCGATGGCGCCGCGCCGGCGCCCGCCGCGCCGGTCGTTGCCCGAAATGCCGGCACTTCGGTCGCGGCCAAGGAGCCGCCGACGCGCAAGGGTACCTTGGCCGAAGAAAACCGACTGTTCGCGGCCGGGGTCGAGGCTCGCAACCGCGGCGACGCCGCGCGCGCCGCCGAGCTTTTCGGAGAGCTGCTCAGCACCTACCCGCAAAGCACTCTGCGTGAGGTCGCCCAAGTCGAACACTTCCGCGCGCTCAACCAAGCCGGCCAAACCACCCGCGCCGTGGGCGAAGCTCGCCGCTACCTCGCCGAGCACGCCGACGGCGCCGCCCGCAGCGAAGCCCGCGATCTCGCGCTGTCCGAAAAATAGCCAAGCTCCGCGCCGGCCAAGCCGCATCCGCCTCGCGATGCATCGCGCCGATGGCTGCCAATTGCAGACCGCCGAAGCTTCGACCCATCTTGGGGCTGCCAATCCGCAGCCTGAATCGCAGAAGCTTCTGTAGCGGTTCCAGGCCACCCTGCGCCTTCACCCGTTGTTCCTCGCTCCGCCTCAGAATGACTTCTCATGCGAAGTCATCGCGATGAGCTCGAGCGCGCGCTCGTTATTCACTAGCGAATACAAATACCTGAAGGTCTGCCGCCAGCGGAAGCAGAGATGACTTTCCATGCGAAGTCATTCTGGCGCGCGCGAAGGGGGCCGGAACGCTTGCCAGCGGCGTCCAAGGTCTCTGAACAGCCACGAGCCGTGCGAATCCTCAGCGGCAGCCCGCATCGCCGAACCCTTCACGCCATTCCAGGACAAATCCGCGCCGAAAACTGGTTAAGCCCCGAGTCGCCGCCCCAGCGCGCGCCACGCGACGCAATCCCAACGCGCGCCGCGGCGAGGCAATCCCAACGCGCGCCGCGCAACCTAATCCCAACGCGCGCCAGGCGAGGCAATCCCAACGCGCGTCACGCGAGGCAATCCCAACGCGCCGCGCGAGGCAATCCCAACGCGCCGCGGCGACACAATCCCAACGCGCGCCGCGCAACCCAAACGCGAATGCCAACGCGAGCCCCCAACCTTGATTTCCCAACGCCGCCCGGTTCCGCGCGACCTGCCAACGCGCGCCGCGCGACGCAAGCCCAACGCGCCGCGCGGCGCAAGCCCAACGCGCCGCGCGGCGCAAGCCCAACGCGGCGCGCGGCGCAAGCCCAACGGGCCCCGCTGCCCGCAGGAATACTGACATTCGAACGTGTTCCAGCTGCGAGGTTGGAACCCTTACACGTAGGAGTATCGGGTTTTCGGCGAGCCCGGCCGCGATATCATTCAGAAAATTTACTGGCGCGAGTAAGTCCAATTCGCATCAGTGAAAGGGGCTTCGCGGCGCGACGGCCAAGCCACGGTGGGCCTGCTGTCGAGCAGGCCGTTTGACGGGACCCATTACGACAGGCGGAAACGCCCGTCGCTGGTAAGAGATTGCCGAGCGACGGGGCCTGATTCGGGCGGAGGTTTTATCCGGCGGCGCAGCGCATCGCGCACTGCAGATCGCCGGGGGCGCAGCCGCAGGGATTCTTTTTCGGCTTGGGCGCCGCTGCCGGCGCGTCCGCCGCGGGAGGCGTCGCGGCACCGCCGCCGCCCTTCTTGGGGGCTACGGCTCCACCACCGCCACCGCGCTTCACGCCGCCGCCGGCGGGCTTGCCGGCCTTCGGGGCTTCTTCACTCTGGGGCGTGCCGGTAGAAGGCGGCGTAGCCGTGACCTCGGGCGTCGGAGCCGGCGGCGGAGTGGGAGCAGGCGTCGGCGCGGGAGCGGCAGCGACGG
>JBEQSW010000151.1:0-18585 GCA_040348565.1 Myxococcales bacterium | reverse complement strand
CCTTGCGAATGCTCGGCCTTGAGCAAACGCGACGACATCATGGGCGACAGCGTCAGCGCTACCAGCCCGGAGATGAAGACAGCGCCGGCCAACGTGAACGCGAATTCTCGGAACAGCGCGCCCGTGAGACCACCTTGAAAGCCGATGGGCGTGTACACGGCGGCCAGGGTGATGGTCATGGCAATGATGGGCCCGACCAGCTCGCGCGCGCCCAAAATGGCGGCTTCCATGGGCGTTTTGCCCTCTTGTATGTTCCGCTCCACGTTTTCGACGACCACGATGGCGTCGTCGACGACCAAGCCGACGGCCAGCACGATGGCCAGCAACGTCAGCAGGTTGATGGTGAAGCCGAACACCTGCATCAAGAAGATGGCGCCCACCAGCGACAACGGAATGGCCACGATCGGCACCAGCACCGTGCGCAGCGAACCCAGGAACAAGAAAATCACGATCACGACGATGCCGATGGTCTCGGTCAAGGTGCGCGTGACTTCGTTGACGGCGCTGCGAATGTAGTTGGTCGAGTCGAAGGCGACCCGGGCGCGCATGCCGGTCGGTAGCTCTTGCTGGATGGTCTCGATCTCGCTCTTGACCTTGGTGATGACGTCGAGGGAGTTGGCGTTGGGCAAGACCCAAACGCCCATGAATACCTCTTTCTTGCCGCTCAAACGCACGTCTTGGTCGTAGTTGTCCGCGCCCAACGCCACGTCGGCCACGTCTTCCAGGCGCACCAGCGTGCCGTTGCGCTCGCGCAGCACCAGCTTCTTGAAACCTTCGACGTCTTGCAGATCGGTAGTGGCGGTGAGGTTGACTTGGATGAGCTGACCCTTGGTCTGGCCCACTGCCGCCAGGTAGTTGTTGCTGGCCAGGGCTTGGCGCACCTGGGCTGGGCTCACCCCCAACGCGGCCATGCGCTCGGGCTTCAGCCAAGCTCGCAGCGCGAACTGGCGGCCACCCAAAATGTCCGCCTTCTGCACGCCGGGAATGGCGGACAGCCGTGGCTGCACGATGCGGATCAGGTAGTCGGTGACTTGGTTGTCCGCCAAGATGTTGGAGCCGAAGCTCAGGTACATCGACGCGAATTGCGAGTCCGACGGCTCGATGGCGATGGCCGGGACCTCGGCCTCGGGCGGCAAATCTTGCCGGACCTGGTTCACGCGCGCGCTGATGTCGGACAGGGCGGCTGCTGCCGGCGAGTTCAGCTTCAGCCGCACGTTGATGGTGGAGAGCCCCTGCGTGCTCTGCGACTCGATGAAGTCGATGCCGTCGGCGGCGGCGATGGAGCGCTCGAGCGGCGTGGTAATGAAGCCGCGCACCAGCTCGGCGTTGGCGCCCACGTAGGGCGTGCGCACGGTGACGGTGGCGCTTTCCAAACGCGGGTATTGCCGCACGTTGAGCGTGCGCACCGCCTGCAAGCCGGCGATGATGATCACGAGATTGACGACGATTGCCAGCACGGGCCGGCGAATGAACAGATCAGTCAGCTTCATGCTGCCCTCGCGCTCAACGGTTCTCTGGCTGCGGGTTGAGTGACGGCACCGGCGCGCCTTGGTTGTTCACCTTCAGCGGGATGCCGTTGCGCAGCTTGAAAGCGCCGGCCGTCACCACTTCTTGGTCCGGCTTCAGCCCGTCCACGACCGACACGAAGTCGCCGCGGGTGGCGCCGACTTTGACGAATTGCTGCTGCGCCACCTTGCGCGATTTGCCGTCGGGGCCGGGCTTCTCTTCGCCGACGAACACCGAGTCACCATAAGAGGCGTGCACGATGGCCGTCTGCGGCACCGCCACCACCTCGCTCTTTTCCGGCAACACCACCTCGACGCGCAAGAACATGCCGGGGCGCAGCTGGTCGTCGACGCCGGGCAAGCTGGCCCGCACCTTGATGGCGCGAGTCAATGGGTCCACGGACGGATCGATGGCGCTGATTTCTCCTTCGGCCAGCGGCGCGGTGCTGCCCGCCAAGAGCGCTCGCACCGGCATGCCGACGCGCAGCTTGGGCAAGTCTTGTTGGGGCAACGTGAAGTCGATGAGCGCCGATTTTTCGGCCTCTAGCAGCGCCACGGTGGTGCCGGGCGCCAGGTATTGACCCAAGTTGACCTGGCGCATGCCGAGCTTGCCCGAGAAGGGAGCGCGGATCTGCTTCCTGTTGATCTGTGCGGCCAGCGCCTCGGCGTCGGCGCTCAGGCTCTTGAAGGTCGATTCATCGGCGTCGACCTGGGATTGTGCCACCGCGCCCGAGGTGGCCAGCGCCTTGGAGCGCTTGGTCGAGATCTCGGCCAGCTCTCGCTTGGCGCGCAGCGACGCGAGTTGCGCTCGCTCGACGCTGGTGTCGAGCTCCACCAAAACGTCGCCTTGTTTGACCGTCTGACCGGAATCGAAGCGCAAGCGCGACACGACGCCCGGTGCGTCGTTGCTCAATGCCACACCCTTCGCGGAGACGACGCTGGCTACCGCGGTCAGGGTATTTTCCCAAGTCTGCTTCTTGGCGACCACGGTTCCGACCACCTCGGGCGGAGGTCCGGCCTTTTTCATGGCTTCGCCCATGCCGATCAGCATGCCGATTTGCGAGCCTTTGATGGCGACGAGGCCGCCGATGAGGACCACGAGGCCCAGGATGACGATGAGATAACGCATGACTTGACTCGAAAGGAGACGGTTACGAGCGCGTGACTTAACGTTTCTTCGGAATTTCTGCGCCCGCGAATGCAGGAACCGCGCTTGCGTCACCCCTAGGGCCAGCTCGACGCCAACGCCACCCCTCCGGTTGAATGGCGAGGTTTTTGGGACGTCGGCGCGGGCGCAGCGGGCGTGCCCGGCGGCCGCGACAGACGTCAGTCAGTGATTGTCATACCCACGAAACGTGGAGGGTCGTGAGCTCGGCGGGAGTGCGGGATTGCGCCGAGACGAACCGCACGTGGGCGCGTTGGGCGAACATACCAATCGCAACTTGATAGATGCCCTGTGCGGCGGTGCGGAAATACGGAATCTCCAGCAAGGGCAAGCGCGCGATTTCGATCTGCGCGTCCTTGGGGCCGAGCTTGGTTACTTGCAGCCCTCCACCTTTGACGATGCGAGCGAACAGTTGGTTGCCCTTGCCCAGCACCGTCCACGGCGTGACGCCGACCCCCTTGGCCATCTGCACCAGCACTCCCAAAAAGGTTTCGTGGATGCGGCGCGAGACGTCGGAGCCGATGTCCTTTTGCTCTTCGAGCGAGAGCCCCAGGTCGTCGCACGCCTGGTAATGCGCAAAACCCACCGCTAGCGGGAACCATTGCCCGGCGATGCAATGCAGCACCGTGTCGTGGAACTCTCGCGGCAACAGCTCCGTGTAGCGCTCGAGCAGCCCGCGCGTCTTGAGCGCTTGTAGCGAAGAAGCGATGAGCGTGCTCCGCACCTCACTCACCGTTTCGAGCTCGGCGAGCGGCTCCGGAAACGGCAAGATGATCTCCGTCCCTCGCATGTGGGTAACGGTGCCACAAACGGCAGATGGGGCTGGCCGTTTAAGTCAGACGTGGGTTCTCGACCCTGCGAAAGCGACGTTGCCGTGGTTTCGCGAGCAGGCTCCGGTAAGGGACCTCCCCAGCAAATCCCCGCGTTTGGCGCCGCCGCGAAGGCGGGGCGTTACAAACTCAGCGGAATCGTCGAGAAGGAATCTTGCCAATAGCGGGCAAGTGATCGCTTTTGGCCAGAGCGGCCTACGATACAGGCAGTGAGCCGCCAATCCGACCCTCAGACCGCCGTCGCGGTGGCCGAGTCGGCCGTCGGGCTGCCCTCGAACGAGGAGCGCGCCCGAGAGCTGGCGACTCGCGCGGCCGGCGGTGATTTGGCGGCGACCCAAGAGTTTTTGGCCTACGTGTGGCCGACCTTGACGCGCGTGGCGGCGGGCGTCCTCGGCGCTCGTCATGCCGAGCTGGACGACGCCGTGCAGCAGTCGATGATTGCGCTGGTGCGGGCGCTGCCGGCGTTCAGGGGTGAGTGTCACCCGGCCGGCTATGCGTCGCGCATTACCCTGCGCGTCGCTTTGCGCGCGCGCCGCAACGTCAAGCGGGACGCTACCCGGCGGGAAACGCTGGAGCAGTTGAGCTCGGGCGACGACAGCGCGGTCGCCTTGGATGGCCCGAGCGACGAGACGCTGGGCTCGCGTCGTCGCGAGCTACTGCGCGAGCTGCTCGAAGATTTGCCCGAGGAGCAAGCCGAGGCGCTCACGCTGCGCGTCGTAATGGGCTGGAGCTTGGAAGAGGTGGCGCGCGCCAGCGGTGCTCCCGTGAACACGGTGCGCAGCCGAGTGCGTCTGGCCAAGGAAGCGCTGCGCGCTCGCATCGAAGCGCAGCCGGCGCTGGCCGAGCTACGGGAGGCGCCATGACCGTCGTAGGACTTCACCCCGAAGAGCTGTTCGACAAGCTGCTCGATGGCGAGTTGCTCCCGGCCGAGCGCGAGCGATTACGAGCGCACCTGGACGGCTGCGAGGTGTGCCGCTTCGAGTACGCCGCCCGCTTGGATTTTCAGCAAGAGGCGCTCGAGCTGGGCGCTTTGCGCATGCCGCCGGCGTTGCCGCTGCGTCCGCTCCCGGTCGCCGAGGCCGCGCCGAGCAAGGGCCGCCGACGTCGCTCGCGGCGACTGGTGTGGGGGCTCGCGGCCGCGGCTCTGATCAGCGCCAGCGGCGCTGTGGCCTCGGGCGTGGTGGGCCAAAGCGAATGGCATTCGGTGCAGCTTTTCATGTCGCACCGGGCCGCGCCGCCGGAGCACGACGCGCCCGCGCCCGCCAAGCCCGCGCGGCCCCGGGTCGCGGCCTCGTCCGTCTTGGACAGCGACCCTCCGTTGGTCGATGCTCGGTTGGAGGAAGCGCCCGCACTGGCGGTGTCGCCTCTCGAGCCGCCAGCGACGCCGGCCAGCGACGAATCTACCAAACGCCGCGGTTCGCGGGCTGCGGCGCCGCGTGGCGGCTCGACAACGGCCCCCGCCAGCGTCGAAGCCCCCGCCGTCAAAGAAGACGCGCCGGCACCCAAAGATCCGCCCGCGAAGGAGCCGACGTCGGCCGCCAAGCTCTTCGGCGAGGCGAACCAAGCGCGTCGCTCGGGCGACATCGGTCGTGCTTCCGGCCTGTATCACCTATTGCAAGATCAGTTTCCAGGCTCGCCCGAGGCGGACCTGTCGCGCGTGACGCTGGCGCTGCTGCTACTCGACAGCGGTGACGCGCAGGGCGCGCTCAGCGGCTTCGAGCGTTACCTGGCGGGGGCCTCCCGCGGGCTCGAGGCCGAAGCTTTGGTCGGGCGAGCCCGTGCGCTCGGACGGCTGGGCCGTCGCGACCAAGAAGCGGTGGCCTGGCGCGAGGTGCAGCGGAAGTACCCGGGCTCGATCTACGGACGGCAGGCGAGCGAGCGGCTAGCGGCGCTGGGTCAGCCGTGAAACGCATGTTGATGGCTTTGGCGGCGGCCTTGGCGCTGCTGGCGCCATCCGCGGCGGCGGCGTTGGAGGCGGAAGCCGCTGGCGACTCGGCGACCCCAAGCAGCGTCGGCCGAGTGGTGGAAATCCGGGTCAGCGGCGATGCTGCGGCGTTGGCGCGCGTGCGCATGACCGCGCGTGAGCTGCTGATGCGGCTGGATGTGCAGCCCGACGTCAAAGCCATCGACGAGCCGGAAGCCAACGCCGGCGACCCGACTCCGCTCGTCGTTGCTTACATCGATTTGCGTAACGTCGCGTCGCCCAGCATCGACATCGAAGACGGCCGCACCCGCCAGGGCTTGACGCAACGGCGGCTGTCCGACGTCACCTCGCTCGAGACCGGCGTCGAGGCCGTGTTGCACGTGCTGTACCTGGCCGTCGAATCGACGCTGCAAGTGACGGCGTCGTCGCCTCCCGCTGCCGCGCCGCTGGCCAAGAAGCCTGCGCCACCGCCCGCGCGGCGCCCGGCTGCCGAGCCCTCGCACTTCGCCCTCGACCTCGGGCCGCTTCTACGGCTGAGCTCGCTGGGGGGCACGCACATCGTACCCGGCGGAGGCTTGGGGCTCGAGCCGCGCGCCGATTTCGGCCGCACCCAAACCAGCTTGTTGGTCTCGGGCGTGCTGCACGGCACGAGCGAGATTGGCATCGCGCGCGGCGAAGCGGAGATCAGGCCGTTGCAGATCCGCGTGGTGCCCACGCTGGACTGGCTGTTTTCGCCTGAAGTTTCGGGGTGCATCGGGGTCGGGGCCGGGCTCGATTCGCTGCTGGTGACGCCGATTCAACCACCGGACGCGGGCAGCGTGCGCTCGGCGCAATCGACGCTCGATCCGATCCTCACCGGCGTGCTGGGCGCGCGCCTACCTATTTCCGGTAGGATGTTTCTCGCCGCCATGGCGTCGTTGGATGTCGATTTGGCACCGACCACTTTCGTGGCCGTGGTCGGTCCCAGCACTCAGCCGATTTTGCGGCTGCCGCGTGTGCGCGGCGGCTTCACCCTGGCGCTTTCGTTCACGGTGGCGGGCGAGCGGCGCTTTGCCAAAGCGGGAGTGGAGCGATGAGGACCCTGTCGGTGCGTGGGCTGTTGTTCGCCGCCTCCTCGTTGGTCGTAGCCTGTGATGGACACGAGCTCGCTGTGTTCGAGCTGCCGGCGGCGGTGGGCGGCACGGCCGGTGCGCCGAGCGCGGCTGGCGCGAACAGCGACGCCGGCAGCGGCGGCAGCGGCGGCAGCAGCGCGGGCTCCGGCGGGAGCAGTGGCGCGGCGGTCGCCTCCGGCGGTGGCGACTTCACGACCGACGCGGGCGCGGCCGGGTTCTTCGACGGCGGCGGGCCCCCCGGCTTCGGCGGCGGAACCCCCGCGCCTTGCGGTGCCGACCCGGACTGCATGCCCGGCTGGCGCTGCGAAAAGCCGGGATGTGACGCTCCGACGGGCACTTGCGTGCCGTGGCCGTCGATCTGTCCGCCCAACCCGGCGCCCGTTTGCGGCTGCGACGGCGTGACCTATTGGAACGACTGCATTCGCCTCCAATCGCCGTCCCATCCCCAGCTCCAGTCTGCCGACCAGTGCCGGGCCAATGCTTGCACCTGCGAGGTGGGCGCCGATTGCATGGTGCCTTACGCTTCCTGCAGCCACTTGCTCCCGCCCGGCGAAATGTGCGGCCATGGTATGGGCGCCTGCTGGGTCCTGCCTCCGCAATGCCCGCCCGGCGCCGACAACCGAATGTGGCGCGAGTGCAAGCCGCCCGACGCGGGCCAACTCCCCGCGTGCCTCGACACCTGCAACGCCATCGCCACCGAGCACTCGTACGCCGAGCTTCATCGCGGCGACGTCTGCAACTGAGCGCGAACGTTTCGTCCAACCCAGGGGCTGCCCAACCGCAGCCTGAATCGCAGAAGCTGCTGTAGCGGTTCCAGGCCGCCTCGCACGATCGAGATTTTTCACAGGGAGGACGGGAGGACGGGAGGTTTTTGGGGCTCGCGCTGCCGCCTTCGAGGCTGCGTTGTCATCGAAGCCTGGCGACATCCGCGCGCCCAGTCGTTGCGTGCGCCTTCGGCGCGCAGCGCGATGCATGCAGAAGTGACACGACTTAACGGGCTGGCCGGCGTCAGCGCGAACCCGAAAATGCTCGGCCTCGCGGACCTACCGTCCTCCCGTCCTCCCTGTGAAATCTCGGAGGCTCTCGACACGACCCGTCAGCACGCCAGCAGCCCGAAGCGATCGCACAGGGTGGCCTGGCGACGCTACGGGAGTTTCTGCAAGATGGGCTGCAGCGCGGCAGCCCAAGATGTTCGGGTCGGGCTGGGGTGAGTTACTCGTCGCGGCCGGGGTAGGGGCGCGCTTGTTTGATGAATAGGTGCGGCTTGCCGTCGGTTTGATCCATGTCGTCGAACTTGAATTCGACATCCATGGCGTACCAACCGGTGTTGCCGGCTTTGGGGCCATAAGCGGCGGAGAAGCGGTCGTGGATGGCGCTGAGCGCGACGCCGAGCTCGTGGGTCTGGGAAGACGAGAGCACGGTTTCACCGTCGGGAATCAAGTTCGAGTGCGCGATGAACGTGACCGGTTGGTTGGGGTTGTCGAAGAAGTACAAGAACGAGTCGCTGGTGACGCCCGCCGGGGGATGCACGACCTCGGCGTCGCCGCCCCACTGCACGTTGACGTAGAAGGCCGGCTCGATACCGGCGACGTCGAACACGTTGTTGGTGACGGCCACGCCGTTGGCTTCTTCGGCCGGGAAATTGTGGTGAACCAAGAGCGCCATGCCGACGCTGTGGTGGTCGATGCCGTAGAAGCTGCGCTCCTCGAAGGTCCGGAACAGCCAGATGCTGGACCACGCGCCGCGCACGGCGTCGAGCACGCTGTCCCAATTCGAGGGATCGCCGGATTGGGATTCGTAGCAGCCGGCGCACGGAAAGCCGTCGAGGTCCTCGCTGTTGGTGCTGGTGCGAAAGCGCATGGTGATGCCCGGGTAGTCCTTGGCCAGCTTCGCCTTCAGGGCCGCCTGGAAGTCGGCGTCGACCGGCGCCGTCATCATGTCCTCGCGCAGCGTTGCCAGCTCCGCTTCGCGCGTCGCCGGATCGGCCATGAACTCGGAGTCTTCGAGCAGCGCGTCGATGCGGTCGAACAGACCGTTATCGGTCATGAACTGGTTGTAATAGAAGACCGGAATCGCGAACGCTTTGGGCGTCGGTACGTCCTTGGTCTTGGCCAAGATGGAGTACTGGGCGGCCTTGCCGCCCCACGCGCGCACCGACTCTTTGATCGCGTCGCGCAAGGAAACCCCGTCGGTTTCCGGAGTGACGTCCTCGATGTCCGTGAGCTCGGTGATGTCGAAATTGAGTGCGGGCAGCACCACCGGCTTGGGTTTCTTGGTTTCCCAGTAGCTCGCCGCCGCTTCGGCGGTGGTCTCCTTGACCGTCCACTGCGTGGGACCCACGGTAAATTCGACCCATTTGCCGTCGAGCGCGCGCAGCTTTTCGTTGGTGAAAGCGTTGCGCAGGCCCATGTTCGGGGTGTGCCGGTTCTTCGACAGCACGTTCACGTGCGACAGCGGCGTTTGGAACTCTTCGGTGATCAGGCCGGCAACCACCGTGATGTCGTTGGGCGCCTCGTCCAGCACCGCGATGTCCTCGTAGCCGAGGTAGACACTGTCCAGGTCTGCCGCCTTGGCAAAACGAATGCGCCCGACCGTGCTGGCGAGCGTCAGCGGCTGGTAGTCGATCTGTGCGTAAAGCTCGTTGGTCGTCTCTACCTGCACGCTGGACGGCAGATTCTTGGCGACCTTCTCCAGCGCTTCGGACGTGGGATGGAACTTGAGCACGGGGCCGAAATAAGCGGCTTTCGCCACCGCGGCGTACAAGCTCGCAATCATGTCGGCCGACGCGGTGTCGTACGGCGAAAGCTCGAGCGCCCACACGCCGGGGCCCTCGTAGTAGCTCACCGCACCGAGCACGAAGCGGCGGTCGGGGCGGTAGTACTCGCTGGCTTCGAAGCTGGAGAGCTCGGCGACGATGGGTAGGTCACCACCCGAGAGGTGCGTGCTCACGAACTCGTAGTGGATTTGATAGCGCGTGCTGTTTTGAAAGTAGAGCGCGTTGTCGGCGGCGGTATCGAGCACGACCTTGGCCGAGGTGGCGCCGGGCAAGCTGGCGTCGAGCGGCGCCGACGCCAACACGTCGAAGTCGGCCTTGCACGGCAGCTTGGTCGCAAAATCCGGCTTGTCTTCGTCGGGGGCGTCGGCCGCGACGTCGATCAGGCACGCGCCTTCGGTGACCGTAGGCGCCGCCCCACCCGCGCCGCCTTCGCCCGCAGGCTCGGTGGCGGGGTCATTGCCGCAGCCGTAACAGCACAGGGAAACGAGCAGAGCGCCTAGGGATGTCGATAGTTTGGACACTTGGACTTTCACGGGGTCGTTGCAAAACAGTAGATGGCGCCGTAGCCGCCGCCGTCGCCGACGCTCTTGGTTCCGTTGGCGCCGGGCGGGCCGGCTTCTACGATGAACGCGCCGGGCGCGCAGCCGCTCTCGTTCAGCGCCGACATCCAATTGTTGCCGCTACCGAAGCCACCGGTCATGCCGCCGCCAAAGCCTCCGCCCGCGCCTCCGCCCATACCGCCACCCATGCCACCGCCGCCCATGCGCGGCCAAGAGTGCCCGCAGTGAGGCGTGCCGGTTTCGCCGACCTTGCTCGTCCAGTCGTTGCAGGTAAAGCCGGGGCTGGTGTTGAACAGCTGACCTTGCTCGTTGGTGCCGGTGAGCACGTCGTGGTTGTCGACTTCACCGGCGGCGTCGGGGGCGTGATTGGGAACGCCGTCTTCGTTCGGCAAATCGTTGATGATCATGGCGTCGGCTCCCGTTGGCCGTACGCCCACGAGGTCGGTAACGTTCTCGGCTACCAAGCGGCCCGTGCGATCGTACCACGGCCCCGCGCCGACCCGGTCGATGGCGTTGACGACGTTGCCGTCGGCACCCTTGGTCGCGCTCAGGAACGCGCGCCACACCTTGCCGTTGCCGGCCATGCTCTTCTCGGCGATGGTCGTGCAAATTTTGTCGGCGCCCTTCAGCCCCGCACCATCGCCGGTTTCGCCGAAGGTCAGGTCGCCGCCGAAGCCATCTTGGCTACCGGACAGCTCGCGCATCGCCTTCAAGCTGGTTACGAAGAAGCTGAACTTCTCGGAGCTGGGTGTAGCCGAGCTACCCGCGGTGCCGGCGCCGCTGCCGCTCGTACCGCTGGAAACGCCGCCCGCGCTGTTGCCGCCTTGAGCGTTGCCCGTGCCGGCGCTCGAGCTGCCGCTGCCTGAGCTTCCGGTGCTGGTGCCGCTGCCGGTGCCGGCGCTGCCGTTGCCGCTGCCCGCTGTGCTGGTGCCGGTGCTGCCGCTGACGTTGCCGGCGCTGTTTAGGTCGTTCGGGTCGCTGGACCCACCGCAAGCGGACACGGCCGAAACCATCGCGAGCACGAACGGAATACCAATTGCGGATCTAAGCATGGACACACTTCTCCCGTTGGCCCGAGGCCAGGGTGTTTTCACGTCGAGGGCTGGTGCTAGCAGCGCGTCATGCGCCGCCGCGTCACTGACAGGTGGAGTCGGAGGTCCGGCAGGTTTTCCCAGTCGGACAGTCTTCGTCGACCGTGCACGAGGTGTAACCTTTCACGGTCAAGTACTGCTCGGTGCGAGCCGAAACCTCGAGCCGCACCAGTCCGGGTGCGATCTTCGCGCTGTCGATCGACTGGCGCATCACGACCACGCTCGGATAGCCCGCGACTCCGAGCCCGATGAGCTGGGTCATCATGGCCGGTGAAATCGTGAGCGAGCCGGTGTCGTCGACGTCGCACTCGATTTTGCCCTTCGCGCCGCCGTGGTGGCTGATGTCCACCTTCACGTAGACCTGCGCGCTCTTCGGATCCGAAGGCGCGTCCCAGGTCAGCGTGAGGGCCTTGTCTTCTTCGAGCTCGAAGTCGGTCGACGTGAGGCTGAGCGGATCGACACCTTTGGTCGCAAGATCGAAGGCCGCGTAGTCGCCGCCTTCGGCGTGCACGCTGATGTCGTCCCCCTGGGCAAAGGGTGGATAGGCGAGCATGGTTCCCGACGGGGGCTGGTAAGCCTTGGCAATTTCTTTGAGCGCGATCTCCGAGCCGCCGCCCACCAACTGCACTCCCTTCAGGGTGACGGCGCCGACGCTGTGGCCGGTCGGGTAGGCTTGACACTTGCCGTCGGCGACGCACACGTCGGAGCCGCAACCTCCGTCGCAGAAGGGCGACTTGGGTGTTTCCAGACGGCAACCGCCCTCTTCCTTCGCGACCGTCCACACCACGTTCGCGGGGACCGGCCCGTCCCCGACTTGCCCCACGATTTTGGTCATGCCTTTGGTCGAATCGGCTTCGTCGACCTGGATCTGCACCTGGAAGGTACCGACGACTTCGTTGGAGCCGGTGCTCGGCGCGCCGCCGCCGTTGGTGCCGGCGGTCATGCTCGAGGAGCCGCTCGTACCGGCCGAGGTGCTGCTTCCGGCCACGCTGCTCGTGCCCGCGGTGCCGTCGGGCGTCTCTATATTCGAGGAGCAGCCGGAAAGGCCGCCGCTGAGGGCCACGCAAAACGCTAAACCGGCAAATTTACGAAGTGGTTGCGGAATCGTCATCGGTTCGTGGCTTTTGAGGCTGTCGGGGCCGAGCATGGCCCAAAGCGATCAAACCGACCGGAAAAAAGGTCGCCTTGTCTAACCTTCGCGTGGACGGCGGATGCGGTCCGCCTGGATGGCTTGACAGCGGCAAAAAGTCTCGGTCACTAAAGGCTCGCCCATGGCGTAGGTCGCGACTATTGTTCCGCGGTGAGCGACGAATCGTCCAAGCCCGGTGGGATGACGCGCTGTGTGTTGATCGTGGAAGACGACGACGATTCGCGCGAGATGCTCGGCGAGCTCGTGTCCTCCTTCGGTCACCGGCCCCTCTCGGCAGCCAACGCGGCCGAAGCCATCGCGCAAACGCGCGAACAGCGACCAGACGTGGCGCTGATCGATATCGGCTTGCCTGAGGTCGACGGCTGCGAGCTGGCGCGGTTGTTGCGCCAAGTCATGCTCGAAACGCCAGGGCTTCGTACCCGCTTGGTCGCGCTCACCGGTTATTCCGACGGCAGCATGCGCGAGACGGCCGGCGCGGCCGGCTTCGACGCCTATGTCGTGAAGCCGATCATGCCCGACGCCTTGGAAGCGTTGCTCGGGGCGTGAGCGCTTTTTCGGGCCCGGCGCGGGTCCGATTGGTCCGCCAGGTCTCGCGATCTAGCGTATAGAAAAGATTCATGAATGCCGAGGGGCCCGACGAGTCCGACCTGGCGCAATTGCTCGCCCGGTTGGACGATCTCCGCCAAGCCGAGCGCCGCGCCGCCAGCGCGCGCATGGTCTCGGTTGCCGGCCATTTGATCGGCACGCCGCTGAACGTGATCGCCGGGCGGGCGGCTCTGATCCGCTCGAATCCGGCGCCGGAAGCCATCGAAGAGAACGTGCGCCGCATCGAAGAGCAGGTCGAGCGGCTGGCGCTGCGGATTCGACGGTTGATCGACTATTTCGGCTTGGCCGTGCCGTCGGTGACGCGTCGCTCGGTGGGTGACGTGCTGGCCGAGTGTGAGCAGCTGTACCGCCCCGTAGCCGAGCTCAAGGGCGTCGCTCTGCACGTCAGCGCGTCCGGGGTCGAGCCGTTGTTGATCGAGTCGTCGTTGTCGCAGCTGGTGTTGACCACGTTGCTGTCGTTGGCGGTGCGCACCACGCCAGCCGGTCAGGCGGTCACGCTGTTGGCGTCCGAGCAAGGTCCCACGATCGTTGCGTTCGAGCTCACGCTGCCGGGCCTCGAGCCACCGCCGCGCAACTTCGAGCGCCTCGAGCCGCCCGAGCATGGCTTGCGCTACGATCCGGGCGCGCTCGAGACCTTTTGGATCTGTCTCGGGTTGGCGCGCCGCATCGGCGGCGGCCTCAGCGTCACGCCTGCTGCCGACGGCTCCGGTGTCAGCTTGCGCTTCGAGTGCGCGCACAGCTGAGCCGGCGCGGTCGCCCGCGCACGATCAATTGCCAAGGTCCGGACCGCGGTCCGGAAAGTTGAACCAAAACTCCCCCGCTAGATAAATAGCTCAATCGCCCGGTTTTTCGGCGAATTGACGCGGGGGCAATTTGCCGCACCATCGGCCGACGCAAGTTCCTGGGTCGCCGGCCGTGTTTGGGAGGGTGACGCTCACGTCCCCTCCGCCCAGTGGCGCCGACCTGGCTCGCGCGCTTCGTCGCTCGCAAGCCGTTGCGCGTCTTCGTCATCCCAATCTCGTGCGCATGCTGCCCATGCCCGGCGGCGCGGGCTTGTCGCCCGTGTTGGGCAACGCACGGCGGCTGGCCGACTTCACGCTGCCGGCCGGTACCTTCAAGCGCTTCGAGCTCGAGCAAGTCGTACGGCTGTTGCTCGACGTACTGAGTGGCCTCGCGGCGTTGCACGAGGTCGTGACCGATGGCCGCGCGTTCGTCCACGGCCACGTCTCGCCCCAGCACATCTACGTCGACGAGCACGGCACGGCGCGCCTCGTTCCGCTCCTGAACGGGGTCAAGGTCGAGGACGCGGGCTACACCGCGCCCGAGCGCCTCGTGGGCGGGTCCGTCGACGCGCGCGCCGACGTGTTCAGCGTGGGCGTGATGCTGTGGGAAGCATTGGCCGGAAAGCGGCTATTTCCGCGCGGTCTTTCG
The DNA here is from genome assembly GCA_040348565.1 of Myxococcales bacterium. Lineage (GTDB taxonomy): Bacteria > Myxococcota_A > Polyangia > Polyangiales > Polyangiaceae > PMG-095. The sequence goes on along the minus strand of JBEQSW010000151.1, from coordinate 4,435 downwards.
CGTACGAACGAGCTGAAGGCGCCGCCGATTCACCTGTCGCCCGATGCGCGCTGGGCGCAGCCGCTGTGCGCGCTAGCCGAACGCGCCATTGCGCTCGACCCTTCCGTGCGCTTCGCGTCGGCGCTCGAGCTCAGCCACGCGCTCGAGGCTGCGGCCGCTCAACGGCTGTCGCGCGTCGACACCGACGCTTGGCAAGAAGAGGCGCCTACGCCCGTCTTCCAGCCGCGCCTGCACCTTGCGACCTTGCGCGCGTCCACGCCGCCACCGTCGGTGATCACGATTGCACCCGCACCCGCGCCCGCAACGGACGCAGCGCCGGCCGTGGCGACGGCTCCTGCCGTCACTGCCCCGAGCGCGGAGCTGCTCGAGTCAGACGTACCCGCTTCGCGTCGACGCGGGCGTGTCGCCTGGCTCGGCGTGGCGCTTTTAGCGCTCGGCGCGGCCGTCTTGGGAGTCAGCAAATCGCCCCGCACCTGGCAACGGCTGGCGGCGTCGGTGCCGGCGTTGGCCGCCGCTCGCGCTCCGCTGTCGGTGGTGGAAGTTGCCGTACCCAAGCCCGCGGCAACGCTCGCGTCCGCCTTCACATCCACGCTCGCGGGCCAAATCGCCAAGGCTCGCGTGATTGCGACCGCCAGCGCCGCCGCTCCGGCGTCGCCTGCGCCCTCGGCTTCCGCTCCGCCCGCCCCGCCGCAGGCGTCTGCAAAGACGGCGCGCTCGGCCGCCGTACCGACCTTACCGGCTTCGCCTCAGCCCAAACGCAAAGCGCCGCCGCGCGCTCACGCCGACGACTACGGCATCTGAATCGCGGCGTTCGCCGCGCGATTGACGTCACCCAGCCGGCCTCACAAGCTCGGCCGGCATGGCCAACTCCTCCGACTCTGCGACCGGAGTCGTCATCGTCGGCGACCGTCCGCGCCCCGCGCAGGACCTGTACCATCTGTGGCTGCGCACCACCTGGCCGCGCGCCATTCTGCTCGTCGCGGTTTGTTACGTGCTCGTCAACGCGCTGTTCGCGCTCGTGTATCTGGAGATTGGGGGCATCGCCAATTCCCGCGGAGACTTCTTCGACTCGCTGTTCTTCAGCGTCGAGACCATGGGCACCATCGGCTACGGCGAAATGACGCCGGCAACGCGGGCTGCTCACAGCGTCGTCATGGTCGAGTCGGTGACGAGCTTGTTGCTGACCGCGCTGGCAACCGGCCTCGTATTCGCGAAATTCTCGCTGCCCATGTCGCGCCTGGCGTTCTCGAAAAAGCTCACCATCTCGCCGATGAATGGCGTGCCGACCTTGGCTTTGCGCATCGGCAACGAGCGCTCCAACGTGATCGCCGAGGCACGAATTCGCTTGGGCTTGGTCCGAACCGAGAAGACCCGCGAGGGCTTGCTGCTCTACCGCCTGCAAGATCTCACGTTGGTGCGTGACAGCTCGCAGGCCCTGACGCGCTCTTGGACGGTCATGCACGTGATCGATCAGTCGAGCCCCCTGTACGGCATGACCCCGGAGGGGTTGGCGGCGAATGAGATGGAATTTTTGGCCAGCGTCGTCGGCACCGACGACACCTCGCTGCAGCCGGTGCACGGCCGCCACCGCTACCTGGACACCGACGTGGTGTGGGGGGCGCGGCACGCCGACATCTTGAGCGAGCGCGACGACGGCCTGATCGAGATGGACGTGCGCAAATTCGACGACCTGATGGCGACCGAGCCCAGCGCCGATTTTCCGTACCCCCGCTGACGCGACTCGCGTCTGGCGGCGCGCGCGCTTTCGGCGCGCTACAGCGCTTCGGAGCCGTAGCCTCCCAGCTTTTCGATCAGCGCGTCGAGCGGCAGCTTGGCGAAGAGCGCGTCCAACGTTGCTTCCAGCGAGACCAAGAGCGCGGGCGGCCCACGCAACAGGCTGTCGTTGGCGACGATGCCCGGCCAGTCGAGCGCCAGTGGGTCGGCACCCGGGACACCCGCGGCCTGGAAGGCGCTGAGCACTTCGTGGGCGATGATGCCGTAGCCGGTAGTGGTCGGATGGACGCCGTCGAGCCCGAACAGACCGCCCTTGAAGGCCGTTCGCCATTCGTCGCTCGGAGCGCTGTCCGCGGGCGCGCGCGCCGGAATGCGCATGAAACGCGTGTCCAGCAGCACCTCGCCGTCGGGCCGTACCCGAAAGCGCGTGCGCGGGTCGTCGCGCAGCGCCGCCACTAGGCCGGGCGGCAGCGGGTAGGTGGGGTGGCCTTCGTTGCGGCGGAACGCCAGCCGGTCGAGCACGCTACATAGGTCGATGACGTGCCAACCGCGCCGCGCGGCTTCTTCGCGAATGGTGGCGTTGTAGGCGTCGATGTCCGCGTCGATCTCGCGAGCTTGCGCGCGCGTCAGGTGCTGGTTGCGCCGGGGATCGAAATTGCGGTCCCAAATCCAAAAGCGCGTGTAGTACTCGAAATAGCCATTTTCTAGCTCTTGGCCGGGGGCGCGACCGGGGCTCACGCCGCGCGTGACAGGGGCGATGGTGACGTGAGGAACGGTCGTCAGAAACACTCGCTCGGCCGAGATGGCGTCGAGCTGGCGCGCGAGCTCGGCGTAGGCCGCCGCAAAGTGTTGCGGCTGCCACAGGTTGCACTCACGCTCGTGCGCGAGGCGACCCAGATCGGCCGGGGCCGAGCGCCGCATGGTCAGGGTGGCGCAAGTGCCGAGAGCGTTGTTGGCGCCCAGTCCGACTAGCAGGTTTTCGATACCTTCGGTCGCGGCCAAGCGCTGCGCCAAGCCCAAAGCCGTGAGCTCGGAAAGCTCGCGCTGGGCCGCCGGGTTCAAGGTGCGGCGCGTGCTGCGGTACATCGCGTGCTCCGGCAACTGCCGGATCAGGTTGTCACGCGCCGGCGGCGTGTTGCTGGCGCAGACGGCGTCGCTCAGCGTGAGCGCGTCGAGCACCTCGAAGCCCCAAACCGCCAAGTTGTGATGAACCGGTCCGGTGCCGGACGGCTGGGTTCCCGGCCCGCGCTCCCAGTAGTCTTCGATGTGGCTCATCATGCGCTGTAGGGTCAAGAGCCCTTTCGGCGCTTCCCACAGATCGAGCCGGGTGCCGCAATCGATCGACAGGCGGTCGAGCAGCAGCTCCAAGTCCAGCAACAGCGCGTCGCTGCCGGTGGCTCTGAAATCTGGCGCGCGAAATGGCTGAGCGCCGAGAGCGCGCGCCACCATGGCTGGAAACGCCCACTCCGTGCGGCGGATGGCGCCGTGCTGAAAGCCTTGGGTCAGCGAATCCCCGATCGTGACGAGCCTTGCGGTCATGGGTGTCCTCGCTTACGCCAGATGCCCAGCCCACCACGGCTTTCTCGCGACGGCCATGGTGATAGTTCCATCCGGAGGTCTCAAGTGAACGTCGAAGAGCTTCGCGCCGCCCAGGCGCCCCTCAAGGCACGATACAAAAACGACCCAGCGTCAGCGCAAGTCACGCTTCACGGCCGTGGCAGCGTCGATGTTCCCCAGCAGCTGTGCTTGGTGGAGACATTCTTGGGCACCACACCGGCGGGGCTTCACCCGGCAACCGGAGGCGACGGCAAGAGCGCGTGCTCGGCGGACCTGCTGTTGCAGGCGCTCGTAGCTTGCGCGGGGGTCACCCTGGGCGCGGTCGCGACCTCGATGGGTATCACCGTTCGCAGTGGTCGCATCTCGGCCGCGGGTGAAGTCGATTTTCGCGGCACCCTCGGGGTATCGCGTGAAGCTCCGGTCGGCTTCAAACGGATCACGCTCGGCTTCGAGCTCGACACCGACGCCAACCCGGCTTCGCTGGCCAAATTGCTCGAGCTTACCGAGCGCTACTGCGTCGTCTACCAAACCTTGAAACACCCGCCCGAGCTCAGCGCGGGCTAGGCGCGGAGGAGCGCGCGGCTTTGCCACCCGCGCGGCGACTGGCTCTGTTAAGCTTCGATATCCATGTCCACCACCGTTACTCGTCTTGCTGCTCGTGTGGCTGGTGTGCGTGCTCGGGCGTCGAAGTGTGTCGGCGCGTTGGTGTTGCCGCTCGCGCTCGCCGCCCTCACGCCGTCCTGCAGTAGCGCCGACGACGGCAAGGGTGACGACAGCGGCGCTACTGGCGGCAACGACGCTTACGCGGCGGACCGGCAAGCTTGTGTCGACCGCATCAACGGCTTTCGCGCGACCTTGGGTTTGCCGCCACTTTCGCGCTGGACCGAGCAAGAAGGCTGCACCGATACCGAGGCGGCCAGTGACAGCCAGACCGGCCAAGCTCACGGCAAATTCGGGGCTTGTAAGGAGAGCGCACAAAACGAGTGTCCCGGCTGGGGCTCGGTCGACGAGACCATTCAAGACTGCCTCCAATCGATGTGGGACGAGGGGCCGGGTGAGCCTTACTCCGAGCATGGCCACTACATCAACATGAGCAGTCCCGACTACACCAAGGTTGCTTGCGGCTTTCATGAAACCGCCAACG
>JBEQSW010000132.1:0-2395 GCA_040348565.1 Myxococcales bacterium | reverse complement strand
CGAAACGCTGAGCGGCGTCGATCCGACGAAGATTGCCGTCAGTGAAGCGATGACGACCGACACCTACGTGGTCAGCCCCGACGCGGGCTTGGACGAGGTGGTGTCGATGATGGCCGCGCACAAATACGGCTCCGCCGTCGTCACCGATCACTGTCACGTAGTCGGTATCTTCACGACAGTGGATGCTTGTAGCGCTTTCGCCGACCTTCTGACGACTCGCCTCACCCACTGAGCGTGTCCCGGTGCGGCCCGTTCTTCGGTACGGGCCGCGTCGCTATCGAGGCTGCTGGTGCCGCCGTACGGGTTCGCCCGTGACCCATTCAGCAGCGAAACGCAGAGCACTTCCGCCCAACGCTTTCCGGCGCGAATCCCCAACGAAGGTGCCGATTGCGCACCGGCTCGCGGCCCTCCGCGCGCGAGAATTGCGCCACGTTTCCGGGCTTCTGCAATGTTTGCACTTGGCGCGATTTTGCTGAACCAGGCGGCTCTCCGGTCGTTCCTGGTTGGCAGCAATGCAATTGCAGGAGGCCTACTCGATGCTTGCCCGCCGCGTTTCGCGCGCGGTGCTGGCAGCTCTTCTGGCGCTGGGCTGCGGCGAAGGCGCCGCGGCTGCTCCCGCGGCGCTGGCGCCGCCACGCAGCGACGCACCCGTGGAGCTCGGGCCCATTGCTCCGCTGGAAGCAGCCAAACATCTAGACCCGGCCAGGCTCGAGCTAGGCCGGCAGTTGTTCGCCGACGTTCGCCTTTCTGGCAACGGCAAGTTGGCCTGCGCCACCTGCCACGATCTCGGGCACGGTGGTGTCGACGGAAGGCCCCACTCGCTGGGAGTCGGCGGAGAGCCGTTGGCGGTCAACACGCCAAGCGTCTTCAACGCCAGCCTCAACTTTCGCCAGTTCTGGGACGGTCGCGCGTTGACCCTGGAAGCGCAAATCGACGGCCCTCTGCTCAACCCCGCCGAGATGGGCTCGAGCTGGCCGCGGGTGCTGGACACGCTGGGCCAGGACCGAGAATTGGCCGCACGGTTCGCGCGTAGCTACCCCCAGGGCCTGACGCCGGCCAACGTCAAGAACGCGCTGGCCACCTTCGAACGCTCGCTGGTGACGCCGAATGCGCCCTTCGACCGCTACTTGAGTGGAGATTCGGGGGCGCTGAGCGCCGACGCTCGGCATGGCTACGAGCTGTTCACGACCTACGGTTGCTCGTCTTGCCACCAAGGGCGCGGCGTGGGCGGCAACATGTTCCAAAAGCTGGGCATCATGGCCGACTACTTTGCCGCGCGCGGTAACGAGACCGCGGCCGACCTCGGCCGTTTCAACGTCACCCACGACGAAGCCGATCGGCACGTATTCAAGGTCCCCAGCTTGCGCAACGTCGCCTTGACGGCTCCCTACCTTCACGACGGGTCCGTGCCGACGCTGCCCGACGCGGTGAGGGCCATGGCACGCTTCCAGCTGGGGCGCGATCTGTCGGACGGCGACGTCCACGCCCTGGTGGCATTCCTGGAGTCGCTGACCGGCACGTATGCGGTGCCGCGATGATCTCACGGGCGGTATGGCGACTGTCCGCGCTCGCGGCGGCGGCCTTGACGGCGACCGTCGTCTTCAACGAACGGTCGGCGCCCGACCAACACGAGCACCAAGCCTTCAGCCAGTTGCTGGACGACACCCGGGCGCTGGATCAGGACATGGCCCGCCACGCGCTCGAGGCACGCTTTCAGCTCGTTTCCAACTACGATCAGCTGACCAAAGACGACCTCGACGTTCGTGCCATCCACGACGGCAGCCCCGTCGAGGTTCCCACCTTCGTGCGCGCTGGCGAACGCCGCGCTATCGCGCAAGCGCTGTCGCGCTACGCCGCCTTGGCTCGCGAGCGACAACGGCTGCTGGAAGACTTCAAGAGCAAGAATGCTCTGCTGAAAAACTCGATCAGCTACTTCCCTAGCCTGGCCGCCGGCGCCTCGAAACAAACTCGCGATCCGGTGCTGGTGGCCCACATCAACGAGCTACGCGCGCTCACGCTCAACGTGGCGCTGCGCAGCGGTCCGCAGCTGCTACTGGCGCAGAGCCAAGAGATCAGCGCCCTCTCCGGGCAAGCCGCTGCCCACGAGGACGACAAGGCACGCCATGGCATCGAGCTGACATTGGCCCATGCCCGCACGATTGCGGCCAGCAAGGCGGACACCGACGGCGTGTTGACGCGAATCTTGGAGCTGCCGATCGGCGCCGCCCGGGAAGACGCGCAGCGTCTGTATTCCAAGGCATACGCGCGAGCGGCCACGGAAGCGCGCTATTGCGGGCTATTCGTGGCCGCCATGGCCTTCGCGCTGTTGGGGCTGGTGACGCACATTGGGCTGCGCTTGCGGCGCGCGGCCATCGAGCTCGGGAAATCGAACGAA
>JBEQSW010000127.1:0-5475 GCA_040348565.1 Myxococcales bacterium | reverse complement strand
AACACGGTCGAGGTCGTCGACACCGTGCTCAAGCGGCTCGAGGAAGTGAAGCGCACGCTGCCGAGCGGCATCCGCATGGAAGTCGTGCGCGACAACTCCGCGTCCATCCGTACCGGCGTCGGCGCCGTGAAGGAGCACTTGATCGTGGGCGCGCTGTTGGCGGCGGCGGTCGTGCTGCTGTTCTTGGGCAACGCGCGCAGCACCTTGATCGCGGCGATATCGATCCCGATCTCCATCGTCGGCACTTTCGCCTTGATGTGGTTCCAGGGCTTCACCCTGAACATGATCACGCTGTTGGCGTTGGCGCTGGCGGTCGGCATCGTGATCGACGACGCGATCGTGGTGCTCGAAAATATCGTGCGCTTCATCGAAGAAAAGGGGGTCAAGCCGTTCCCGGCGGCGGTCTTGGCCACACGCGAGATCGGCTTGCCGGTGCTGGCCACTACGCTGTCATTGATGGCGGTGTTCGTGCCGGTGGCGTTCGTGGGCGGCATTCCCGGCCGTTTCTTGAAGAATTTCGGCTACACCATGGCGTTCGCGGTGGGCGTATCCATGGTCGTGAGCTTTGCGCTCACTCCGACCTTGAGCGCGCGCTTGCTGGGCGGAGCCTCGCACCAGCAGGGCAAGGGCTTGAGCCGCATCGTCGACTGGTTCTATCGCCCCGTCGAGCGCGTCTACATGGTGATCCTGGCGTGGTGCATGCGGCACCGCTGGGTGGTGGTGGTGGCGTGCGGCTTGTCGCTCGGCTCCTGCACGCAGCTGATCAAGCACGTCCCCACCGGCTTCGTACCGGTCGACGATCAGGGTCAATTCGAGGTATCCATTCGCACCCCCGAAGGCACCAGCGCCGACGAGACAGCGCTGATCTCCGAGCGCGTGGCGCAACAGGTGCGACGGCTACCGGGCGTCGTGCACACGGTGACCACGGTGGCCGCCGGTGACGCGAAGGTGCAAAACCTGGCCGGCGTGTACGTGGCTTTGAAGGATCCCCGCGAGCGCAACGTCTCCCAGCTTCAGCTGATGGACATGACGCGCAAGCAAATCTTGGCAAAATTGCCGAAAGAGCTGCGGGTCAGCGTCTCGGAGGTGGCCGCCATCAGCACCGGTGCTTCGTCAGCGGCCGTGCAGTACGTGCTCGCCGGACCGGATCTTCACGAGCTGGAGGCACTGGCCGCCAAGATGAGCCCGGAGATCAAGAAGAACCCGGCCGTGGTCGACTTCGACACCAACCTCATCACCGGCAAACCCGAGCTGGGTGTGGCCATCGATCGCGATCGCGCCTCCGACCTGGGCGTCAACGTGTCGGACGTGGCCGACACGCTGCGCATGCTGGTGGCGGGTATGAAGGCGTCGTCCTACGCCGAGCACGGCGAGGAGTACGACGTGCGCTTGCGGGCCGAAAAAGAGTATCGGCGCGACGTGAGCGGCATCGCGTTGATGACGGTGCCGTCCAAGAAGTACGGCACCGTACCGCTGTCGTCGGTCGTGAACGTCAAGGAAGGTACCGGCCCGTCGCAGGTCAATCGGCTCGGCCGGCAGCGCCAGGTGACGTTCATGGCCAACGTGGCCCCCGGCTTCGGCGAGAGCGACGTCGTGAAAGCCGTCACCGCGGCCTTCGAAAAGCAGCACACGGGGCCGGCTTATCGGCTGGTTCCAACGGGGCGTTCGAAGTCGTCTTCTGAGCTTGCGGGCGGCTTCAAGCTGGCGTTCGGCATGTCGTTCGTCTTCATGTACCTGATTTTGGCGGCGCAGTTCGAGTCGTGGCTGAACCCGTTCATCATCTTGATCTCCCTGCCGCTCACCGTGCCGTTTGCGCTCATCTCCCTGATTCTGTTCGGGCAAAGCCTGAACCTGATGTCCGCGCTCGGTTTGCTGGTGCTGTTCGGTGTGGTGAAGAAGAACTCGATCTTGCAGATCGATCACACCAATCATCTGCGCCTCCAGGGCAAAAATCGGCTCGACGCCATCTTGGAAGCGAATCGCGATCGCCTGCGACCGATCTTGATGACCACGCTCGCCTTCGTGGCCGGCATGGTGCCGCTGGCGTTGTCGCGCGGCATCGGCTCGGGTAACAACCGCAACATCTCCGGCATCGTGATCGGCGGGCAGACGCTGTCGCTCTTGCTCACGCTCGTCGCCGTACCCGTGTTCTACGCGCTCTTCGACGACGTGATCGAATGGCGAAAACGCCGCAAAAAGTCCGGGCCCGTCGACCGCGGCGAAGCCGAGCTCAACGCGCTCCTGGGCGACGCCTCCGCCCCGCCTGCCACCGCCGAAGAGTAACTTGGAGTGGGTAGGCCGTGTTCCTGTTGGGGCAGCCCAGCTGGGCTGCCCGTAACCGGGCCTACCTGATCACGAGCGCAACCCAACCCGCGAGCGCGACCCGACCAGCACGAGGGCAACGCGACCAGCACGAGCCGACCGGCAAGCGCGCCCCGACGGGCAAGCCCGCGTGTCGATCAGCCCGCAGCGAGACCACCCGGCGACACGACCCGAAAACGCCTACCTGCGCGAAGCCGGTTTCCGCGCTTCGATTCCGTCTTACCGGCGTAAGGAAATTTCTTGAATGATTTCGCGGCAGCGGTCGAACGGAGCGGGATCGTTACACGGGTAAGCATTTCCCTGCGCGCTGCTCGGAAGACTTACGCGTTGGAGTATCGCCTCGCGGACCATCGTTCCCGCAGAATCATTGAGGAAATTTAGTTACTTTCGTAAGACCAAAACGCGTTGGGAAATCCCTCACTTCGAGGAAGGCCGTTCGCTAGGGGCGCGAGGAAAGGGGAAGGGTAAGGCGTGGGAGAGGGCGGGCGGAGTGAGGGAAGGCGCGAGCTCGGCGGTGGCGGGCGGACGCACGGCGTGACGCGCGACTGCGGCGAACCGCGCGCCGGCGGCGAGTCGCAAGGCGGCCGCGTGCCGCAATTCTGCTGCCGCTCTCGCCGCTCGAGCCTCGAATCACCTTTACGGCGATCGCGAGCACGCTCGCGTGCGAGCCGGATCGCCCTCAACCATACCTTGGCGAGGGCAGATCACGATCGAAACAGCAGACCGCGGAGGAGAACGAGACCCAAATTAATGCACGCCGCCGACGAGCCAGGCGAACGCAGGCACCAGCACCTCTTCCGGTGACGCGCCGCCGCTCTTGGCGGAGGTGGTGCCGGAGTCCATGGCGTCGAGCTTGAAGCCGTGGTCGCCGAAGACGATGGCGAGGGTGCGGGCGGGCAGGCGCGCGAGCTGGGCGGATAGCACTTCGGCGAGCTCGTCGGCCAAGTCGTCGAGGCGAGCGGCTTCGTGGTCGCCCGGCTCCATCAGCCGCGCTTCGACCAAGTCGAGCTTGAGCAGATCGCGGTGACCGACCTTCACGCGACGCAGGGTGCGCGCGTTGTTGCCGCGGGCGACGGGAATTTCCGAAGAAACCTCGCCCGTCCAGGTCTTGAGCGCTTCGGGGCCGCGGCCCAAGAGCTCGAGCTGCACGTCGGTCGTCGAAGGCAGCGCGCTCCACAGCAGCAACCGTTCGGTCAGGGCGATCTCTTGTGCCATGCGCCAGCGCACGCGTTGCTCGACCCGCAAGCCGAGGTCGAAGCGCATGCCGTCGACGGCGATCAGCTCCACCCGGCGTGCGCCGTGCAGGCGACCGATTCTGAGCGCGATCTCGGGAATGTCGAGCACCATGCTGGGGCGCTTGCCGCGCACGCGCAGCGCCGCGAACGCCTCGCGGTAGCTCTGCTCGAACGAGGTGGCCCACGTCGTCAAGACCTGCCGGGCCGAAGGATCGCCGATGCCGCGCGCCAAGGCGTCGGCCAACGGCACGTAAGCGCTCACGAACATGCGCTCGATCACGCTGAGCGGCTTCGGGCCGCGCGCCGTCGACAACTCGTCGGCCCAGGTGCGCCAGTCGTTTTCGGCGGAAGCGTAGAGCGGGCCGCGCTCGAACGGCTCCGGCGGGATCGGGCTCGGCTCGAACACTTCTTCGCCCTCGGATGGCGCCGGGGGCAGCGCCGCCGCCACCACCGGCGGAGGCGTCGAAAATGCCGCCAAATCTGGGGGTGTCAGGTCGATTCCGGACTCCGAGCTGGGCGGCGGGGTGAGCGCTTCCAACACCTCACTGGCGGCCCGCGCCTCGGCGATTTGCACGTGCGGCGGCACCAGCGTTTCGGTTTCCAGCTCCTCGTCGAGCTCGTCGAGCTCGTTCGCTTGGACGCGCGGCGGTTCTTGCGTCTGCTCCATGGCGGCGGAGCTACGCGCTACGGCCGGAGCCACCGAAGGCGGCTGCGCCGTCTCGAGGCACACGATGGGGTGGGGCGCGGTACCGGGCATCAAGTCGTGGAGCGCCACCGGAACGGTGAAGACGCGCAGCCCGCGGTCGGCCGCGTTCAGGTACAACCGCAAAGGGTGGAGCGCGGACGCCGTGAGCAAGTAGCGCAAGACCGCGCTGTCCTCGGTGTCGAGAGTGTGCTCGATGTCGGCCATGCCGCCGAGCGTGCCCAAACCCAGCGCGACGCCGCGCAGCTCGACCAAGCGAGCGCGGTACATCTGGTCGGCGAGCGAGAGGGCAAGATCGGTCGCGGCCGCCACTCCGGGCGGGCAGGCGCCGCGCCGCTCCAAGGCGTGCTCGATGGCCGCTTCGATCAGCACGCCCAGCCGACCGCGATGCCCGGGTCCGGGCGCGTCCAGTTGCACGGTCAGCAAACCTTCAGCGTCGGCTTGGGTCAGCAGCTCGGCCAGCACGCCGGGCCCGACGAAGCGCGCTTCCCCAGCTTGAGCTTTCGACCGAGGAGCCGGATTGGCTGCCGGCGAGGCGCCAGTGGAAACCGCGGTCGCAACCCCGGAGCCGCTGCTCTCCACAGCCCCGCCGGACGGGGTGGCGGGGCTCGTTTGCGGGGTGGGGGAGGCGGAGAAACCGCCGCCCGCGTGACTGCCGGACTCGATCATGTCGCCAAAGTGCAAAGATTGCTGGCTTTGGCCCAGTTTTTGGCGACGGTCCCTCAGTCCGCGCGAGATTCGAAGGGTCGATCCGGGGGCCGCGCCCGTTGACGGAGTCGCTCGGCGTCCATAAGATCAAGGACGGCTCCCTCTGCGGGGCGCGCGAGTCCGTAGTAACGAATCCCGATAAGTAATCGAACCGGGAGACGAGTCTCTGGTGGAGTGCAAGCCCGGATTTTCTCACCGGGAAGCCAGAAGCCGGGGAATAAGAGTCTCCCACCTAGCTACGCTAGGGGTTCGGACTACATCAATAACCTCGCGACCCAGGTGGTAAGTTGCCTTGAACGGGCTGGCGTTTTTCGCTGGCCCGTTCGCCTTGATGCAGATTACCGTGCCACGGCAATGAGTACGCTTTGGACTCGGTTATCGCCACGCTGGGGTGCGGGGGCTTGTGTCTCGCTGCTTGCGTTGCTCGTCACGCCTGCAAGCGCTGACGCTGCACACGTGAAGGGACGCTTGGAAGGCTTTCGCTTGCTGCGAAACCCGGTCTGGGCC
>JBEQSW010000110.1:0-2510 GCA_040348565.1 Myxococcales bacterium | reverse complement strand
CGCTCACCACTCATCGCATCGTTCCCGCCTGCGCTGCCCTCCGGGCCTTCTGTCGTCCCTTTGTCGTGCCGGCAGCGCCTTCACCTTTGTCCCTCTCCGCGTCTCTGAATGACTTCGCATGCGAAGTCATCGCGATGCGCTTTGATCGCTAGCTGGCATTCACTAGCGAATACGAGCAGTTGAAGGTCTGCTGCCAGCGGAAGCGGAGATGACTTCGCATGCGAAGTCATTCCGCCGCGAGCGAAGGGTGCTGGCTCGCCTATCAGCGACGGCCAAGGTCCCAACCACGCCGTTTTCTCATACCGAACGAGCCGCTCAACTCGGCTCAAATCAGCAGCCAACTCGAAATGGAACCAATCGTCAGCGGGAGGACGGGAGGTGCGGGAAGACGAGAACGCATTTTTGTTTTTGGAGGACCAAAACCAAAAATATCTCCTGGGGAGAAAGCTAGAGAGGTCGAGCCCGCGACGCTGCTGCAGACTCGCGGGCGGTAGCGCGAGCCCAAAATTTCTCGCCTCCTTCTCGCCCTCCCGTCCTCCCGTCCTCCCTGTGAAAAAATCAGGGACCTCGGCACGAGCCAGCAGCAAGCGTTGGCCCACGACGCACTCCGCGCGCCCTCGAACGGATGTGCCTGCTTCCGACACGACAGTTTCTGCGATTCAGGCTGCGGGTTGGCAGCCCACGCGATGAACGCCTCGAAGGCGGCGCTAGGCCGGTTTCAGGTAGCCGCGCTGGATGAGGGAGAGCAGGGCCTGAGCGGATTCGAGGTCGGGGCCGGGCACTGCGTCCAAGAACGCGTCCAAGCCGTCCGCGGACAGGGCCGTTTCGAGCAGATCGAGATCGGCGTCTTCTAGCTCGCGCAGGTGATGGGCGAGCGGCAGCTTCAGCACCAGCCGTCCGCTGCTGGGCAGCCGATGGCGCAGCTGGCCGAGCTCGTCTTGTTGGCGAAAGCCCTCCATCAAGACTTCTTGAGCGCTCACGTCGACGCCGCCTTCGAACGTGCGGGTGTCGGGCGGGTCGAGCGCGAATGAGCCCGTCTGCCAGCCCAGCATGCGATACAGCGCCTTCAGCGGCGGCACGCCTTGCACGCCTACGAACTCGGCAAAGCGAATGCGCCCGTCGTTCAAGTAGATGCGCCCTTCGCGACCCGCCGAGCGCAGAACGAGCACGCCGGCTTTGCGCGAGGTGCCGAACAGCTGCAGCAAATCGGGCAGCGGAATTTCTTCCAAGATGCCCGACATGCGCGGCGCCTCTTCGGAGGCGCGGCCCTGCTGTTGCTTGGCGGTGACACGCCCGACGGCCATGGCCTTCAAGTTGGCGCGCGCCTCTTCGTCTTGCGGCGCGGCCACGACCTTCAAGATGTTCGTGCCGATCAACACACGGTCGCCTTCGCGCAGCGTGCCCTGCTGCACCTTCTCGCCGTTGACGAACGTACCGTTGGTGGAGCCCAAATCCTCGATGCTGATCGTGCCGTCGGTCAGCGCGATGCGCGCGTGCTTGCGCGACACCATCTCCTCCACCAGCACCATGTCGAGCTCGCTCGAGCGACCGATCACGATCTCTTGGCCCTCCGCGAGCGGGTACTCGCCGCCCTGGTATTTGCCGGAGATGAATCGGAGCGCGAACCGCGGCTCGTTCGTGGCCTCGCTAGGACCGGGTTGCGCTTGTCGAGGAACCATGAGGGAGAGCCGAGAGGTCTACGCCGTACAGACGGCGCGGGTCCAAAAACTTTAGGACTTTGAGCCAGATACGGTCAAATCGTTCTCACCGGAACAGCCGGATCTGCCGCGCTAGGGCCAGTCAGGGGCGCCGCCGCCTCACCCGCTTCGGGTGGTACTGGGCTCAGACCGGCCCGGTGCCCGTGCGCTTCGCCGGCCGGTAAGAGGACGGTGAAGGTTGCACCGTCGCCCAAATGCGACACCACTTCGATACGTCCGCCCATTTCCTCGACCATTCGCTGACTGATGGCAAGGCCGAGCCCGGTGCCGCGATCTTTGGTGGTGAAAAACGGCACGAATAGGTTGCGCAGGACCGAAGGGGCGATGCCCGGCCCTGCGTCTCGCACCGAAACCTCGACCCACTCACCGGCCGGGGCGGAGGCCAGCGCGGAGGGCGCGCGGGCGTGGATGGCGGTGCGCACCCGCACCGTGCCTTGCCCACCCATGGCCTGGACGGCGTTCCTGACCAGGTTGATCAGCACCTGGCGCAGCTGCTCCGCGTCGGCGCGCACCGGCGGCAGGGCGTCGGAGAGGTCGGTGACGATTTCGCACTCCTCGGCGCGGTCCGAGGCCAGCACGGTGACGGTTCGGCGCACGACCGCGTTCAGGTCGACGGCCCCCAGCTCGCCCTTGGAGGGCCGGGCGTAGTCGAGCACCGAGCCGACCACGCGATCGAGCCGCTCGACCTCCTCCAAAATGATACCGACGAACTCGAGCTCCACCGGGCCCAGACGCTGCTGGTCTCCGGGATCGCCCAAGAGCTGGGCAGCGCCCTTGATGGCGCCGAGCGGA
>JBEQSW010000094.1:0-21093 GCA_040348565.1 Myxococcales bacterium | reverse complement strand
GATTGAACGCCTGCTGCGACGTCAGATTTCGAAGCTCTGCATGCGGATCTGATTCATATCGTGCACGCCGAGGCCGAATTCGCCGCCGGTTTGGATGTAGCGCGGCTCGCGGCCGGCGTCTTTGAGGGACGGCAGGTTGCGGGCCTTGCGCTCGTCGTTGACGATCTTCACGCCCATGGTGTCCATGGCGATGGGATCGGTGCAGACGTACAGCGCGCCGTGCGGGATGCGCGTCTTCGGATCCTTGTCGAGCGGGCCCTTGTCGTACATCACCTTGAAGGCGTCGGTGATGTGTAGGCGCACCCGGCTGGTCACGATCGGGTGGTTGTAGAGCATCGCGATCTGCGGGCTGGCTTGGTTCGCGTGATGCTCGTGCGGGTTGTTGACGTTGCCGTGGGTGATGTTCTTCATCGTGCCGGTGTAGCCGGCGATCGAGTGGTCCTTGATCATCGTGATGTTGATGACCGCCGTCGAGTCGGTGAAGAAGCGCGAGTACTTGGTCTTGATGCCCTGGTAGATCTTGATCTCGGGCATTTTGTGGTCGGCGTTGTTGTGGGTGCCGGTGGCGACGCCCGCCGGCAGTGTCCACTTGCGCACGTTGACGCGCGTACCCGCCAAAAAGTCGGGGAACTGCTCGTAGACGGTGATCTTGTTGGCCGGCACGCCCAGCGCCAGCACCGCTTCCACCACCGGCAAGATCACCTCGTAGTTGGTGGCCATGGTGTAGGTGCCCTTTTGGCCAGCGATGCCGTTGACCTTGATCGCCACCACGTCGTCTTTGGAGATGAAGCGGCCCATGGCGGCGTTCAGGTTGTTGCCGCCCGTGAACTCCATCATCGCTTTTTCGAGCAGGCTCTTGGCGATCTCCGGCTTGGGCCACAGCTGGTTGGGCTGCATGAACGAAGCGAAGTCGCCCTTGGCCGTGACTTTCGTGATCTTGCCCGGCGTGGTCAGCGGGCTGAAGCCGGCGGGCGGCTTGGCGATGTACGAGTCGATGTTGGGGGCGGCTTCACCTCCGCGCGGGGCGAGCGTGATGGCACCCGCGGCGGCGGCGGCAGCTCCTGAAACGAAACTGCGGCGAGTGGCGAGTGGCATGCGTTGTGTCATCACGACCTCCGGGGCGGAACCTAACACGCTGGCCGCCGGCTGGCCACCGGTCGGCCAGGCCCGGCTGGCCCGTTCTTGCGGGATTTTGGCGCTGCGGTGCGCTGGCACGCGCCTCGCAATGCTCCCTCGTGTCACCCGCAGTTGGGTGACGCATCAAGGAAGAACATCATGGATCAATCGAGGCTCAAGGTTTGTTACGTCATCACTCAGCGCGGCGAAAAGAAGTACTGGAACCGCGTCGGCGTCGCGTTTCTGAATAGCGACGGCTCAATCAACGTGAAGCTGGAGTCCCTGCCGGTGGCGGGCGACTTCCAGATTCGCGACTACGTGCCGCGCGAAGAGAACGCGGGCACCACGTTGCGTGGTCGAAATGGCCAGAGCGACGACGAGGCCTTCGCGGCCTGAGTCGCGTCGGCGTCACGAACAAGGGGGAGGAGCGATCCGTTTCGGATCGCTCCCACCGTCTATTTTTTCGTTTGGGGGAAACATGGCAATCGAAGATTTCGAGTGGGGTGGGGACGTGGAGGTCACGCGTCCGTCGCAGGCGCGTTTGGCAGCGGAAGCGGCGGCAGCCGACGACGCAGGCGCGTTGGCGGGAGGCAAGCGCTGGTTCGAAAGCTTGCGCAAGAGCGTGTGGTTGGAGCCCGCGTTGCGGCTCGGCGGCATGGCGCTGCTACTCGCGGTGCTGGCCGGCATTGGCGTGGTTGCGACCACGTATGCCAAACCGGGGCTGAAGCTGCCGGAAGGGTCGCGGCTCTTGACCGACGCGCTCGGCACGAGCTGGCTCAAAGCGAGCCCGTCGCCCGAGCCGTCGCCGAAGCCGGTCACCAGTAGCCAGCCCGCAGGCGGGGCATCGCCGACCGCGCCGGTGCTGGCGGCCGAGGCAGCGCCCGCCGCTGCAACGCTCGCCGCCGAGCCAGCGCCATCCGGCGCTCCCGCACCCAGCGGCGGCGCGCCGGCTGGCATTACGGCAGATGGAAAGGTCATTCTCAATCTGGCTTCGGCCGATGAGCTGACCAAGTTGCCGGGCGTGGGCATGAAGCGCGCGACGGCCATCGTGGCGCTGCGCACCAAGCTCAAGCGCTTCAAGCATCCGAGCGATTTGCTGCGCGTGAAGGGCATTGGACCGCGCGGTCTCCAGCGTATGCTGCCGCACCTTGTCCTGGATCCGCCGCCCGCCTCGTAGCGCAGCCAGCTACTGCGCCTGCCTGATGGCGCTGGCCTGCTCCGCCGACCCGGCGCCATCACGGCTCGCGTCACCCACTCCCACTCCCGCTCCCGTGCCCGTGCCCGTGCCCGTGCCCGACCCCCCCACGCCCGCTCCCGCTCCCGCTCTTGCTCCCCCGCCCGCTCCCTGCCCCTCCGGCATGCAGCACGTCAAAACCTCGTACTGCCCCGACATGAAGCGCGAGTGCGTCGACAAAGAATACGACAAGCCGAATCGCATCACGATTTGCCATCACTTTCGTGAAGGCAAAAATGACTGCCAGGCTCCGCGCGAGCCGCTCGACTACTGCATCGACGAGTTCGAGTATCCCAACAAAGCCGGCGAGAAGCCGCCCGTCATGGTCAGCTTCTTCGACGCCGAAAAGAGCTGCACCGCCGCCGGTAAACGCGTTTGCCGCGAGAGCGAATGGGTGGCCGCCTGCGAGGGGCCCGAAGAGACGCCATTTCCGTATGGTTGGCGGCGCGAGCCCGACAAATGCAACTTCGACAACAAGTGGATCAATCCGATTTTGGATCGCGTCTACTCGAAGGATCCGGAAATTCAAAAAGCCGAGCTGCTTCGGCTCGACCGCAGCTTGCCCAGCGGCGCCCGCCCCGAGTGCAAGAGCGGCTTCGGCGTCTTCGACCTGACCGGTAACGTCGACGAGTGGGTGCGCGCCGACCAGGAGCGCAAAAATCGGCGCTCGCGTTTCGCAGGCTTGAAGGGCGGCGCCTGGGGCCACGTGCGCAACGCTTGCCGCCCCGTGACTACCAGCCATCCTCCTGACTTCACCTATTACTTCATCAGCTTCCGCTGCTGTGCCGACGTGGCGGCGGAGTCGAGCGCGGCAGCCAACGACTGAGCCTGCGTCGAGCGTCTTGTTCCGAATCGGCGTGGCGCCAACGTCCGGCGGTGCGAACGTCGGCGCCCAATTGCCCGAAGGATCGTGGCGTCAACCCGCCGTGGGCGGCGCGAGGTCGAAGCGGTCGAGGTTCATCACCTTCGTCCAAGCCGCGACGAAGTCCTGGACGAATTGCCGCTGGCCATCCGACGCACCATAGACCTCGGCCCAGGCGCGCAGCTGCGCGTTCGAGCCGAAGACGAGGTCGACCCGCGTGGCCGTCCACTTCAGCTCGCCTGTCTTGCGATCGCGCCCTTCGAACGGAGCCTGGGCGTCCGAACCCGCTTTCCACTCCACGTTCGTGTCGAGCAGGTTCGTGAAAAAGTCGTTGGTCAGCGCGTCGGCGCGGCTCGTCAACACGCCGTGCTTCGAAGCCCCGGCGCCGAGCACGCGCAGGCCGCCGACCAACACGGTCATTTCCGGTCCGCTCAGCGTGAGGAGCTGTGCTCGGTCGACGAGCAGCGCCTCGGCCGGAATACGGCTCTGGGCCGACTGATAGTTGCGGAACCCGTCGGCGACGGGCTCGAGGACCCCGAACGAGGCAACGTCGGTTTGCTCTTGCACCGCATCCATGCGCCCTGGCGTGAACGGCACCGTGATGGGGTGCCCGGCGTTCTTCGCCGCCTGCTCGACGGCGGCGCAGCCTCCGAGCACGATCAGATCGGCCAGCGAGATCTTCTTACCGCTCGTCCAAGAGCCGTTGAGCTCCTGCTGCAGACGCTCGAGCACCGCCAACACGTTGGCCAGCTCGGCGGGCCTATTCACCGGCCAATTCCGTTGCGGCAACAGGCGGAGCCGCGCGCCGTTCGCGCCGCCGCGCTTGTCCGAGCCGCGAAACGTCGACGCCGACGCCCACGCGGTCGATACGAGCTGGGACAGCGACAACCCCGATGCCAGCAGCTGCTGCTTGATCGCGGTGACGTCTTCGTCGTCGACCAGGGCATGGTCGACTTGCGGGATCGGATCCTGCCAGACGAGCGCCTCCGTCGGCACCTCGGGCCCCAAGTAGCGAGCTTTTGGCCCCATGTCGCGGTGGGTGAGCTTGAACCAGGCGCGAGCAAAGGCTTGCGCGAAGTCGTCGGGGTGCTGGAGAAAACGGCGCGAGATGGGCTCGTACGCGGCGTCGAAGCGCAGCGCCAAGTCCGTCGTCAGCATCGTCGGCTTGCGCTTTCTCGTTGGATCGTGCGCGTCCGGGATGGTCGCCTCGGCGTTCTTGGCGACCCACTGGTGCGCGCCGGCCGGGCTCTTTTCCAGCTCCCACTCGAAGCCAAACAGGTTCTCGAAAAAATGATTGCTCCAGCGGGTGGGGGTCTGGGTCCAGGTGACCTCCAACCCACTGGTGATGGTGTCGACGCCCACGCCCGAGTTGAAGCCGCTCTTCCAGCCGAGCCCTTGGGCTTCGAGGTCGCCCGCTTCGGGGTCGGAGCCGACGTGTGACGCGGGCCCGGCACCGTGCGTCTTGCCGAAGGTGTGACCGCCGGCGATCAACGCCACCGTTTCTTCGTCGTTCATGGCCATGCGCGCGAAGGTCTCGCGAATGTCGCGCGCGGCCGCGACCGGATCGGGGTTGCCGTTCGGGCCCTCGGGGTTCACGTAAATCAGGCCCATTTGCACGGCGCCCAAGGGCTGCTCGAGATCCCGCGCGCCCGAGTAGCGCAGGTCACCGGCCAGCCAGCTCTTCTCCGCGCCCCAATACACGTCGTGATCGGGCTCCCACACGTCCTCGCGCCCGCCCGCGAAACCGAACGTCTTGAAGCCCATCGTCTCGAGCGCGACGTTGCCGGTGAGGATGAAGAGGTCCGCCCAAGAAATCTTCCGGCCGTATTTCTGCTTGATCGGCCAGAGCAGGCGGCGCGCCTTGTCCAAGTTGACGTTGTCCGGCCACGCATTCAGCGGAGCGAAGCGCTGCTGCCCGCGTCCGCCGCCACCGCGGCCGTCACCGACCCGATAGGTACCCGCGCTGTGCCAGGCCATGCGAATGAACAGCGGCCCGTAGTGGCCGAAATCGGCAGGCCACCAAGGCTGCGAGGCGGTCATCAGCGCCGCCAAATCGTGTTTGAGCGCGGCGTAGTCGAGGCTCTGAAATTCGCTTCGGTAGTCGAAGTCCTCGCCCATCGGGTTGGATTTCGAGGAGTGCTGCTGAAGCAGGTCCAGCCGTAGTTGGTTGGGCCACCAGTCACGGTTCGAGGTTCCCCCGCCCGTCGCGTGATGAAAGGGGCATTTGGCTGCTGATTTTTCGTCGCTCATGGTTCGCTCCTCAGGCGGCGTTTGCTCGCCGATAGGGGTGAAGCTACGCCCTCGATGCGAATCGCTCCAATCGATTGATTGGATGAAGTTGATAGCTAGAAGCTATCATGCTCCCGTGACCTACGCGCCCCACCCCTTTAGCCTGCGCCAGCTCCAGTACATCGTCGCCGTCGCGGAGGAGCTTTCGTTTCGCCGAGCGGCTTCGCGTTGCAACGTTTCACAGCCATCACTGAGCGCCCAGCTCGCGCAAGTCGAAGACGCCCTTGGCGTCCAGTTGTTCGAACGCACCCAGAAGCGCGTGCTCATCACACGCGTGGGTCAAGAGCTGGTGCAGCGGGCGAGAGCCGTTCTACGTGAAGCTGACGAGATCGTTTCAATGGCGCGGCGTTCGAGCGACCCACTGTCGGGCACGCTGCGGGTCGGAATCATTCCGACCATTTCGCCCTATCTCTTGCCGGGGGTGGCGCCGCGCCTGCGCTCGCGCCTGCCGCGCCTCCACATCGCCTGGCGCGAGGAGAAGACCGACAGGTTGATGAGCGAGCTTTCGGACGGCCAAATCGACGCGGCCGTCGTCGCGCTCGAAGCCAACGTCGGCGACGTCGTGAAGGATGTGGTCGCCACCGATCCATTCTTCGTCGTGACGCTGCCCGAGCATCCGCTGGCCAAAAAGAAGGCGCCGTTGCGTGAGGCCGACCTGCGCGATTACGACCTGCTGTTGCTCGACGACGGTCATTGCTTTCGCGACCAGGCGCTCGAAGCCTGCAGCTACGCCAGCGTGCGAGAGAACGAATTTCGGGCGACCAGCCTGACCACGCTCGTGCAAATGGTCTCCGGTGGCGCCGGCATCACGCTGATCCCCGCTCTGGCCGTCCCGGCCGAAGCGAAGCGTGCTCGCCTTCACGCGCGGCCGCTCCGATCAGGTTCCGCCTGTCGCACCATCGCTCTGGTTTGGCGCAAGGGCACGTCCGCGGAGCCCGCCCTTCGCGCGCTGGCGGCCGGGTTGCGCGAGGCATACCCCAAGGCCCCGGTTTGACCGTTGGGGGCAGCCGGCGCCCACCCACTAGAGACCGGTTTCGCCTGCTACAGCTCGGCGTATTTCTTCACGCCGAACGTGTCACACTGCCGCGCGTCCCCGCTGTCGAAGCCGCGGCGGAACCAGCGCATGCGTTGGGCGCTGCTGCCGTGGGTGTAGTCGCTCGCGTTGCCGTTGCCGAGGGTGTCGTCGCCGATTTGGTGCGCGGCCTTGAGGGCTTCGGCCAAGTCCTCGTCGGTGATTTGCAAGGACGCGCGCGCGGAGTGGCCCCAAACGCCGGCGAAGCAATCGGCCTGCAGCTCCAAACGCACCGAGCCTTGGTTCTTGGTCTCGCCCGAGATCGCAAGCTTGTTGGCGCCGATCAGATTCTGAACGTGATGCCCGACTTCGTGAGCGATCACGTAAGCTTGAGCGAAGTCGCCGGGCGCCTTTAGTCGCTTTTCCATCAAGTCGTAGAAGCTCGGGTCGATGTACAGCTTGCTGTCGCCGGGGCAGTAAAAAGGCCCTACGTCTGAGGTCGCGTTGCCGCAGCCGCCGGTCGAGACCGCATTGGCGAAGATCACCAGAACCGGATCGGGGTACGCACTGGGGGGCGCGCCGCCGTATTGCGGCAGGGCCCCGCTCTGAAACTGCTGCTTCCACACGTCTTCCGTCGAGGCCAAGACGACGCTCGAGAAATCGCAGGCTTTGCCGTTCTCGGGCGACGATTTGCACACGCTGCCGGCACCCTGCCCAGTCGCCTGCCCACCACCGGGCAGCGCGCCGAACAACTGTTGCTTCAAGCTGGCGGGCAGCACGAAGTAGCCCACGGCCGCGATTGCGCCGACGACCAGCGTGCCCTTGATGCCCAGCATTCGAACGACGGACGACAGCGCCTGAATCGGCAAACCGCCGCCGCCGCCGCCCCCACCGGTACCGCGATCTTCGATGTTGTCGGAGCGACGTTGGCCCTCTGTGCGCATGCCCCCGTGTGGCATGGCTGGCAGCGGCGGTCGAGAGCACACCGTCGGCGCCCATGAAACGCGCTCGTCGAAACTTTCGAATAGCGCACCAGTGGTGTCCCGCTGCGGCAAATTTGCTCGTGCCGGAGCTGCGGCGTCACGCGCTCAAGGCGCGACCCAGCGCTGCCACACCTGACCTTCGTGGCGGGGCGCGAACACGTGCGGATGCAGTATTTCCGCCAAGATGGCCGGCGTCTTGAACATGCTGGGCCCGGAGCGATTGAAATAGACGTTTCCATCCGCGACGAACACGCGGCCATTTCGCACCGCCGCAAGCTCGTTCCAGCCCGGCTCCGCGGCGAGCAAGTGCATCTCCTGTAGCGCCCGTTCCAGACCGAATCCGCAAGGAGCGACCACGAGCACTTCCGGGTTTGCCTCGACCACGGCCGACCACGGTGTGGTCGTCGAATGCGCACCAGGGGTGCCGAGTAGGCTCGTGCCGCCAGCCAGCTCCACCAGCTCGGGACCCCAATTTCCCATCGCGAAAGCGGGCGCGATCCACTCCAGACAGACGATGGTCGGGCGCGGCAGCGCGCGCGTCTTTTCGGCGAGGGAGGCGAGCCGGGTCCGAATGGCTTCGACCAATGCCAGGCCCTCGGATGGCTTGCCCAGCACGGAGGCGACGTCGACGAATCCCTGCAGAATGGCGGCGAGGGTGCCGGTGCTGAGGGCGACGACCTGTCGACGTTGCAGCTTGGCCGAGACCTTGTGAGCAAAGTCGGCGGGGCTCACCGCGCACACCTCACAGTGCGTCTGAGTGATCAGCACATCCGGGGCAAGCTCCGTCAGCAGCTCTTCTTCGACCTCGTACAGAGGCTGACCGGCGTGCAAACGTTCACGCACGCGCTCGTCGATGTCCCGACTCGAGCCGCCGATGTCGAACGTCGGGTGGCTGACCTCGGGCAGGCGCTTGACCCAGGGGGGATGGTCGCATTCATGGGAGCGACCGACCAAGCTGTCGCCGAGCCCGAGCGCGCAAACCAATTCCGTTCCGCTTGCCAACAACGACACGATGCGCGGGGGCGAGGCGCTCATGGCAACACCTTTGCTTTTGCGGGAAGCCGTGGTCCGACCGGCAGCAGATCGGCGAAGCAGAAGCCGTCGCGCTCGACGATGGCGCCGCCCCGAACGTTGACCCGATGGCGAAACATCGGGCCGTCGTAGGTGAACGTGTGAAATTCGCCGCGCTCGCCGCAAGGATCCACCGAGGCCGGCAGCTCCGCCAACAGTTGCGCGTCGAACTCTCGCCCAACGAAGCTGCCGGCCAACTGCTTCGGATCCACGCAGGTGAGGCGCGCGCGCAGGCCGCCCGCGATCATTTGCCGGGCTAAGTCGCTGGTCGGAATGCCCCACACGGGAAAGAGCGGGCTGATACCGGTGTTCGCCAATTTCTGGATGCGATAGCTGCGGATGTCCTCTAAGAACAAATCTCCAAAAGCCATCACGGTGATGCCGTCAGCCTTGGCGCGCTCGACCGCGGTGGCCATGGCTGCCTCGTATTGCTCGTTCGAGCACGGCCATGGCAAGCCGACCGTACGCAAGGGTAGCCCGACGGCTTCGGCTTGAGCTTGCAAGAGCTCGGAGCGAACGGCGTGCATGGCGACTCGATCGGCCACCTCGTTGAGGGTGGTCAGTAAGCCCACGACTTCGACCTCGCCTTGCTGGCGCAAGAGGTGGAGGGCCCAGGCGCTGTCTTTTCCGCTACTCCACGACAACAGAGCTCGCGCGCGCATGGTTTCAGCCTAGCCTTTCTGCGGCTCGGGGCTGAGCGGCGGGCTTGATGCAGAGGGTCGTGCCCAGAACGGCCAGGTGAATCTCGTCGGCCGCGCGGGCGAAGCGCTGGTGGGCAAAACCGCAGATCTCGACGAAGGCGCGGCCGAGAGGGGTGGGCGGATGAACGCTCATGCCGACTTCGTTGGTCACCAAAAGCGCGTGGAACCGGCGTTTTTGCAGCGTCGTCACCACTTCGTCCACCCGCGTCAAGATTTCGTCGAGCGACAACTTGCGCAGAAGGAGGTTCGAGAACCAATGCGTCAGGCAATCGACGACCACGACCTGGTACTCGGCGAGCGCGCCGAGGGCGTCGGCCAACGCCAGCGGCTCCTCGACGGTATCGAAAGCGTCGTTGCGGTCGGCCTGGTGGCGATCGATGCGCAGGTTCATTTCGTCGTCGGAGCGGGTGGCGGTGGCGATGAAGGCGCGCCGGTCTCCGAGCGCCAGCGCCTGCTGCACGGCGAACGAGCTCTTGCCGGAGCGGACGCCGCCGCCGATCAGCACGATTTTGTTGGGGGTCATGGCAGTGTTTCTCGCGGGGCGAGCGTGGTTGGCGTTGGCGAACGGCTCTGCATCACGACGGCGCGCCGACCATCGGCGGCCTCGACGACTTCGAGCGCGGTCTGGTAGGTGTCACTCAACAAATCGGCGCGCAGCACGCGCTCGGGCGCGCCTTCTGCGATCAACGCGCCGTCGCGCAAAAGCACGCAGCGGTCCGCCGCTCCCGCCAGCGTGAGGTCGTGCATCACGACCACGCTGCCGATACCGCTCGCGGCCTCTGCTCGCAGCGTGCTCATGAGCTCGGCTTGATGGCGCAAATCGAGGTGGGTGGTGGGCTCGTCGAGCAGCAACAGAGCCGGCTGCTGCGCCAGCGCGCGAGCCAACGCCACGCGTTGCCGCTCACCGCCGGACAGCGTCCTCAGCGGTCGGTCGCTCAGCGGCAAAGTGGCGGTTCGAAGCATGGCCCTCCGCACCGCCTGAGCGTCGGCGGCGCGCGGTGCGCTCCACCAGCCGAGGTAGGGTAAGCGGCCCAGCTCGACCACTTCTCGCGCCGACCAATCGAGCGGAAGCTCCTCGGCTTGGGCGAGATACCCGATGCTCGCGCCGGCGCTTCCGTGCACCGTTCCCTGGTGCGGTACCAGCAAGCCGGCCAGCGTCTTCAGCAACGTCGTCTTGCCGGCGCCGTTGGGACCAATCAGCGCCACGAGCTCGCCGGCCGCGACGCTCAGGCTTACGCCCGACAGCACCCGGCGCGTGCCGTAGTCGACGTGCAGGTCCTTGGCCACTAGCAGCTCGGCCATGCTTGCCTCCGCAGCAGCCACAAGAAAAACGGGCCGCCAATCAGGGTCGTGACGATACCGACGGGCAACTCCGCCGGTCGAATGAGCGTGCGTGCGCCTAGGTCCGAGAGCACGAGCAAGGTTCCGCCGGCCAACGCCGAGGTGGGGAGCAACCCCCGATGGGTGGCGGCTCCGAGTCGTCGAACGACGTGCGGGGCGGCCAGCCCCACGAAACCGATGATACCGACGAACGAGACCGCGGCTGCCGTCGACAGGCTTGCGCCGACGAGCACGCCCAGCCGCACGCGCCGCGTGTCGACGCCCAACGTGCGCGCCGTGTCGTCTCCGAGCTGCAGCGCGTCGAGACCCCGCGCCAGCGCAAACAAGAGAGCCATGCCGGCTCCGGCGTAGGGCGTGATTCCGAGGACGGTACCCCAGCTTGCGACCGCCAGGTTGCCGAGGCCCCAAGCAAACGCGGCGCGCAAGCGGTCGGCGTCGCGCATCATCAGGTAGGTGGTGAGCGACGTGAGCACGCTGCCGACCACGATGCCGGCGAGCAAGATGGAGGGTGCCTTGGCGCGGCCACGACCTCGGGTGAGGGTGAGCGTGGCAGCCACGGCCGCTACCGCCCCCGCGAACGCGAACAGCGGCACCAGGCTTTGGCCTCGGCTCGACGCGAACGGCAGCTCCGCGAATGCCGAGCCGAGCTGGCCTCTAAAGGCCATACCCAGCGTGGCGCCGAAAGAGGCCCCACTCGCTACGCCCAGCAAGTAAGGGTCGGCGAGCGGATTGCGGAATAGCCCCTGCATGGCCGCGCCCGAGCAAGCGAGGCTGGCCCCCACCAAAGCGGCCATGAAAACCCGGGGTAAGCGCAGGTTCCACAGGATGGCGTGGACGGCGTCGAAGCCTTCGGTTTGGCCGCGGATGCCGCCCCACAGCGCTTCCAACGTCGTGCGGAGTGAAACCGGCATGGCACCGCACCCCGCGGAGAACGCCATCGACGCCAGCAGCAGAACGCCGAAGGCCAGCAAGAGCGGGGCCACACGCGCGCGTCGCACCGCCGGTGCGGCGGCAAAGCCTTCGACGCTGCCGACGGTCATGGGTGTGGGTGAAGCCGCTGCGCCAACGCGCGCAGGCCCTCGGCGAGACGCGGGCCCGGTCGCGACACCAAATGTGCCTCCGCCGAGCTCCAGGCGTAGACCTGCCGTGTCTTCACGGCCGATAGATCGCCCCAACCAGGCCGCCGCGCGACGTCGTCCAGCGAAGCGCCGATGATCACCTCGGGGTTGCTCGAAACCACCAGCTCCGGGTTGATCTTGGGAAAGTCTCCCAGCGTCGCGGGCACGATGTTCCTGCCGCCCGCCTTCGTGAGCAGCACGCCCATGAAGGAATTGGGGCCGACGGTGTAGGGAGCGGGGTCGAGCTCGTAGTAGACGCTCACGGACGGAAAGGAGCGCACGCTGGCTTCGACTGCCGCGATCTCGGCGCCCAGTCGCGCGACCAGCTCTGCCGCTTCCCTTTGACGACCCAACAGCGTGCCGGTCAGCTCGATGACTCGGTAAACGTCCTCGAAGCGGTGCGGGCTGCCGGCCCAAACCGCCGCCCCACCGCTGGCCAACGCCGCCACCGCGCCATGGGCCTCCGAGATCAGCACCAGGTCTGGCTCTAGCGCGAGCGCGCGCTCGACTTGCGTGTCGTACAGGCCGCCCAACTTGGGCAGATGCTGGGTCGCCGGCGGATAGTCGCTGTAGTCGTCGACGCCGACGACTTGGTCGCCGGCGCCGAGCGCGAACACGGTTTCGGTAAACGACGGTAGTAGGCAGAGAATGCGCCGCGGACGGGCCGGTACGACGACTGATCGTCCCAGATCATCGCGAACCTGAACCGGGAAGTCGTGCGTCGCGCCAGCATCGCTCGTGGTCAGAGAGCTAGGCGAGGGCTCGCCTCGACAGCCGCTCCCGGCCAGGGCCAGCGCCAGCGACCACGCGGCAGCCGAGCGAGCAAGAGCGCGATGCATCATCCGAGCTCAGAGAGCGCCGATGGCGCGCGGGGGCAGTCCGACGTTGCTGTCAGCCGGGACGGGGTCTTGCTCGAGCAAGCGTTCGTCGGCTACCTGCCACACGTGCAGCTCGTTGGCCTGAGCATCGGCGAGGAAGCACAGATCGGTGCAGCCCGGAGCGCAGCGCACGTCGCCCAGCGCAAAAGCCGCGCCGGCGTCGAGCAGTGGCTGCGCGGTGCCGACTGAGGTATCGAGGGTAAACGCGCCATCGTCGAGGTTGGCGCCGGCGTCGCCCAAGGCCACGCCGACCAGCAGTGTTTCGCTGGCGAACGCGATCGTCGAACCGAGCTGCGTCCCCAGCTGGGCCGCGACATCGAAGCGCTGCAGCTCGCGCGGTGGTTGCACGGTGGCGTCGAGCAGCACGACCGCGCTCCTCGACGTTGGCGCGGGGGCGCCAGACGAGTCGACGTCGCTGGCGACGCCCGAGCAAACGACGGCCACGAGCTTGCCCGACGGCGAGCGGGTGAGGCCCCCGCAGCTGGCGACGCCGGGCAGCTCGAGGGTCCACGTCGTCGTATCGAGGCTCGGGTCGACTCCGACCAGCCGAGCGTCTCCGGCCGTACCGAAGTCGGCGTCGAAGCGCTGCAGCGACACCCACACCTCGTCGTCCACCGGCAACAGCTGGTCGGGGCGCGGCAAAAAGGCGCCGTCGGGCTCGCTGGCCAGCTCCACGCGGCCGGTGATTTCGTTGGCGTGCGGGTCGATGACGAGCAGATCTCCCCCTTCATCGAAAGGCATTTGACCAGGCGCCGCGTTCGACTCGTAGCGGCTCACGTAGGCTTTGTCCTTGGCTACTTCGAGGTAGTCGTGCGGGTTTGCCGCGAAGCCGGTGCCGACGGGCAGCTGCTGGAGCACGGACCCCGTCGACGGCTCGACCCAGGTCAGCACCGAGTTCGGGTAGCGATCGATGAGCAGCAATTTTCCCGAAGCCGGCGCGGACGACGGAAAAATCACGTCGCCCGAGAGCGCTGTGGTCAGCGCCGGAGGCGCCGAGCCGCTGGAGATGACGGTGGGCGAAAGCATGGCGCCCGTGGGCGAGATCGCGCTGATGCTGGTCGACGCGTAGTCGGTGTTGGCGATTGCATAGCCGGCCGGGCACTCGCCGTGGCTCGGATCGAGCTGAAAGCCACCGGTGTCTTCCGGCGCTTTCGCGCCGCACCCCAGCAGCGCCAAGCAAGCGCCGAGCTCGAGCCAATGTATCACTGCCATTCTGTCTCCATTGCCAAGTAGGCTGCTCTTCCGGGCAGCGGATATCCGATCAAGTCGAAGCGGGTTTGGTCCAGCAGGTTCACGAGCCGCGCGCTCACGCCAAGGTGCGCCGGCTTGACGTGGAGCTCCGCTGAAACGTCGAGCGAGCCTTGCTCCGGAATCACGAGCAGGCCGGCGCGGTCCGCGTAGTGAGCGGCTTCGTAGAAGTACGCGACACTGGCCTTGGCCGAGTCGAGCCAGGCGTGCGGAGAGCGCGCTCGCAGCTCGATGCGCGGCACCAGCGTGACCCGCGGCTGGTACGCGAGGAGGTCGTTTTTCGGATGAACGGCTGACGTGTCTCGCGGATCGAGCAACGTGGCCGCCAGCTCCAGCAGCAGAAAAGGCGCTGGATTGTAGCTGCCTTGTAGCTCCAGCCCTGCCACGCGCGCCCCACCGATATTGAACGGGCGGACGTAGCCGAGCGCGGAGCGCTGGTAGCTGATGAGGTCGCTCGACCAACGCAGGAAAGCGAACAGGTCGAGGGAAAGGCCACCCAGCGCATTGGTCGCCGCACGCGTGGTGCGACCGCCCGCTTCGAGCGAAATACCGCGCTCGGGGCGCAACGCCGTGTTCCCGCGCACCACGCCCGAGACACCGTACAGCTCGCCCAATGTGGGCACGCGCGCATACCTGCCGGCAGTGGCAAGCCAAGTGACTGGCGCGGAGTCGACCTGCAACCCGGCTCGGGCCGCGGGCTGGAATTGGCCGCAAACGGCGGTGCCGTCGGGGCCGATGGCGTCACCCGGAGCGGACCACGGCAGGGGACCCGCGCGTGAAGTGCCATGGCACTCGGCGCTGCCCAGCGCCCGCAGCGTCACCCGGCTTGCCGCTCGCCATTCGCCCTGCAACGCAGCGCGCGAGAATACCCGTCGCGCGCGGGCCGGGGTCCCACCGTGACCGTCGATGGTCAAGCGGTCGATGGCTACGCGCAACCCTGGCGACAGCGAAATCCGCGGGAATAGTGCCCAACGCAGCGCCAAGCCGTTTTCGACGCGCAGCGCGTCGACGTCCAGCCGGTTCGTCCCGAGCCCGACCTCACGCAACGGATCGTCGTAGCGGGCATGGCTTGCGACGACCGATGCGGTGCTGGTCAGCGTGCAGTCGGCGGACGCGCACGGCACCTGGGTCGACAGCGCCGTCAAGCGCCGCTGCAAGCTCGAGCGAGCCGCGGTCGTGGGAAAGAGAGCAAAGGTCTGCACGCCCTGCTCGCGCTCGAAGTCGTTGACGACCAGATCGGCGCGGCCCCGGCTCGCCAGGCGTACCGTTCCGACCGCCCAGAAGTCGGCACGTGTCACGTCAGCGTTCGAGAACACCGAGGTGTGCTCGTTGCGGCGATCGAAGCGGGTGCCGCCGTCGTTCAGGTAGGAATAGTCGTTGCGGGCGCCGTCGAGTCGCAGGCCAACCAGGGCCGAGGCGCTAGGGTTGCCGATGCCGGCGCGCGCCCAAACCGCACGCGCGCCGAAGCTACCCATCAGCCCGCCCGCGACCAGCTCCGGACCGGCTGGGCGCCGGGGCTCGAAGAACATGGCGCCCCCGATGCCCAGCTGATCGCCCGACAAAGGCGCGTTGGAACGGTAAATTTCGATGCGGTTCAAGAACCACAGCGGCAGCGCGGACAGATCGGCGGCGCCGCCGACGTCGTCGTTCAAGCGAAGCCCCGCCAAGTACACGGGAGTTTGCGCAGCGGTGGCGCCGCGAATGCTGGCGCTCGCGGGCGAGCCATAGCCGCCGGTGTCGAAGACCGCGACCCCGGGTTGGGTGCGCAGCGCGTCGCCGGCTTCCAGCCCCGGCGAGCTCAAGCGCTCACGTCGGATGACGCTGCCTGCGACCGACGGCTCCTTCGGCGGAACGCCGATGGCGTCGCCTCGCACTTCGATTTGGATCGCTTCTTCGGCGCGGCTGCGACGCGCTACCGCCAACGCCACGAGCATGGCTCCGCGAGTCCACGCTGGGTAGCGCGCTTTGAGCGCGGGTGTCCGATCGCGTCGTGATGGGTGGCGGGGGGGAGCGGCAGACGAACGATCGCCTGCGGCCCAATGACTGGCCATGCCGTCCTGCCTCTTTCCTGCGGAGGAGAACTGGACCGCGGGCTTAGTGCACGCGGGCAACTGGCAGGTCTTCGGACTTACAGACTTTTTCGGTCATTTCTGGCCGATTTTCCTACTTGCCGTCGCTTCCCGGTCTTGCCGACCAGTGCTCGTTGACGACGTTCGTTTCTGCTCACCGCTGCGGGACAGTCCTGGATTTTCACCAGGTTCCCTTTTGCACCCCCGACCCCAGTTGGGATCGAGAGACCAATCGCAAGACCTCCGTTAGCGAAGACGCGCCCCGAACGCAAGCGGGATCCGATCACGTTGACACGATCGCGATCTCGCCTCTATGGCGGTTCCGTCGGTGCGCGGTCAACGCCTCCGCGTCGCGGGGACTAGGCTCATGTCATTTTCGAACACTCTCCTCGATCCAGAAGTTGGCGCTGGCTTCTCGGAAGAAGCACGGCGCGCCGTGTACGAGTGCATCGCGCAGCGACGCGACATCCGGCATTTTCGGCCGGGCGTGCCGGTCGATGCCGCGGTCCTGACTCGCATCTTGGGCGCCGCCCATCAGGCCCCCAGCGTTGGCCTCTCGCAACCTTGGGGCTTCGTAGTGATTCGCGACTTGGAGCTGCGCTCGCGTGTCCGCGACAGCTTTCTCCGTTGCCGTGAGGCCGAGGCCAGCCGATTTTCCAGTGCGCGCCGTGACGCTTACCTGGCGCACAAGCTGGAGGGAATTTGCGAATCTGCCCTGAATTTGTGCGTTGCGGTCGATCTTCGCGATCGCGACGAAGCCATCTTGGGCACCACCGCCCAACCGGAGGCGGTGCGGGCGAGCGCCTGCTGTGCGGTTCAAAATCTGTGGCTGGCGGCTCGTGCCGAAGGCGTCGGCGTAGGCTGGGTCAGCATTGTCGAGCCGAGCGTGCTCCGTCGCGAGCTCGGGTTGCCGCCGGGCGTCGAGCCCATCGCCTACCTGTGTCTCGGATACCCGACCGAGTTTCGTCGTCGGCCCATGCTCGAAGAGAGCGGTTGGCGAACGTCCGCTTCTCTCGACGACGTCATCCATTGGGACGGGCGCTGGCGCGATGCTCGACCTAGGCCCGCTTCGTCGCTGCCGTCACCGCGCCACGCTTCCGAGCGGGCGTCCATCGCGCCGCCGAGTGACCAAGCTCGTGACGCCGCGCTCGCGTATCTGACGACGCTGACGAAGCCCGTCGGCAGTCTCGGGCGTTTGGAAGAGCTGGCGGCTTTCTATGCGGCTGCTCACGGCGTGTTTCCGCCGCCCCCGCTTGCTCGTGCCACCCTGGCCTTGTTCCTCGCCGATCACGGGGTCGCGGTCGAAGGCGTGAGCGCTTTCGGCTCGCAAATCACGGCGGCCATGGCCGCCAACGTGATGTCCGGAGGCGCCGCCGTTAGCGCGATTGCCGCGGATTGTCGGGTCGATATCGCGCTGATTGACGTCGGAATTGCCGGTGATTTGAGCGCGCTTCCCACCGCCCCGGTCGTGCCGTTGCAGCGGGCTCGCGTGCGCGCCGGCACCGGCAACTTGGCGCGCGAGCCGGCGATGACGCGCGCCGAGGCCGAGTCAGCGATGGCGGTGGGCGCCAAGACCGCCCAGGCCGCGCTCGCGTCGGGCAGCGCCGCCATCGCGCTCGGCGAGATCGGCATTGCCAACACCACGTCCGCTGCGGCGCTGGTGTGCGTCTTTGCCGGTGTCACGCCAGCGCTAGCGGTGGGCCGTGGAACGGGTATCGGTGACGCGGCGCTGGCGCGGAAGGTCGCCGTCGTCGAGACGGCCCTCGCCCTGCACCGCCCCGACGTTTCCGATCCGGTCGGCGTGCTGGCCGCCATCGGCGGGCTCGAGATCGCGGCGCTCGTCGGCTGCATGTTGGAAGCGGCGCGCTGCCGCCTGCCGGTCGTGCTCGACGGCTTGGTCTCGAACGCGGCCGCGTTGGTGGCGGCGGCGCTCGAGCCAAACGTCGTCGGTTACCTCTTGGCGTCTCACGAATCGCCGGAACCGAGCGCGCGTTTCGCCCTCGAGCGGCTGAAGCTACGGCCGCTGCTCAGCCTCGACATGCGCCTGGGCGAGGGTACCGGCGCTTGCCTCGGGGTGGCGCTGCTGCGTACGGCAGTGCTCACCCAGTCGTCCATGGCAACCTTCGCGACGGCCGGAATCGTGGGGCGCGCGGGAATTTCCAGAAGCTCGAGCGATGACCGCACTACCTGACCAGCGCTGGCATCCGCCGCCGCCGGTGCGCGCGGTGAGGGCCGCCTTCATCTTTTTCACGCGCGTGCCGCTGGGTGGCTTTCCTTACCGCCAAGCCGACTGGAAGTGGGCGGCGGCGCACGCGCCGTTCGTCGGGCTCGTGTTGGGTGCAGCGCTGGGGCTGATGGAGCGAGCGCTGTTGCCGTTGGGTGCGTTGCCGGCCGCGCTCTTGACCGTCGGTGTCTCGCTGCTGCTCACCGGCGCGTTCCACGAAGACGGTTTGGCCGACACCAGCGACGCGCTCGGCGGTGGCCGAGACGTCACGCAGGTGCTCGCGATTTTGAAGGACAGTCGCATCGGCTCGTTCGGTGGCGCGGCGCTGGTAGTCTCCATCGTCGGGCGCGCGGTGCTGTTGGCGCAACTCGGTCAAAGCGTCGTCTGGGCCTTTCCGCTTGCTTGGTGCGGCGCGCGCGTCGGCGCGGTTTGGCTCATGGCGGCCTTGCCGTACGTGACGGCGAATGACGGCGCCAAGAGCCGAGACCTGACTCGCGCCGGGGTGGCCCAGGCGCTGGTGGCAAGCGCCTGGTTTGCGCTGGTGTCCGCGGCGTTGGTGCTTGGTGGCTTCTTCGCGCCCGCGCGCCTGCTCGCGCTCGCGGTGGCGCTCGTGGTCGTGACCGCGCTCACGGGATGGCGCTACTTCGTGCGCGTGCGCGGCATCGCGGGCGACTTTTTGGGTGCGACCGAGCAACTGTGTGAGCTGGCCGCGTTCGCGGTGCTGTCTTGGAGGGGTTGAGATGAGCGCGATCTGGCTCGTTCGTCACGCTCCGACCCTCGGCCAGGGCGTCTGCTACGGCCAAAGCGACGTCGCGGTGACGCTGGAGCCGGTGGAGGCTGCGCGCGCGATTGGCGAAAGTTGGACGGAGCTGGTGCGGGGCGACCCGCCGGAAATCTGGACGTCGCCCTGGGCGCGAACGCAGCCCGTGGCCGAGGAACTGGCGCGCCGCTTTGGCGTCGCCTGCCAAGTGGACGCACGCTTGTCGGAGCTGTCTTTCGGCGCCTGGGAGGGGCGCGCGTTCAGCGAAATCGAACGCACCGATTCAGCGCGGTTCCAACGCTGGATGCGGGCGTACGAGGTAGAAGCGCCGCCCTCGGGCGAGACGGCGGCGCAGTTACGTGCCCGCGTTGCCCAGTGGTTGGAGGAACGCCGAACGTCGAGGAAAACCGTGCTGGCCGTGAGCCATGCCGGGGTGATCCGCATGGGCTGGGCCATCGCCGGCGAGCTTTCGTATTCGGAAGTCGCGGGCAGGTCGGTGCCGCACTTGCTGCCGCAGCGAATTGGCTGAGCCGGGTTTTCCGGCTGAGCTCAGGCGGTTTTCGGCGTGAGCGTTGGCCAGCGACGACCGGTTTTGGGGTCGAAGAGCGTGGTGTGAGTTTCGTAGACGCGCGCGGTGCGGTGCAGGGCGCGGAGCGCGCTCAGTAGCGGCTGTGATTGGTAGCTGTCGGGCCAGCGGGCGACCAAGATGTCGCGCAGCTTGGGGGCGTGGCGCGCGCTCATGGCGGGGAACAAATGGTGCTCGACGTGGTAGCCGAAGCCGAGCGTCACCCATTCGAACCAGCGCGGGCCGGTGACGCTGAGCGAGTTGATCAGCGGATCGTTCACCTCGGTGTGAGGGCTGAGGCTGTGGTTCGTGAGGATGAAGCCCATCACGATGCTGTTGGCGACCAAGAGCGGCAGCGCGTAGGCGAACAGGAAGGCGAACGGGCCGATCAACACGGCAACGGTCGCCCAGAAGGCGACACCGAGCAGTGTCTCGGCGATGGCTCGCCGGTGCTCGGCGGGCGTGAGCCACTTGCGACGGCGCGCGTCGAACAGCATGTGCGCGCTCTGGATGGTGAAACCGACGAGCAAGCTGAGCACCCCGCGCAAACGCTTGCGGCCCGGCGCCCATTCGGTCACGGCGCGCACGACGGGGCTGTTTCGATACTCTTCCAACGTGGGGTAGGCGTCCGGATCTTGACCGGGCCGATTGGTGTTTTGGTGATGAACGCGGTTGTGCCAGGCCTCCCACAGGCGCGGAGAAACCACGAACGGCAGGAAGCCGAGCCAACCGATCGTTCGCCGCAATTTTTTGCCGCGCACGACCGCACCGTGCAGGGTTTCGTGACCCAGGAACGTGAGCCCCGCGAAGCTGCAGCCCATCACCAGCGAGATCAGAGGTAGCAGGAACCAGGGTAGCTGAAAGACCGACAGCAAAACGGCACCGCCCACCAGCACCGACAAATGCACGGGTATCCAGAGCAGTCGAATCCGCGCCGGCGCAAAGTCCTCGCGCGAAAGCAGCGGTCGAATCTCATGCGTGTAGGTCGAGGCGGGGCGCGTTTGCACGGTGTTCAACCTGACCACTCTAGGCATCTTCGACCATCACTAGCTCGTCATCTCACGTCACAATCTGTCACGCGCGGTGAGAGCGCGCGCGTAGGTGAACAGCGCAGGTGAGCGACAGCGTGCGCGGTTTCAGCCGTTGACGCGTGCCGTCATGCGCTCGTACTTTTGCACGATGAGGCAGTCTTGGGTTTGGGTGAGCGGCTTCGCTTTGACGGTCGGCATCTTGGTGAGCTGCGGTGAATCGGACAGCAACCCCACGGGTGATGCTGCAGGCGGAGAGCCCGAGGGCGGCACCAGCATGGGCACCAGTGGGTCGAGCCATTCAGGCGAGGGGGGTACCGGCAAAGGAGGAAGCGCCATCTCGAGCGCTGGTGAGGCCGCTAGCGGCGGTGAGAGCCCGAAAGGTGCGGCCGGAGCTGGCGGAGGCTCGCCGCCGGACGGCTTGGCGGGCGCGACTGGCGACGACTCGGCTGGAGCCGCAAACGGCGGCGCGGGCGGGCAGACGGAAGGTGGCTCCGGTCCACTGGGGCAAGGTGGCGCGCTGGCGGGAGCCGGCGGCGCGGGCGCACCAACTGTCAGCTGTGACGACGGTAAGCCGCAAACCGAGGACGTGTA
>JBEQSW010000216.1:0-2785 GCA_040348565.1 Myxococcales bacterium | reverse complement strand
ACATCGTGGCCGGCATCTTGGGCCTGGGGCTATTGGTCGTCGTGCACGAGACCGGGCACTTACTCGCCGCGCGCGCGTCGGGCATGCGCGTGGTGCGCTTCAGCATCGGCTTCGGTCCGCCGCTCCTGCGCTACCAGAGCAAGAAGACCGACACGCTGTACCAGGTCGCGCTGATCCCGTTCTTGGCCTACGTGCAGATCGCGGGCATGAACCCGTTCGAAGAGATCGATCCCGAAGATCGCTCCTCTTACGCCAACGCTTCGCTGTTCGCGCGCGTGTTCGCGATCTTGGCGGGGCCGCTGGCCAACTACCTGTTCGCGTCGGTGCTGTTCTTCACCTGCTTCGCCATAGCGGGCGTGCCCAAGGCGACGGACAAGCCGATTGTCGAGGTGATGGACAAGAGCGCGGCGCAAGCCGCCAAGCTGCGCACCGGTGACACCATCACCGCCGTCGGCGGCACCAAGGTCGAAGACTTCGAGGCCATGCGCCAACAGATCGTGAAGAGCGCGGGCAAGCCGCTCAGCTTCGACGTGCTGCGCGGTAAAGAGCACCTCACGATCCTCATCACCCCCAAGAACGAGAACGGCGTGTCGCGCATCGGCGTGCAGCCGGTGGTGAAGAACGTACCGGTCACGCTGAAGGAAGCGGGCGTGCTGGCGTTGACCTACCCCTACGTGGTGGTCAAAAACTCGATCATCGAGCTCGGGCGAATCCTCACCTTCCAGACCAAGCCGGTGTTGAGCGGCCCCGTCGGCATCGTGAGCGAGACGTCGAAAGCGGCCAGCGAGGGCTGGGTGTCGTTCGTGTTCCTGCTCGGGGTAATCAGCGCGTATTTGGGCGGCTTCAACGCGCTGCCCTTCCCGGCCCTGGACGGCGGACGCCTGGCGTTCTTGGGCTACGAGGCCATCACGCGCCGCAAGCCCAACGCGCGCATCGAGGTCGTGGTACACGCCCTCGGCTTTGCCATGCTGTTGACGTTGATTGCCGTGGTCACCTTCTCCGACACGAAGAAGGTGATCAGCGAGCGCTCCGGCAAGCCGGAAGCTTCCGCCGCCGCGCCGGCGGCGGTGCCCAAAGACGCGGCCACGCCCCCCGGCGCTGCCAAGCCCTGATCGCGAGCCTGCGGCCATGAGATTCGCGCTGGTTCTTCTGTCGTTCGGCCTGGGCACCTTGGGCTGTTCCACCCCCAAGGTGAAGTTGGACGAAGGTCCGCGCGAGTACGTAGCGACGGACTACGACAGCGTGCTCAAGAGCTGGACGCGCGACAAGCAGTTCACGAACGTGAACGTGATGGACAACGTGCTGAGCGTGACCGCGACCTACGAGTCGTGGGACTTTCGCTGGGCCTACGTGGTGCGCTACGCCGAAGACTATCGGCTCACCATCGATCAGCGGCACTCGCTGCTCGAGCGCTCACTGGCCGAGGCGCGCGACGGTCACCAGTTTTACGTGTCGCTGTACACGCAGCGCCACAAGTGGAACGATCTCACCGCGAAAGAGCCGGCTTGGATCGTGCGTTTGATCGACGACGAAGGCACCGAGACCGCGCCTTCCGAAATCGAGAGCATCAAGAAGCCGGGCGCCATCGAGCTCACGTACTTTCCGTACACCACGCCGTGGCGCAGCGCGTTTCGCGTCAATTTTCCGCGCGTGCGCGTCGACGGGCGCCCGACCATCTCTTCGGCCGCGCGCTGGTTCGGCCTGCGCTTCGCCGGCGCCCAAGGCTACGAGGAGCTCATCTGGGAGCTCGACAAAGGCGGCCGCGTCGCCCGCACGGAGCGCCGCGTTACCCTGCCAACAGTTCGAGAAGTGGCGGCACGCTGAGCATCAGCTCGTGAGCCGCCGGTCGATCCGCCGCCATCAGTAGCGCTCCGCCGGCGCCGGCGCGGGCCGCCGTGGGGGCCGCGCCCGCCGACAACACCTGAGGCGCGAACAGGAAATCACCAGGGCCGAGCTCGCCGTCGGAGCCGGGCTTGGCGGGGTCGTTGCCGAGCTCGAGGCGACCGGCGCCCATGATGAACAAGCCGCCGACCGGCTTGCCCTTTTCGACCAACACCTCGCCCGGCAACAGCTTCACCAGCTTGCAGCGCGAGAGCACCATGCCGCGCAGCGAATCGTCGAGGCGGTCGCCCATCGGGCCCATCGAGACGCCAGCCAAGGCTTGGTAGCGATCGGCGACGTCTTGCAGCTCTTCGAGCACCCAGGGGCAAGCGGCGAGCGGCGGCTCGATGGCGGCGAAATCCCAAATCGCGACCTGCGTGTCGGGCGCCGTCGCGACGAGCCGAAGCGCCACGCCGTCTTGCAAGGTGCCGCGGCCGTAAACCAGCTCACGCTCACCGGCGGCGCCGCAGGCCACGTCGGCGATGGCGGGCATCACGTTGACGGCGCCGCGCAACACGAGCGCGAGACCGAAGCCGCTGACCTCTTCTTCCGTCGCCAAGCGCTCGACGCGCGCGGCCTTCGCCAGCGCTAGCTGCGTCTCCGGCGGGAAGTCTTCGAAGCCACGGATCTCGGCCAGCGAGATGCCGACCAGGATCGGCTCGGTGAGCTCGGGAACGGGAGGCAGAGCGGAAGCAGACGCGGGAGCGCGAGCGGAGATGGGAGCGCGAGCGGAAATGGGAGCCCGCGTGGAAACGGGGGCCGGAGCGGGGGCTGGAACCGGAGCGCGGAATCGGCCGGGGACGGTGACGTCGTCGATTGGGCTTTCAGGCTCAATCTCGGCTGCGGTTGCGGGCTCGGGTTCGGGCTCGGGCTCGGGCTCTTCCTCGAGCTCGTAGGCGAGACG
>JBEQSW010000061.1:0-29739 GCA_040348565.1 Myxococcales bacterium | reverse complement strand
GGCTCACGAGCGGACTCGGGACAGAGCGCAGGTCTTGCGGGCTGCGGGCGTCGTTTTTGGGGCTACCGCGTTGTTATGGACCTTTCGCGACACGGACCCTCAGCGCGTCGCCTCGCTTTTGAAAAGGGTGGGTGGGGCGGGGGCGCTGATCGTGATTCCTCAGTTCCTGTCCCTGTTCGTGGAGTCGGTCGGTTGGAAGCTGGCTTTCGAGCGCATGGGGCAAGTGCTGCCGCTTTCAGGGCTGCTGCGGGTGCGACTGGCGACTGAAGCGTT
This sequence comes from Myxococcales bacterium, assembly GCA_040348565.1. Lineage (GTDB taxonomy): Bacteria > Myxococcota_A > Polyangia > Polyangiales > Polyangiaceae > PMG-095. Next base: position 29,466 of record JBEQSW010000061.1, on the reverse strand, counting down.
GGCGCAGACTCTGCCCGTCGGCGCCGTGTTCTGCGAGTCGATGAAGCCGTTGCTGCTGGGGCGCAACTGCGGAGCCGATCTGTCGACCAGCCTGTCGGGCATGGCGGCGCGCAAGTGGCTGTTGGTGAGCTCACAGAGCGTGTACGTGGCTGTCTTCGGCCTGTTGGGCTTCGCCACGTTGACGCGAATTTCGCCGCAGGTGCTGGGAACCGCCGGTCTTCCGCAGTTGGTGTTGGCCGCAGCTCTGCTGCTGGTGCTGCTCGCTGTGGGAGGCTACTCGGTCCTGGCGCAAGGCCGCGTGGCCTCTTGCGTGCTGACGTCGTTGCAGCGGCTGCCCTCCGCTTGGCTCCGCGCCCGCCTCGCGCCGCTCGAGTCGCGCTTCGAGCGCGCCGACGGCCAACTACGGACGTTCTTTGCCAGTGGCGGCGGCGCGCCCTGGCCCTGGTTGGCGTTCTTGACGGGCTGGCTACTCGAAGCCGCCGACACCGTGCTCATCCTCGCTCTGCTCGGCGTTCACCTGCCGTGGACGACCGTCGGCGCGTTGGAGGTCTCGGCCAGCTTCGTGCGCAACGTGGCCTTCGTCGTTCCGGCAGGCTTGGGAGTGCAAGACGTCAGCTACCTCGCGTTCCTGCGCGCGCTGGACGTTCCTGACGCGTTGAACGTCGCCGCGGCGTTCCTTCTGCTCAAGCGCTGCAAAGAGTGCTTCTGGGCCCTGTGCGGCTACGCCGTCTTGGCGATGGATCTGCGGCCACTTCGTCCGGCCCCCACCCTGCTGAGTGAAGCTTGGCGCGGGTAGGCGCTTCTTTTTTGGAAGACAGGTGCTCTGGTTGAACCAGCTGAGCGTGGGCGCGCGGCTTCGCACCGTTGCTGGCGACAAGCACGTGTTTTCTCTCGATAATCACCCATGCTTGCAGCGCGCATGGCGACTGCATTGAGTCCATTTTTGGCGAAGGCCGGCGGGGCAGGCTTGCCCCAATTGCATCGATTTGCGGTGGAGGGGCTACCCGCTTGCGGTGCCGGGTCCGATGTATTGAGGCGTCACGGCCTCGACACCTGGAGCTTGCGTCAACGAGCCCGCCGGATCCTCTCCGCTCCTCGCGCGCAATCACAGGCGTTTCCCAACTCTTTCGAGGCGGACACCAGCCTGTAACGCACACAGGATATCCCCATCAAGCAGAACGGAACATGAATTCACGACGGCAAATCGAAGAAGCCGTCGGCCGCTGCCCACAGGGCGGTTCTGCATTGGGGAGACCATCCCATGAAGTTGGCAGTCATTTCAGATCTGCATTTGGGCGCCGGTGACCTGGCCGATGGCTTCGGCCACGACGACGCCGAGTTCTTGCGCTTCTTGACGTTTCTCGAACGCAATTTCGAGCGCGTCATTCTACTGGGCGACATTTGGGAAACCCTGCAATCGCGTCGTTGGGGCAGCGCGCGTGAAGAGTTGCTGTTGGCGCGTGCGACCCATCCCGAGATCGCGCAACGGTTCGAGGATCCGAAGTATCGCTACGTTCACGGCAACCACGACATCGTCGCCGGTGTGCTCGGAGTACCGGACGAGCTTACGGTCGAGGCCGACGGCGTCCGGTTGCTATTCACCCACGGTCACCAGAACGACGACCTGATCAAGCGCCGCCAGTGGCTGAGCGAGCTGGGGGTCTGGCTCGGCGGTTGGATCCGGCGCGTCGGCATGGGCGCGTTCTACCGGCTGTGCGCGCACATCGACGAAATGCGCGGCGGGCTCTCGCTCGACGGCACGCGCTGCGCGTTTCAACAATGGGCGGTCGGTGAAGCCACCCGGCGAGAATTCGACGTCGTCGTCACCGGTCACACGCACCGGGCCGCTCGGACCGAGCATGGGTCGCGGCTGTTTCTCAACAGCGGGTCCTGCAGTGAGGGCCAGCTCAGCTTCCTGAGCATCGACACGGCGCGCGGCGACTACGCGGTCAATTGCGGTTACTGACCGACCGTCCACTAATGCCTAGTTGTGGGGCTGGTAGTGGCACTCCGCTCTTCTCACGGAAAAAGCGTGGCCACAATCCCGAGCCCGCGCCTTCGTTGTTTTGACTAGGGGGGAACCTTACCTTTCACGCCATCGGTGTCTGGAGACCTGTGCGGACTCCTGGACACCCAACCCGCGGGCGTAGCGGAGGCGGGGGATTGATGCGGGCGAGGGCTTTCCTAGGCGGACAATGGTCGATATGCTCGGCGCAATGTCCGAGTCCGCCCTTTCTGAGGGAAGCCTCATTGCCGGGCGGTACCGGCTCGAGCACCCCCTGGGCGAAGGCGGCATGGGGACGGTCTGGGCGGCGACTCACACCGTCACGCGTCGTTCAGTAGCGATGAAGTTTCTCAAAGATTCCATGCGTCACCGCAAGGATCTGCGAGAACGCTTTTTGCGTGAGGCGGCAGCCGCCAGCGCGCTGAAGCACCCGAACGTGGTGGAGATCATCGACGTCTTCGACTTTGCCGAAGGCTGCCCGGTGATGGTCATGGAGCTTTTACGGGGAGAAACGCTGGGGGCCAAGCTGCTGCGCGACGAGCGCCTGAGCATGGAAGAGACAGCAGCCCTGTTGCTGCCGGTCGTTTCCGCGGTGGGGGCGGCCCACGCGCTCGGCATCGTTCATCGCGATCTCAAGCCAGATAACCTGTTTTTGCTGGAGGGTGGCGGCGAGCCCAGCGTGAAAGTGCTGGACTTTGGCATCGCCAAGCTCTCGGCGGAGCGCTACCTGCAAGAGGGGCCATCGCCTCTGCTCACCGAGTCAGGCTCGATGTTGGGCACTCCTTGCTACATGGCCCCCGAGCAAGCCAGTGGTGACGCCCCCGTCGACCACCGCGCCGACATCTGGTCCCTCGGAGTCATCCTGTACGAATGCTTGTCTGGCGTACGCCCCATCGAGGGCGAAAACCTGCCGCAGGTGGTCGCGCGCCTGATGAGCGCCGGCATCATGCCGCTCGAGCGCATTGCGCCCGAGCTGCCGGCGGAGGTCACGGGCCTCGTCAAGCTGATGCTCACGCGTGAGGTGGCGCGCCGCCCCGCCAGCCTCCAAGAAGTGAGCCGCACGCTCAGCCACTTTACCAACGTGCGTGCGCCCGACTTCGCCACGCCGTCCGGTCACGCCAGCCCCGCCCCCACGCCGCGTACCCTGCAGTCGGCGCGCCCCAAGGCACGGCTAGTGGCCAGTCGCGACGCCGAGCCGCTGGGGCCGACCATGCTCTCTTCTCCGCCGGTGAATAGCTCGCTGCAATTCGCGCAGCAGCCCGCCCCACGGAGCCGAACCGGCTACATCATCGGCGCGTTGGCGGTTGCGCTCATCGCAGTTGCCTGGTTTGCGTCGAGCAAGCAGCCGCCGCCCGCTCCCGCATCCACCGGTGAGCTGGCGACCCTGCCCCCGCCCCCGGAAAGGCCGGCGCCCGCCGCCGCCCCCGCGGCCGCTCCCACCGCAGCGCCGACAAGCTCCGCCGCAGTCCCGGCGTCCACCGCTCCTGCGGCAGCTCGAGTGAAGGGCCGGACCAAGACTCCCAGTGTCACCCCCTCGAAGGCGCGGCCCGAGGCTGGCGACGACACCTTATTTTCCGGACGAAAGTGAGGTAGGTGACCATCATGGTCAGAAGCACTGGCGCTCGGTTCGGAGAGCGCGCTGCCGTCGCCGTACATCCGAGGGCCCTCTCTGCCGCATTGCTGACTGCACTCTTGCTCGCGTCGGGGGTTGCTCGCGCTCAAGAGCGCGATCCTGCGGCAGCTCAGGCCCTGTTCGATCAAGCGCGTGACCTCATGCGCCAAGGCAAATTTGCCGAGGCATGTCCCAAGCTGCAGGAGAGCAATCGGCTCGACCCCGGCATTGGTACGCAGTTCAACCTGGCGGATTGTTACGAGCAGAGTGGGCGCGTGGCCAGCGCCTGGGCGGCTTTCCTCGAAGTGGCGTCGCAAGCGCGCGCTACCAACCAGCCCGAGCGCGAACGAGCCGCTACCAAGCGCGCCGAAAGGCTCGAGCCGCGCTTGCCGCGCTTGGTCGTCAACGTCCCCGAGGCCAGCAAGACTCCCGGCCTGGAAGTGCGTCGCAACGGCATGTTGGTCGGTTCCGCTCAGTGGGGCACGCCCGTCGCAGTCGACCCCGGCGAAATCGAGCTGACCGCTAGTGCGCCTGGCAAACAAGCTCTCCGTCAAACCTTGCGCGTCGAAGAGGGCAAGACCGCCAGCTACAACTTGCCCGCGCTAGCGGAGGGTGATGGTGCCGGAGTTGCGCGTCCAGTCGCAACGCCCACCGCGACTGCTCCCCAACCGGCCGTCTTGCCCGCCACGCCCGCTCCAGCCGCTCCCCCGTCACCTCCACCCAGCGAACCCGCGGCGGCCAAAGCCGGTAACGGGCCTTGGATCATCACGCTGGCGGGTGTGGGCGTGGTCGGCTTGGGCTTGGGCACGGCCTACGCGCTGATGGCAAAAAGCAAGTACAACGAGTCCAAGGCGGAGTGTGATCTCGATGACGTCAATGCCTGTAGCCCCACCGGTATCGACGTTCGCAACGATGCTCGCACCAAGGGCGACATTGCGACGGTGAGCTTTATCGTCGGGGGCGCGGCCCTCGCCGGTGCGGGCATCGTTTGGCTGGCTAGCGGCAGCTCGGACAGCAAACACACGGCGTCGACCAATCGCTTGCGGGCCGCGCCGGCGCTCGGTCCCAACTTGGCGGCACTCTTCGTGCAAGGGAGGTTTTGAGATGTTCCGACTCGCTCACTCCCTGGCCACCGTAGGTATTTTTTCGGCATTAGCTCTCGTCGGTTGCAATGCGGTGCTTGGCATCGATGAAGCACACTCGCGAGCTGACGATGTTGGTGGCGTCAGCAAGGCTCTCGAAGTCCCCACCGACACCTGCAACGGGCCTCAGCCTGCCTCTTGCGCGACCTGCATCGCTGGGAGCTGCAAAAATTCGCTCGACACTTGTTTGAAGGCGCACGATTGCCGCGAGGCGCTCAACGAATACCGCAAGTGTTTGGGCGCCAAGTGCAACGTCGACTCGTGCTCGGACGGGCTCCAGGCCGGGCCTGCGCGCGAGCTTGCGGCCTGTGCTCTCGGCGCCACCGAATGTCCGGAGTGCTCCGATACCACGCCGCTAGCGGATATTTGCGCGCTTTATTGTTCCTGCATGGAGCAACCCATGCCCGCCACTGCGGGGCCCGACGCCGGGCAGACCTGTGAACAGTACAACGGCGCGAACTTGAAAGATTGGGCGGCTGGAGACAACGCCGCTTGCCTGGCCGCGTGCAGAAGTCTCAAAGACCCGGCGGCCATTCATTGTCGCTGGTCCCACTGCGAGCTAGCGCAGAGCGGTGAGCTGGGGCTGCATTGTGGACACGCCGTCGGAGACAGCCGGTGCCCGCTGCACGTCGAAGCGACCGCCAGCTGCAAAGACAAGCGTATCGACAATTGGGGCTGCGAAAGCTCGGCGCAATGCTGCAGTGATCATTGCGTGAACAACATCTGCGTGCCCTGAGCGCGGTGCTACGGCGCCCTGGCGCAGAAATCGTATTCGGGCGGCACCAGCTCTGGTTGGGTGGTGTCGTCGATCGACAGCAGGAATTCGACTAGGTTCTGGATATCCTCGTTACGCGGGGCGCCGTCGGCGAGGAAGGTCCCCGTCACGCTCTGATGGTGGCCCTTGAAGGCGTCGTCCAAAGACTCTTCCAAAGTTCGCGCGTTTCCAGCATGGAAATAGGTTGCACCCACCGCCAGACCAAGCAATGACGGGATGTTGAAGCCGTCTTTGCCTTGGGCCGGGGTGGTCATGTCTTGCCGGACCTCGTACGGCGCCGTACCGCCAGTGGGCGCAACGCCTGGTGCGGCTTGGGCGGCGGCGCTGCGCGGAAAAGTACCGACATCGCGCAACGCGCAGCGAATTTGGTCGTTGCCAGCAGCTTTGCTGGCCGCGGTTGCGGCGTCGGCGGGTGCCATGCTCGGATCTCCGTAGAGCAGAAGCCACCGCGCGGCCTCGCTCGTGTCCGTGGCCGGCGTGCGGAAGGTTGCGCATTTCGTGCCCGCCGCGCAGTCGACTCGCTGCGACTCGTTGGCCGTCGGATTCAGCCGCGCCAGATCCTCCCGCACGCTGTATAGGCCTTCGCGCAGTCGGCCCAGCGGCGGTAGCGTCTCGGGTCGCAGCGACGGGGCCGCGCCGTTTTCGTTCGCGCTCGGTTCATAGAACAGCATCGACGCGGTCCATTGTGAGCCCCCGTGGCAGTTGGCGCAGCCGGCGTCGACGAAGAGCTTGCGGCCCGCCGTCACTCGGCTGGCGTCGAGACCGGTGGGGGGGGCTGGTACGCGCAGGGAGCGGATGAAGGCGTCGATCTCGTTCCAATCCACCAACTGCGCGTCGTCACAGCTGGTTGCGTCTTGGCGGCAACCGGCGCCGTCGGTCACGACGCTGGAGAGCGCGCCGTTGAGGCCGTTGAGCAGGTTGGTCGTGCGCTTGGCTCCACCTTGGCAGGTGATGCTGCCTTCCTTGGCGGCTGGTAACGCTTTGCCGTCGTACACCAAGCGGCAATCGTTGAACGGCTGACCATCGGCGGGATACTGCCAAAGCATCGCGCCCACGCCGCCGCTCACCGTGCGCACGATGCTCTCGACGTCGTGGATCTCGTCCACGTTTGCCCCCCAAAGTAGCAAGCGCTGGCCAGGCTGCTCTCGGCCCTTTTCGTAGGTATTGGCGGGCGAAAGCGTGCGGCGCGGCCCGCGCGAAAAATACCAGGTCACGCCGTCGCTCAGACCGCCGGGGTGACAGCCCTCGCACGAGCTCCAGGCTGCCCCCTGATACGACCACACGCCAAGGCCGGTCGCGAACGCGCCTCGGCCCAGGTTGGCGGGCGAGTCCAACGACGCTGCGGCGCGGGCGGTGTCCGGCATGGCGGGCTTCTTCTTGGCGACTTGCTCGTGCGCCAAGTCGACCACGCTGAGCTGCTGCGCCACGTCGCTCAGCGCGAGCGCGAACGGATGTTCGGAACGGCGCGAAACCGCCAGGCCCGTCGCGTAACCCCGAAATGACAAGGGCGCCACGAAGCGGTGCTGGGGCGAGCCAATGCCGATTAGCTGGCGATTCGCGTCGTAGTCGAGCCGAAATAGCGTGTCGGCGCCGAGCGCGAGCACGTATGCCGAGACGCCGCTCTTCGACGCCGCGCCGAACGCAATGTCGTTGGGAATCAAGGGCATGCGCGTCTCGGCAGGAGAGCCGGCGGCGCTGGCATCGCTGTCGTAAGCCGGTTGCAGAACCGCCGTGAGCAAACGCCCCTCGCTCGGTAGCTCTTGGTTCACGCGGGTCTTCGCGGTCGCATCGAAAGTCGTGTCGACGACGAACACCGCAGGATGAAATAGCGTCTTGAAGTTGGCGGCGTTGTCGCCCGCCTTGTCCAAGGGGCCACGGGGCGACGTGCACATGCTGGTGACGTACAAGCGGCTGCCCTCGGCGGCGGCGGCGAACAGCTGGTTGGGGAAGCAGCTGGTCATGTTGCCGTCGCTGTCGGCAAAGCCCGTTGCCGACACAGGGCTGATGCCAATGGCCGGCCCGATCTGACCGGTTTCGACCGAGATGGGGTAGACGAAGCCTTGGCGATTGCTATCGACCGCGGCTGGATCGTTTTTGAACGGCGCGAGCGGTTGGGAGAAGAACTCCGTCGCATAGAGTGTTTCGTCGTCGTCGTCCTGATCGCCGTCGTCGGTGATGGCGAGCGCCCGCGGGTGCGCGAGCGCCAGACGGCTTTCCACGTCGCCGAGCGTACCGGTCGCTCTCAGTCTTTCGTTCAGATCCAAGATCGGACCCCGGCCGAACCCGTCCGTGCTGATGGTGCTGACCGTTCCCTCGGCCCAGTTGGACACGAACACGAGCTTTCCCGTGGGGGTGATGGCGATACCCATCGGCTCCGAGCCCAACACCACCGAGTCAGCGGCAACGACCGGCGCCGTGCGCAGGTGATCGATTCGGATCAGCTTTTGCGCCTTTCGCAAGATGACATAGGCCGTATCGTCGTCGGCGCCGATGACCGCCGCCCACGGCTCCGAGCCCTCGCCCACGTCTAGCACCGTCGTCTTGACTACCGCGTCCGCGGGCCCGCGTTCTGGCTTGAGCTCGAACACGCTGACGAAACCGTCACCGCGGTTGGTCGCCACCGCGATGCGCTCGTCGTAGCTGAGCGTTACCGCGCCGCCGTTGGTGCGAGCAACGTGATGATGGCTGCCGACGGTATCGACCGTGTCTTCGCCGCAGCCCGTAGCCAACGACAACAAGACGAAACAAAACACGAGCCAGCGAGGACCACGCATTGGTGAGGCATCATACAGAAGTGCGGAGTACCAGCAATGGTGTGAGCGTCTTCGAACAGCGAGTGTCCGGTGGCTCGTACAGGTGGAGATTGGCTGTTCGGCGCGGCGGTCGGATTCGGGGGCTCTAGGCGGGTGACGAGGGGATTAGGGCCTGGCACGGCGCGTGCTCTAGGGGTTGGCGCGCTGAGCGAATCGCTCGCGACATCACCGAGGGTTTTCAGATGTTTTCGACCATGCGCTCCGCCTTTCAGCTCACCACCGTTCTCGTTGCTTTGGCTGCCAACGCTTGCGCGGCGCACGGAGCCCGGCCCGTTGCTAGCGCCGCCACGAAGGCCAGCTGCGCGGGCGGGGTGGTGCGAACGGCGGCGGACGCGGCGCGGTACGGCGCGTGCGAGCGCATCGACGGCGATCTACGGATCTCCGCGTCCGAGCTCAGTGACTTGTCGGCGCTCGCGAGCGTTCGTCGCGTCTCGGGAAAGCTGGAAATCAACGGCAATTCCCAGCTGGATGACCTCACCGGGCTGGAGCAGCTGCAGCAGGTGGGCAGCTTGTCGATCCACGACAACGCCGAGCTAGACGATCTTTCCGGCCTGCAAAACCTGCGTGGCGCCCGCGACGTCGAGATCACCGGCAACGCCGAGCTGGCTTCGTTGCGCGGGCTGGAAGGCCTGACCCGCGTCGAGACCTTGGTCATTGCGCACAATGGCCTCTACCAAACCACTGGCCTTGGGAACCTGACCGACGTCGGGGAGCTTGCGGTTGCCGACAATCCCAAGCTCAACAGCTTGCATGGCCTGGGCTCACTGGCGCACGCGCGCTCGGTCCAGATCCGCAACAATCCGCGCTTGTGCGCGCGCGGCATGCTGCCGGCGTTGACTCACGTCGACCAGGGCTTGAGCTTGAGCGCAAATCGCGGTCTCTCGCAGCCCGACGTTCGTCGGCTGCTGAGCCGCATCGAGCACGACTTGGCTCGACCGAGCAGTGATGGCACGGCGCACCTGGAAGCTTCGTTGCATTGAGCGCTGTGCGGCGTCTCGAACACCTGTCCGAAGATCCGTACACAGTGTTTGCGACTCAGCACATGAGCAAAAAGCTCGAGCGCGGAAGACGCCAACAATAGCGAGAGATTCATGTGTGGAACAGCTGGCACGACGGTTGCTTTTTGGCCCGCCGCCGCGCCTCGACGAGACGAGCGGTCAAGGGAGAACAGAAGATGTCCGGAATGCTATTGAATCGCACGTGGCTGAGTGGCGTAGCCCTGGTCGCCGTATTCGGCTTCGCTGCTTGTAGCGACGACGACGACAGCGGCGACACGCCCACCGCCGGCACGAGCGGCAGCGGCGGAAAGAGCAGCGGCGGTAGCGCGGGCTCGACGCACGCGGGCGACGGCGGCACTCCCGCCGCATCTGGCACCGCCAATGGCGGCAAAGGCGGCAACGTAGACGCCGGCGGTAAGGCTGGCATGTCGACCGGCGGCAGCACCGTCGGCGGAGCGAATATGGGTCCAGGCGGCGAAGGCGGCGTGGGCGGTTTGGGTGGTTTGGGTGGTCTAGGCGGGGCAGGGGGCGAGGGCGGTGCGGTCGAGGTCGACCTTCGCGCGTCTTTCGTCGGGATGTCTCCGCTGCCTGCGGTGCCCGCCGACCCCACCAACAAATACGCCGACAACGCGGCGGCGGCGGCGCTGGGGCAGAAGTTTTTCTTCGACGAGAAATTCTCGGGTGCCATGACCGTGAACAACGACCTGGGCAACTCCGGCGACGTGCAGAAAGTTTCCTGCAATAGCTGCCACTCGGGCACCGTGCTCGACGACGAGCGCTCGCCGTCGGGTGCGGTCGTTTCGCAAGGCACCGGCATTCATACGCGCAACGCGCCGGGCATGGTGAACAGCTCTTTTTATACCTGGACCAATTGGGGTGGTCGCTTCGCCGCTCAATGGGAGCTGCCCCCGGCCGTGGTCGAGAATCCAGCGATCATGAACAGCACTCGTTTGACGGTCGCGCATCGCATCTACGATGCCTACAAGGCCGAGTACGAGGCCGTCTTCGGCGCGCTGGACGCCGGGTTGGCCACGACGAACGGGCGCTTTCCCGCCAGCGGCAAGCCAACGCAAGCCGCCTTCGACAACATGGCGGGCGACGACAAGATCATAGTCAACGGCATCGTCGTGAATTTCGGCAAGGCTCTGGAGGCCTACACTCGGAAGCTGGTCAGCCGTGAGGCCAAGTTCGATGCGTGGTTTGCCGGTGACGACAGCGCATTCGATGCTTCGCAGCTCAACGGGGCTCGCTTGTTCGTGGACAAGGGCTGCATCAATTGTCATGGTGGCGCTCACTTCTCGGACCACTCGTTCCACAAGCTGGGCGTTCCAGTGGGCGTGTCCGGGGCCGACGACGGGCGCGGAGGCCCCAAGGACCTGGCCGCCTTGCTGACCAGCCCGCTCAACATCAACAGCGTGTACAGCGACAAGCAGGACACCGGTAAGCTCGACGGCCTGGTGCCCGCCGACTACGTCGGTAAATTCCGTACACCCAGCTTGCGCGGAGTCGCCAGCAGCGGACCTTACATGCACGCTGGCCAATTCACGACCTTGGAGCAGGTCATCGATTTTTACGCGGTGGGTGGCACCTTGGCCACCGGCAGCGGAGAGCTCGTGCCGTTCGCCATTACCCCTCAGGAAAAAGCGGACTTGATCGCCTTCCTGGGCACCTTGAGCGGCAAGCCGGTGCCCGATGACTTACTCGTCGATAGCGCTCCGAATTGATCATAACCCCGCTCGGTTGAGTCGGCCCGGCGGCCGCCAAGAGGCGCCGCCGGGTGCACGTTGCGAGGCCCTTACGAATACGGAGGACGCTGTTGTACCTTGGAGGCGCTATCGAACCGCCAAGGCACATGCCGCAAGACGCCAAAGCAGGCACCGTTCTGTTGGTCGAGCCCGACTCTGCGGTTGCGACCCAGCTGACTCAAATTCTAGCCAAGCACGGGCTGACGGTGTCGCGTGCCGTGACCGGAGCCGAAGCCATCGAGCGTTTGGAGAAGGAGCCGGCGCGCGTCGTCTTGAGCGAGCTGACGTTGCCGGACACGATGGGGACCGACCTGCTGAAGGCGCTCGAGCGGCTGTGGCCGGGTTTACCGGTAGTGATGATGAGCGCCACCGCGTCGGTGTCGGACGCCATGGCCGCGTTGCGCGCCGGAGCTTCGGACTTCATGCAGAAGCCGATTGACGCCGAAGAGGTGATGTTTGCCTTGAACAAGGCGCTCACGGTCGTCGAACGGCGCGCGGAGCAACCGCCTCCGCCCTCGTCGCACGAGCGTGCCGGCATCATCGGTGACTCGGCGACGATGCGCCAGGTGTACGCCACGCTGGAGCGGGCAGCCCAAGGCACCGCTACCGTGCTGGTGCGCGGAGAGAGCGGCACCGGTAAGGAGCTGGCGGCGCGCGCCATTCACGACGCTTCGCCGCGCGCGGCGGGGCCGTTCGTGAAGATCGACTGCACGTCGCTGCCCGAGCATTTGCTGGAGAGCGAGCTGTTCGGTTACGAGAAGGGCGCTTTCACGGGCGCGGTGGCGCGCAAGCCGGGTCGCGCCGAGCTGGCCGACAAAGGCACGCTTTTTCTCGATGAAATTGGCGAGCTTAGCCTCTCTTTGCAGGCCAAGCTGTTGCGGCTGCTACAAGATCGACAGATCGAGCGGCTGGGCGGCACCAAGACCATTGCCGTGGACGTGCGCGTGGTCGCGGCCACCCACCGAGATCTCGAGAGCATGGTCGAGCGCCAGCAGTTCCGCCTCGACCTGTTCTACCGCCTGAACGTGGTGCCGCTGTGGTTGCCGCCGCTGCGCGCGCGGCGCGAAGACATCGACGTGCTGGTCGAGCATTTTTGCAAGATGCTGGGGCGCGCCAACGGCAAGCCGCACATCGGCATCGAGCGGGAGGCAGTGAAGGCCCTGCGCGGTCAGCGCTGGCCTGGCAACGTGCGCCAGCTGCAAAATTTCGTGGAGCGCTTGGTGGTGTTGAGCAACGGTCCCAACATCACCGAAGCCGACGTACGCGCCGAGCTGTCGCGCCAAGTGCGCTTTGCGACTCAGCCGGGGACGGCCTTGCGCATGCAGCCGACGGCGCTCGCGCCAGTGACGCCGCCGCCGGTGGTCGCGGCCGTTGCGTCGCCGCCGGAAGAGGTTGCGCCGCCCAGTGATCCCACGTCGGTCGACGAGCGGCCGCCCGCTCTGGCGACGGAGGCGCAGGCGGTCTTACCGCTGGACATGGAAGTGCGAGCGGCCGAGAAAAAGGCGCTGGAACGCGCGTTGACGGTCGCCAAGCAGAACCGGAGCTTGGCCGCGCGTCTGCTGGGGGTGAGCCGCTCCACGCTGTACGCGAAGCTCGAGGAACACGGGTTGCTCTGAGCGGCATCGCGCCGAGCGCCGCGCTAACGATCGCGCCGCTTTATCTAGCGGGGAACGCTGCGTCCGGCCATCTGCCTGCTGCTGTGCCCGTCGACGCGCAGCTGGAAGACGAAGTACGGCGGCAGGCAGGTTCCGCCGTTGGCACCACGCGCGCAAACGTAGTCGTCGCGGCAGGGGTTACGGTCGTCGCAAGCACGCAGGCCAGCAGGTTGAACATTGCCGCGTATGCACGACAGGAAACTTTCGCCGCGCGCCAAGCAGGCGTTGAACGAGTCCAAAATGGCAATCGAGCCGCACGCGGCGCCCGCTTGCCCGCAGGCGGCGGTGCACATGCCGCCGGGAAAGCCCACGCCGCTGCGATTGCAGAGCATGCTCGGGCAAGGCTCCAGCTGCTGCAAGCTCAGGCGATCACGCAGAGGATCGGCGCGCTGGCTGACGGCACCACGCTCGCACGCGTCACCTACTTCCGGCACCTCGGGCAGGCATTGTCCCACCGGGTCCGTCGCTGCCGCCTCGATGCTCGAGCAGCGCATGCCGGCCGGGCAGGTCCAGCCGGCAAAGCTAGGATCGCTGCTCAGCGCGCAGGCCTGACCGTAGCTACCGGCCGGGTCTCCGTGCTCGGGCAACGGGGCCGAGAAATCAGGGGCGGCGCCGTCGAGCAACTGCTCGGCAATGCGCAGGCGCCGCGGCAAGTCCGCCGTCACTTGCGGCGAAACCGCGACCGCCAGCGCGTTTTCGGCGGGCGCGTCGGCGGCGTCCTCTCCCAGCAGATGAAAGCCCGCCACGCTGCGCGCTTGGTGACAACCGGGACAGGTGAGCTGATCGAGCCTCCGCAGCAACCCCGCGTTCGACTTCGCGAAAGCGGCACCCGCAAAATCGCGCGCGGCGAACGGGGTCGGGCCGAGCCCGGCCGTGAACGGACGATTGGCGAGTCGGTTCAAGCCCCGTGGAGTGACCGACAGCGCACGCGTGGCCAACAAATCGTCGGGCAAGCGCGGGGTGCCGGCGTCGACGCTGGCGGCGTTGTCGCTCAAGAACGACAGCAGCCGCGCCCGCTTCCCCGGGGTGCCGAAAACGGCCGCGTCCGGGGTGTTTTCCAAAGGCTCGGGCTGCAGCTTGCCGGCGCTGTCGGCGCGGAAAGAGCGCAGCAGGTACTCGGCGTGCCCGCCCAAATCGGGCCTGACCGTCGACGGCCAACGCACGAGCTGCAGGTTCACGACCACGCGCGCCGTGGCCGAGCCGACACGGGTGAGCGCGGGTGAAAGCGGGCCTTGCTGCGAGCGCAACGCCGTAGCGCGGGCCTCGTCGTCGGGGCGACCGCCGTTGGTCACGGGGAGGGTTGGCTCGAGCCAGCGCGCGGCGGCGGCGCGGCAGCCGTCTTCGCCCCGTGGCACCTCGAGCTCGATGCCGAGGGTCATGGGGAGCTTGGACGCGTGCTCGGCGTCCAACGCGTACGCCAGCCGGTAGACGAGTCTCGTCTCTCCGCAAGACCCGGGAGCGAAGGCGGCGCGGTCGGGGCGGTTGACGACCCCGGCGAGCACGAAACGCGCCTGCGGCAGCCGCAGAAAGCGCGCATCGAATAGCCGGTGCGAGAAGCGTGCGACGTCGATGCCGGCGAGCTTGTCGGCCGCTCCCGCGCGCGCAATCTCTCGTTCCAGTTGCTGCACCAGCGGCAAAAAGCTCGGAAGCTCGGCCAGCTCGTGGTTGTCGAGGTCGGGGTTGCTGGCGCCCAGCACGCCTGCGAGCGTGAGCCCTTGCCGTTCGAGCGCGGCCAGCACGCCCACGTCGGTGATCAAAAGCGTGGGGTGACTCGAGCGGACCGCGTTGGCGAGAGCGGGGGACGCCGCCGACGGACGCGGTGGGGTTGCGGCGCGTGCGGAGGTCGCACCCGGGTCAGGCCGCGACGCTCGCGCGGCGTCGTGGCTGGCGCAGGCGCTGCCCCACACCATGCCCACGGCGCCGAGCACGCTCATGAGCGTTCTCGGCTTGCTCCTCGGCGCGAACCTGGGCAAGGCTGGGCGCTGATTTCGAAGGAGACCCAGCATGGCAAGCGTAATTGTAGTCGGGGACGGTCCGGGTGGTCTGAGCGCGGCGCTCTTTTTGGCCAAAAACAAGCAAGACGTCACCGTCTTTGGCCAAAACGGCACGTGGATGAACTCCGCTCTACTCTACAACTACCTAGGTCTACCCAAGATCACCGGCAAAGAGCTGATGGCCATCGCCAAAAAGCAGGTGACGGACCAGGGCGGCAAGCTAGTGGAGCTCGAGGTCACGGCGGTGGCCAAGAGCGGAGACGGTTTTACGGTGCAGGCTGGAGGCAAAGCCCATCAAGCCAAATACTTGGTGATCGCGATGGGCACGAAGCTCGAAATCTTGAAGGGCATTGGCTTACCTGCGCGCGCCATCGACGCCGATCGCAACGGTCGCACCAGCGTCGAGAATGCGTATGTCGTCGGTTGGGCCACGCGCCCCGACAAGATTCAGGCGATCATCTCCGCCGGTGACGGGGCCGCTGCCGCGCTCGATATTTTGTCGAAAGAGGCCGGCAAAGACCTGCACGACTTCGATTCAGTCGACTGAGCGCGACGGCTCCGCGTGGGGCGCCGCTCAGCCGCCCAGCAGATGCGCGTAGTGATCGACGAAGGCGCGAGCGGCCCGGGGCAGGTTCGCCTGCCAGTCGACGCCGGCGTTGCCATCGGCGCCGTCGGTCACGAACTTCACCGCGCCGAACTCGGCGCCTTCCAGGTGACAGACCTTGGCCAAGGCGTAGCCCTCCATGTCGATGACGTCGCAGTCGACCAGCGGCTTGCCGGTTTCGAAGCGATCACCGGTGCCGCAAATGCCTTCGGGCAGGTGCGAAAACAGAGGAGCGAACTCGAGCGTGGCCGGAACGTCTTCGAAGGGGGTCGTGCCCAGCGCAAAACCCAGCCCCGAAACGTCCATGTCGCGCTGCACGAAGCGGCGACACGCCACGACGCTGCCCGCCGGCAGCTTGGGGCTGCCGACGGTGCCGAAATTCACGACCCGCGGGACCACGCCATGCCGAGCGCGGTGCTCACTCAGCGCTCGGGCCAAGCGGTAGGCCGCGTTCACTTTGCCGAGACCGGTGTACAGCACGGGCACGCCGCGCTCCGCGAACAGTCCTTGGCTCTCGATTTCGAGCGCCATCACGACCAGGGGTGACGTCTTCAAGGCCTGCGCAGCATACGCCAGCCCCGGGTCGCTGAAAGCGCGAAACGAAGCGCGGCGTCGGCCGCCGAAAGCGCTGCCGACTGGCTAAAGCGCGTACGCCGACGGCAGCAGCCCGCGCTTCACCAGCACCGAAATGATGGCTTGGGCGGCCTCTTCCGGATCGGCGTTGTCGAGCGAAACCACGAGATCGGGCGTCTTGGGAGCTTCTTCGCTCGGCTGCGGGTGGCCCGGACCGTAGGCGCCACGCTGGTCCCGCTTCTTGCGCACGTCGAGCGAGGTCTTCACGTAAATCTCGACGAAGCGCTCGGAGCCGACGGCGTCGCGAATGGCCAAGCGGTCGGCGATCAGCGGCGAGGCGTAGGCGAAAATCGGGATGATGCCGGCGTCGGTACAGCGGCGCGCCAGCTCCGGCGTCTGCGCCGGGCTCGAGCCATCCGGGTGCACGCCGAGCGAAAGGCCGTCGTCCGGATCGATCACGTAGGCCAGGCGCTTTTGGTCGAACAAGCGGCGCTCCAGCGCGAACGCGATCGCGGTTTTGCCCGAAGCCGGCAAGCCGGTCAGCCAAACCGTGGCGCCCTTTTGGCCGAGCCGCTCACTGCGCTCGTCGGGGCTGACTTGCGAGCGGGGACGGAACGAGGTCGGGCTGCGGCTCTCTTCTTCGTCTTTTTGCGGGGCGTCGGGCAAGATCATGCCCGCCGCGACGGTGTTGTTCGACAGCGAGTCGACCAAGATGAACGCGCCGGTGACGCGATTCAGCTTGTAGGCGTCGAAGTACAGCGGGCGGCGGCACGAGATAGTGACGCGACCGATGTCGTTCAGCTCCAGGCGCGCGGCTTCGCTCTGCTTCAACGTCTCCAGATCGACCGTGAACGCCACGTCTTCGATCTCGGCGCGCACCAGCTGCGTGGTGTGCTTCAAGAGGTAGCTCTTCTGGCGATCCAGCGGGCGCTCGCTCAGCCACACCATCATGGCGTCGAAGCGATGGTCGACGCGCGGCAGGTTGTTCGGGTGAACCAACATGTCGCCACGACTGATGTCGATCTCGTCGGCCAGCTTGATGGTGACGCTCTGGCCGCCGTGCGCGGTCGGCAGCTCGCCGTCGAAGGTGTCGATGGCGACCACCTTGCTGGTACGGCGCGACGGCAACACCATCAAGGTGTCGCCCTGCTTGACGATGCCGGAGGCGATACTGCCCGAAAATCCGCGGTAGTTCAGATCCGGGCGCATCACGTACTGCACCGGGAAGCGGAAATCGGTCCAGTTGATGTCGCTGGCGATGGGCACCGTCTCCAGGTGCTCGAGCAGGGTGCCGCCGCTGTAGTAGGGCGTCGACGGGCTGGAGTGAACGACGTTGTCCCCGAGCTTTGCGCTGATGGGGATGAATTTCACGCCCTTGAAGCCGAGCTGGCTGCAAAACGCGCTGAACTCCTGCTTGATGGCGTCGAACGGCGCTTGCTCGTAGCCGACCAAGTCCATCTTGTTGATGCACACCGCCAAGTGAGGAATGCCGAGCAGCGAGGCAATGTAGGCGTGGCGGCGCGACTGCTGCAGCACGCCCAAGCGCGCATCGATCAAGATGATTGCGACGTTGGCGGTAGAAGCACCGGTCGCCATGTTGCGCGTGTACTGCACGTGCCCGGGCGTGTCGGCGATGATGAACTTGCGCTTGGCCGTCGAGAAGTAACGGTACGCAACGTCGATGGTGATGCCCTGCTCGCGCTCGGCCTTCAAGCCGTCGGTAAACAGCGAGAAATCGATCTCCATGCCGGCGCGCCCGGAAGCGCGCTTCACCGCCGACAGCTGATCTTCGTAGATGCCGTGCGTGTCGTGCAGCAGCCGCCCGATCAACGTCGACTTGCCATCGTCCACTGACCCCACCGAAACGAACCGAAGCAGCTCCTTCTTCTGGTGCTGGTCCAGGTAACCGAGGATGTCCCTACTAATTAACTCTTGCTCACTCATGACGGCTCGTAACGGCTCAGACGGACCCAGATTTTTTCACAGGGAGGACGGGAGGACGGGAGGTTTTTGGGGTGCGAGACAGGCGACGTAGTCCGTCACGAATCGTCATCGCGTTGAAATTGACGAGCAATCCGTGCTCCAAGCCCGCAACACGCAAGTAAGTCACGACCTGGGCCGCATGAATCGGCAACAGCCCCTCGAGTGCCGTGATCTCGACTAGCAGGGAGCCTTCGATGACTAGATCGACCCGATACGCTTGGTCCAGCGGAGCGCCCTTGTAGACCAGCGCAATTGGTTTCTGACGCTCGAAACCAAGACCTCGCTCGGCAAGCTCCCGGCACAAACACTCTTCGTAGATGCTTTCGAGCAGACCCGGTCCGAGTTGACGGTGGACCTCGATACATGCCGCGATGACCATCTCGGAAAGGGCCCACGATTTATTCGTCTCCACGGTGTCGAATCGGTCGACGGCGCTCTGAGTTGCGCCGAAAATCGTGGACGGGCTCGTGAACCCAAAATTCACGCTCGCACGACTCCCGATCTCCCGATCTCCCTGTGAAAAAATCTGGGTCCGAAGGTCTGCTGCTACGGCGCTTGCGGTGCCGGCGCTAGGCATCAGAAGTAGCCTTCGCGCTTTTTGGTTTCCATGGAGCCTTCTTCGTCGAAGTCGATCAGGCGGCCCTGGCGCTCGGAGTACTTGGTGAGCAGCATTTCGCGGATGATGTCGGGCAGCGTGGCGGCGTGCGATTTGAGCGCGCCGGTCAGCGGGTAGCAGCCGAGGGTGCGGAAGCGCACCATTTCCATGCGCGGTTTTTCGCCGGGATTCAGCGGAATACGGTCGTCGTCGACCATCAGCAGCGTGCCGTTGCGCTCGACCACGGGGCGCTCGGCCGCGAAGTACAGAGGCACGATTTGAATCTTCTCGAGGTAGATGTAGAGCCAGATGTCGAGCTCGGTCCAGTTCGACAGCGGGAACGCGCGGATGCTTTCGCCCTTCGTCAGCTTGCCGTTGTACAGGTCCCACAGCTCGGGGCGCTGGTTCTTCGGATCCCATTGGCCGTAGCGATCGCGGAACGAGTAGATGCGCTCCTTGGCGCGTGACTTCTCTTCGTCGCGGCGCGCGCCGCCGAAGGCTGCGTCGTAGCCGCCCGTCGCAAGCGCCTGCAGCAGCGCTTGGGTCTTCATGATCTGCGTGTACTTGTTGCTGCCGTGGTCGAACGGATTGATGTTGTCCGCGACACCCTGCTGGTTGGTGTGCACGATCAGATCGAGGCCGTGCTCCTTCGTGAACTTGTCACGGAAGGCGATCATCTCTTTGAACTTCCACGTCGTGTCGATGTGCAAGAGAGGGAACGGCAGCTTGCCGGGGTAGAACGCCTTGCGCGCCAAGTGCGTCATGACCGCCGAGTCTTTGCCGATCGAGTACAGCATCACCGGGTTGTCGAACTCGGAGGCGACCTCGCGCAGGATGTGAATGCTCTCGGCCTCGAGCTGGCGCAGGTGGCTGAGCCTGAGCTCGACGGCTTCCGCGGGCTGGTGCGTGCTGATGGTAGGGGCGGCCTGCATGGGGGCTTCGCGCATTTAGCACCAAATCAATCGGGATTAAGGGCAATTGGTTAAAATATTGAAATTGCTACATAATCACGGCGGCATAGCCCTTTCCAAGGCCGCGCAATTGATGGCTGGCTTCACCCCCTCGGAGATGGTCACGAAGGCGCGGTCACCGTCGACGAAGGCGATGGCCTCCCCCTGGGCCTCGTGGGGGGGCGGCAGCCAACGCGGAGCGCGCCCGAGCGCGCTGGGCACCGACTCGCCCGGATGCCGAGCAAACAGCAGCACCGACGAGTAAGTGCGCACCAAAATCGCCGAGCCGTCTTTGGAGATGGCGGCTGACGTGGGCATCGCGCTGCCGGGCAACGAGCTTTGCCCAAAGCGTAGCTCACCCAAGTACGTCAGCTGGCCTCCGCCGCCCGCCAGCTGGGCCGCGCTGGCTGCGAGCAACTGAGAATGGCCATCGCGTTGCTTGGAGATAAGGAACAGCTCCCCACCCACCGGATCCACGAAGAAGGCTTCCACGTCCCGCGCGCCTCGCGGAAACGTGAGCACGATTGGAAACGCGTCTTTTAGCTTCAACTTCTGCTGGCGCGCCGAGGAAGCGATGGCGGGCTCGGCCACGCGATAGAGCACGGCCTTGCGGCGCGGAATGCCGAGGTGAAACGAAGCGAAGTTGTTGCCGGTGTCACCCAGATAGACGAAGGAGCCGCCGCCCGGACCAGGGCCGAGCGCGATGTCTTCGGCGTCGATGAGCTTGGGCACCTTCGCGAGCTCGAGCTCGGCCAGCATCTCACCCCTGCGGTCGATGGCGAAGAAGCGCGGTGAGTCACCAGAGTCGTTGTGCACGAACAGCACATCCGGGTTCTTGGTACTCTCCACGACTCCCGAAATTTCGTCGAGTTGCTCGTCGCGCAGCCGCCCGATTTCGCCGGGCGTGACCGGGCAGGGCCTGCGCCCCGACGCGGCGCCGGCCGGTGCGCGAGCGGGAGCCTGCCCGCTCGCATTGCCGGGCGCGGCCCGCGGCGCGAAGCGAGGCAACGAGCAAGCGACGGCCAGCCAAGCGGCGAGCGTGACGCGCGTGCTCAAAAGCGCTGGGCCCAGCCCGGCAACGCCGCCAGAATGGCGGCCGCGGAGACCTCGCACGGCGTCGTCTGCGCGACCAGCGCCAGGTATTCGGGGCGCGTGACCTCGTAGGCGCCCAGCGACGCCAAATGCTCGGTCACGAACTGGACGTCGAAGGCGCGGATGCCGGCGCGAAACAAGGTGTCGAGCGCGACGCTGAGCGCAACCTTCGAAGCGTCGGTCACGACGTGAAACATGCTTTCGGCGGCGAACAGCGCGCCGCGTCGCACGCCGTACAAACCGCCCGCCAGTTGCCCTTCGTGCCACACTTCGAAGCTGTGCGCGTGCCCCAGGCGATGCAGCTGCGTGTACGCCAACATCATCTCGGGCAAGATCCAGGTGCCGCCTTCGCGGTTGGACGCGCATGCCTCTATGACCTGCGGGAAAGCGTGGTCGAAAGTGACTTCGAAGACGCCTTGGCGCAGCGTGCGGCGCAGGCTACGCGAGACGTGCAAGCGTTCGCGATCCATCAGCGCGCGCGGGTTGGGGCTCCACCACAAGGGTGGCACGCCCGCGCTGTACCAGGGGAACACTCCCGAGTCGTACGCGAACAACAACCGCTCCGGCGAGAGATCACCGCCCACCGCCAGCAACCCTTCGTCGTCCGAATCGTTCGGATCGGGGAACGACAGGGGGCTGCCCGGGCCGAGGAAGGTCAGGCGGCGGTTGCCACGCATCTCGGAAGATTAGTGCAGCGCAAGTGAGATAGCATCAACTTTGGGAAGTGGCGCTGCACGAGCGGATTGCGCGCCGAACGTCTCGTGTCTACGCGACCTCCGCGGCTTGCTTGGCCGCAGGCACGGCGGCGACGTACGCGGCCAGCTCCCAGCGCGAAGAAACTCCCAACTTTCGGTAGATGGCGGCAAGTTGGTTGGCGACCGTTCGACAGGAGGTACGCCGCCCGAGCGCGATGGCCGCGTTCGTGCGGCCGCTCAGCACGCCCGCCACGACCTGACGCTCGGCAACGGTCAAGCGTGGGTCCTCGAACGCCTCGACCGGGAGAAACAGCCAGCAGCCGTCGGGGCCGCGGAGCAGCCTCACGCTTTGATCGGTGCCGTCCGCGTGCGCGCGCAAGCAAGCCATCACCTTCAGAAACTCGGTGCGACCGGCGAAGCCCAGCTTGGTCATGGCCGTTTGCAGCGATTCACTGACGGTCGAGCAAGCCAACGACTGTTCGATGGCGACCAGCTTGTTGGCGGCGCCGCCTTCGGCTGCTTTCAGCACCGACAGCTCACGGCGTGTCAGCCGCACACTGGCGGTCGCGAACCCGAGCACCGCGCCGCCCGCGCCGTCGTCTTCCCGTGAGACCAACCGCAGGCGACCGGTCAGCAACGCATCTGCAATCCCTCGAATGGCGTCCATGCGGCGCGCCACAGCACGCCGCATGCCAAGGCCGACTGTCCTGACCTCCGTACACCTTTCAACAGGCTTTGTGCTGCACGACTGGGAAAATCTTGCCGGGGTTCAGCAGCCCGGCCGGATCGAACACGCGCTTCAAATCCTTCTGCAGCGCGATGAGCTCGGCGGATTGCTCGAGCGGTAGATAGGGCGCCTTGAGCACGCCGATGCCGTGCTCTCCGCTCAGGGTGCCCCGCAACGCCACCACCCGCTCGAACAGCGAGAGGATGGCGCGCTCGACGGCGGGCATTTCATGGTCCTCGTTCCACAGAAAATTGACGTGGAGATTCCCGTCACCGGCGTGCCCGTACGTCAGCGTGCGCACGCCGGTGCGCTCCGTGATTTCGCGCACGAAATCCAGCAGGGCGCCGATTTGCTGGCGCGGCACCACCACGTCTTCGCTCAGCTTTTTACGCGTCAGCTTGCGCACGGCGTGGCTCATGTCGCGGCGCGCCGACCACAGCCGTTCGCGTTGGGCTTCGTCTTGCGCGACCAGCACTTCCAACGCTTTCACGTCGTCGCACACCCCCGAAATGCGCTCGGCTTGTCGCTCCACCGCGCCTTCGTCGCCATCGACCTCCATCAGCAACATCGCGCCCGCCGCAGGATTGATGGGGTTTCCGGCTAGCCGCATGGCCTCGAGCGTGGAGGCGTCGAGCAGCTCGATGCAGCGCGGGGAAATGCCGGCGGAGATGATGGCCTGCACGGCTTGGCCAGCTTGGTTCACGTTGGAGAACAACGTCAGCAGGGTCATCACGCTCTGCGGTTTCGGAATGAGCTGCAGGGTGGCGGGGCCAAACACCGCCAACGTGCCTTCGCTACCCACCAGCAAGCCCGTGACGTCGTAGCCGGTAACGCCCTTGATGGTGCGCCGCCCCGCCTGGATGCGTTGCCCGCCGAGCAAGAATGCTTCGACGCCCAACACGTAGTCGCGCGTCACTCCGTATTTGAAAGCGCGTGGCCCACCGGCGTTTTCGGCCACGTTGCCGCCGATAGCGCATGATTTTAGCGAGTTGGGATCGGGCGGATAGAACCAGCCTTCCGCCTCGACCGCCGCGTGCAAGTCGGCGAGCACCACGCCCGGCTCGACCACCGCAATGCCCTCCTTGCGATCGATTTCGACGATTTGATTCATGCCGCTGGTGGCGAGCACGATGCCGCCGGCCATGGGTACGGCGCCGCCCGTGCGCCCGGTGCCGCCGGCACGCGGCGTGATGGGCACGGCGGCTTCGCGCGCGACCGCGAGCGCCGCCAAAATGTCTTCGCTCGACGTCGCTAGCACCACCGCGTCGGGCAGCTCACCCTCGGCTTCGGATTCGTCACGGACGAAGCGCTCGCAGGCATCCTTCCCGGTCAAAACTTTCGAAGGGCCGAGCCGCTCCTCGAGCAGAGATTTGGCCTTGTCGCGAGCGGACTGCGAGGGACGGGGCACGTCGGGTCGGGAAAGCAGCACGGTGTGCGGCAGGGTACCCGAGTCGCCGAGGCCGCGCCAACGCGCTTGACTCGCGTTCCAAGCTGGGACTCTGCTTCAGCATGCTGAGCCGCGTCGGCGCTTGGTTTCTGCTTGGCTTTTCGCTGTTGGCGCCCGCTGCCGCCTGCAAAGCGCGCGAGAGCGCGGAGCAGGATTCCCGACCCCTGCCGACGCCCGAGCCACCCGCCTCGCCGTCGTCGGCGTTGCCGCGCGAAGACACGGCTGCCAAAAAGCGCCCTCTGGACGATGACGCCAAAGAGCCCGCGCTGAAGCCGAAACGGCCCGTCGCGGATGCCTCGGCGCACGCGGCTCCGGCTGCGGCCCCGTCGCCAAGCTCGCCCACGACCGCGACCGCGACGGCCGCCGCGGGCGGTGGCAACGGCGCCGTCGTCCCGCCGCTGCCCTCGGCGCCGGTTTTCACGGCTCCGTCGGCGGCGTGCCTAGCGCGCTGCCAGGGAGCCATGCAGGGCTGCCTGAGCGCCCCGGTCGACGGGGGCGTCCCCGGTTTCGGCAACCTCGACTTGTGCAAGAAGGCCTTCGAAGCTTGCCAGTCGGCTTGTAAGTAACTGTCCGGCTTTTCGTACAACCACTGTTCGAGATTCCGGACACCGCCGTCGGTCCACGCGCAGGCCGCTGGCGAATGTGCTTGTTTCGGGCGTGCTTCGGCTGCCGGCACGCCGCCTGCAACGCGATCGAGCGAGGCGAAGGCATGATGTACTCGCATCGATTTTCGAGCGCGGCGACGCTGCCGCTGTTCGTTGACTTCTCGATCGACCTGGGGGCGAATGTCACGACGACGCATGTTTCGGAGCTTTCTGATCGCGCTAGTCTTGCCGGGTGCGGCGCTGGGGCAGGCGGCGCCTCGGGACGCGCGCACGACTTCGGTCGCGCTGCTGGTGGAGGCAAAGCGGTTGACAGCGGCCGGCAGTGCCGCGGAAGCGTGCGAAAAATATGCGGAGAGCTACAGCTTGGACGCGCAGCTCGATGCGCTGCTCCCGCTGGCTGAGTGCTTCGAGCAGAGCGGCAAGCTTGCCCGCGCCTACGCCGCCTATCAGGACGCGGTCGAGCTGGCCAAGCGCGCCGGCGATCCACGTGGAGTAGCGGCCGAAGCCCACGCCAACCAGCTCCGCCCGCGCTTGAGCTACCTCACGGTCGACGTACCGGCCGCTGATCGATTGCCCGCGCTCAGCGTGGAGCGCGACGGCTTCCGACTTGGCAGCAGCGCCTGGGGCGTCCCAGTACCGATCGATCCGGGCACGCACGTTATCGTGGTGAAAGCCTACGGCTACCGCGATTGGCAAACCACCATCGACGTGCAGGGTGAAGGCTCTGCGCCCTACGTCGAGGTGCCGTTGCTCGAAAAGCTACCCGACGCCACGACGGCCGCGCCGCTAGTGAGCCCACCGGTGGTACCTGCGCCGGGCGTGCCCTCAGCTGTCCCCGCGCCGCCAGCGCATTCGCCGGCTGCCCACGTGCTCGCCGGGCGCACGCCGTCCTCGGGTCTTGCGCCAACGCGCTGGGCGGCGCTGGCAGCGGGCGGAGCGGGCGTCGTTGGGGTGGGTATCGGCTTTTACTTCTTGGCCCAGACGCGCAGCACCCTCAGCGAGCGCGACGGTATCTGTCCTACCAGCAAAAATTGCGCGCCCGGCACCAACGCCCATTTGGCCGTGCTCACCCAGCAGGCCATCAATCAACAGCGGGCCGAGATTGCGTTCTTTGCGCTGGGCGGAGCCGCGTTGGCGATCGGCGCCGGGCTCTGGTTCTTGCCCAAGAGCAAAAGCGGTGACCACGCCGCCTACTTGCTGCCGATTGTGCAGCCCGCAGGCGGCGGAGTCGTTTGGAGCGGTAGCCTCTAGGCCTCAATCGCACGGCCTGGCTCGGCGGAGGAGGCTCCGCCGAACCGCCGAACATGCTTTCTCAAAAGAGGGGAGGGCTGGCGTTCTGTGCAAGCTGCAAGGCTTGCTGCGGGAACCACGCTCCCGCCGCTGGATCGACCTGACCCCACAGCGGATCGAAATGGCTCTGAGCATCGCTGCCCGTCACGCCCCACGGATTGTACTGCGAGAAGTCCCAGCCGCGCGCGCCACCGGCAATATCGCAGGAGCCGTCGGACTGGCCTGGGATCTTGATCCACAGGTAAGCATCCGCCAGCGGCACGCCGGTTTGCGCGGTCGGGCGCACGCCTAGCCCGGCCCCGACCGGATTGCACCATCCGCCGCTGCTGAGCGCAGAAATCACTGCGGAGGGTTGCGAGTAGGGAGCGCTGGCGTAGGGCACGGCGTCGAACGCGCCACGACCGTTGCGCCCGGTGTCGATCACGAACGGCAGGGTCGCTACTGCGCTGCCCATCAAGCCTTGAATTTGAGCGGTCACGCTGGCCGCATATTCAGGACTGTAGTCGAGGCCGTAGCCGGTGGCCGGGTTGTACTGGCTGGCGCACCAATCGAAATGGCCCAACCGCCAGCCGCCTTCTTCGGGATTGGTCGCGAAGGCCGTGCACATGGACACCCAAGTGCCGAACTGGGTCGATTGAGCGGTGGTCTGGAAATTAGAGGCATTCAAGAAGAAGCCTCGGCTCAGCGCCGCGCCCGTCACCGGATCGTGACTGGCCTTGTTGATGCGGTAGGCCGCCTCGCCGACACCGAGCCAACCGGCGTGCGTGCCGTCGAGGTAGACGGCAGCGGCCGGTGCCTTCGTCTGCAGCGACGCCGCCGCGTATTGCAGCTGCGCATAGCGCGCCTCCGGCGACGCGCCCGGCGCCGGAACCGGCGTCCCGCCCTCACCCACCACCGTAGGCTGGCACCACTCCGTGGCGCCGTAGATGGTGGTGTTGTACGGAATGATACCGAGGCTGTCGGGCTCCAAGATCACCACCGCCTTGGCCGAGCCGATGCCCTTGGCGAAGCCGTCAATCCAAGCCTGATAAGCCGCGGTGTCGACAGCGCCGCCGCCGGAATACTGCGCACAGTCCCGGTACGGCACGTTGTACGCCACCAGCACCGGCACCCGCTTTTGTAGGGCTGCCTCTTTCATCGTCTTTTTAACCGATTTTTCCACCTCGGCGGGGGTGCCACCCACGAACCAAACGGCTTGGGGGGTGGTCACCATCAACGTCACTTTGGCGGCGTTGACGAGGTCGTGCGCTTTGATGAGCGCCGCCACCTGCTTCACCGCGCCGGCATCCGGCGGAGGAACGAAGAAGCGCGTTGCGTCGGCGGAGGTCAGCGAGCTCTCCGCTTGGCCCAAGCTCTCTTGGTCGGTCTCGGATGGATCTGCAGCACCGCAAGCCAGAGCCAACAGCGACACGCTGGCAATCCTGGCGCCCTGAAATACGAATTTGGTCATGGTCATCCCGCTCCTGGTCGTAGCTTTCCCGACGTCGAATCACGGCTTTCGTCGCGACGACGTAGCTTTACCGCACGTCAAATCACGACTTGGTCGCGACGACGTTTGGACACGAGCGGGGTCGTATCACGATCACTCCCAAGGATTGTAGCAATTTTGTCTAGTCATTTATAGCTGGTCAGTTCATCAAGCTGCTGAGCCCTGCAAAGCTCTTTCAGGGTGACGCCGTACTGACCGTCGCGTTACTTGCGCGTTACGTGGCCGCGCTCGATTTTTCGGCCAACACGTCGTCGGGGGCTTCTCCCCCGACCAAAATTGGTTGGATGCCCAGGCCCCGCTCCACCAGCGTATGACATAGGTAAATCAACGGAGTGAGCCCGACCGCGATCAGCAACTTCAGGCCGTAGGCCGAATAGATGATGTTGACGATTTTGCCCGCGCTCATCATCCCGCTCCAGGCCACGAAGTTGATCGTGATGGTGTCGATCAGCTGGGAGACCGCAGTCGAGCCGGTAGCGCGCAGCCACAACAGCTTGCCCGACGTCTTCTTCTTGAGCAGATGAAACACGCCGATGTCGACGAACTGGCTGACCAAGTAGGCGCACAGCGACGCGACGATCATCCGCATCGAGCCGAGGAACACGTTGTTGAATGAGGCCTCGTTCACGCCTGTCCAATCCGGCGCATGGGTGAAAGGCGCGAACGGCACCGCGGCCGACAAGAAGATGAACGCGAACGAAAGCACCGCCATGCCGAAGCCGACGATGGTGATGAAGCGCGCCGCGCGCTGCCCATAAAACTCGTTCAGCACGTCGGTCAGCAAGAACGTGACCGGAAACGGCACCATGCCCACCGTGGTCGTGAACTCCAAGCCGAACATGTGCCACTGAATCAACTTGCCGCCGATGATGTCGCCCACCACCAGGCAGGTGGTGAAGATGCCGGCCAGCACCAAAAACAGCTTGTGGCGTTTGTCTAGAAACATGGGCGCGGCGCATCCTACACCTTTCCATGCGGCAAAATGGCTGCTATGGCTGGTGCAGTGATAGCGCTCGGCATCGACCCCGGAACTCGCCACCTCGGTTGGGGAGTCGTGTCGCGCACCGGCAATCGGCTGTTGCACGTGGCTCACGGTGTCATCGAGCTCGCCGGCACCGAGTCGATAGCGTCACGCCTGGTCGAGCTCGAGCGCCAGCTCACGCGCGTGATCGCGGACCACCGCCCGACGGTCAGCTCCGTCGAAAGCTTGTTCTTCCACAAAGATGCGCAAGCGGCGGCCAAGCTCGGCCACGCGCGCGGCGTGGTGCTGCTATGCCTGGCCCGCGCCGGCATTCCAATTGCCGAGTACGCGCCGGCCAAGATCAAGCGCACCATCGCCGGCTCCGGTCAGGCCGACAAACGTCAGGTCGCGTTGATGGTGCGGGCGGCGCTGTCGCTCGACGGCCTGCCCCCCGCTGACGCCAGCGACGCGCTCGCCATCGCCATGACTCACCTGCGGCTCGGGGGCCTGCTCAGCGCTTTGGAAGAGGCCGGTGGCAAGGGCCAAACCGGCGCCGGGTTGGACAGCCGGGCGCGCGTTCTGCTCGCACTACTCAGCAAGAAGCGTCCGCGCCGCGTCGTCCCCCGCCGACGCGCCTGAGCCAGCTGCTTCAAAAATCTATTGATATCGAGAGTTTGGACGCGCCCCGTTGGCCCCGGCCAATCGCCTTGAAACTCCTTTGTAGGGGAGCAAAGCTTTGGCGCGTTACAAGCGTAGAACAAACGACCCGGTTCTCGGGTTTAGGGATTGCCATGAATCGTCGCACTTTCGCAGTTTTCGCTGCTTTCGGTTTTGCCCTGCCGCTCGTCGCCGGCTCCTCCGCTGCCCAAGAAGCCAAGAAGGCTCCTCCGGCAGCCAAGCCGCCCGCGCCCGCCGCCCCGAACGCCGCGCTCAGCGCCGACCAAATCGTCGACCGCGTCCAGGCATTCTACGACAAGACCACGACCTTCAAGGCTGGCTTCAAGCAACGCTATCAGGTCAAGGCGTACGACAAAACCAAAGACTCCGCCGGTTCGGTGATCTTCGAGAAGCCAGGCAAGATGAGCTGGCGCTACACCAGCAATGGCAACCGTGTCGTTTCCGACGGCACGTTGATCAAGATCTACGAAAAAGAAAACAAGCAGATGTACGAGCAGCAGCTGGCCAAAACCCAGTACCCCGCCGCGCTCTCGTTCCTGACCGGTCAGGGCAAGCTCAAACAAAACTTCAAGTTCACCAAGCAGGACTCGAAGCAGATGAAGTTCGAGAGCGGCTACGTGCTGGCAGGCGAGCCGTTGCAGCCGACGGCCGCCTACGAGCGCGTCTTCTTCTACGTCGACGCGCAGACGTATCAAGTCCGCCGCGTGCTCATCATCGACGCGCAGGGCAACCGCAACCGCTTCGATTTCGTCACCAGCGAAGTGAACACCAAGGCACCGCAAGGGGAGTTCGCCTTCACCCCCCCGCCCGGGACCCAAGTCATTCGCCCCTGATTCATCACATCTAGGGCTGCCCCGCCGCAGATCCCTTGCAGAAACTTCCGTAGCGTCGCAGGGCCACGCTTAGCGAGCGCTTCGGGCTGCCGCCGCGCTGGCGGGTCGTGTCGAGAGCCTCCGAGAGTTTTCACAGGGAGGACGGGAGGACGGGAGGCGAGAACGCATTTTTGTTTTTGGAGGACCAAAACCAAAAATATTTCCC
>JBEQSW010000059.1:0-24191 GCA_040348565.1 Myxococcales bacterium | reverse complement strand
ATTTGGAGACGACGGGCCTGGATCCGGATGTAGATCGCGTATTTTTGATCGCGGTGCGGACGCCTGAAGGTGAGCACGAGCTGTTGGAGGCGGCGGGCGACGACGACGCCTCCGAGGCCAAGCTGCTGCAGCAGCTGGCCGCGCGCATCGCGTTTCACGATCCGGACGTGATCGAAAATCACAACCTGCACGGCTTCGATCTGCCGTTCGTGATGCGGCGCGCCGAACGTTTGCGCATTCGCTTGGCGTTGGGCCGGCGGCTGCACGTCGATTTCGCCCTGCGCCCGGCGTCGCGCGGAGCGCGCTTGGGGCAAGCCGGTGCGGCGTGGCTCGAGCGTCTGCGGCGCGCGCGCTACACGGTGCCGGGCCGCGAGCTGCTCGATTCGATGGACGCGGTTCGCCGTTACGACTTTTCGGCCCGCGATTTGCCGGGGCACGGCTTGAAAGCGGTGGCGCGCCACTTCGGCTTGGCCACCGCCGATCGCGAGTACATTCCCGGCGCGCGCATTTACGAGACGTTCTTGAGCGATCCAGAGCGAGTACGGCGCTACGCCGGTGACGACGTGCACGAAGCCGCCGGCGTGGCGCGCGTGCTGGGCGGCGCCGCGTTTACGTTGAGCCAGATGGCGCCGCGTCGCTACGAGCGACTGGCCGACGCGGGAGCCGCGACAGGCGTGCTCGATCCGCTACTGGTGCGAGCGTACCTGCGCGCCAAAGCGGCGTTGCCGGCTCACGAAGGCAGCGACGGCACGCTGCACCAAGGCGCGGCGCTGTACTTGTTCGCGTCGGGGGTGGCGACCCGCATCGTGAAGGCCGACGTGGCGAGCCTCTATCCCTCGCTCATGCGCCAGTATCAGATTGGACCCGGGCGCGATCGCTTGGGCGTGTTTCTGGCGGTCGTGGATCGCTTGGTCGAGCGACGGCTGGCGGCCAAAGCCGGGGCGCGCGCGGCACCGGCAGGCTCGGCCGCGCGCTTTCAGCTGGAGGCGGTGTCGGCGGCGATCAAGCTGGTGGTCAATTCGGCCTACGGCTACTTGGGCGCGGTCGGCTTGACCCGCTTTGCCGACGTGCACGCCGCCAACGAGGTGACCAAGCGCGGGCGAGAGCTGCTCTCTTTCATGTGCCAGCAGTTGGCCGAGCGGGGAGTGCAGCTTTTGGAAGCGGACACCGACGGAGTGTACTTCGCGGTGCCAGACAGCTTCGACGAAGCCGACGAGCGCCGGGTAGTCGCGGAGGTGGCGGCGCTGTTGCCCCCGCTGGTCGACTTGCAATTCGAGGGTCGCTACGCGGCCATGCTCTCGCACGAGCCGAAAAATTACGCGCTTCAGCCGTACCGCGGCGAGCTGTCGTTGAAAGGCGTCGCCTTCCGTTCCAGCCGCGCCGAGCCCTTCGGAGAGACGTTTCTGCGCCGCGCCATCGAACGGCTGCTGGCCGGTGATTTGCCCGGCGTTCGCGCCGCCTACGTGGCCACCCTGCGCGCGTTGCGTGCTCGCGAGCTGCCGACGTTCGACGTCTGCTCGCGCGTGCGGCTGACCAAGACCCCGCAACAGTACGCCGGCACGCGCTTACAGCGCCAAGAATTGCCGTACGAAGCCATGCTCGCCAACGGTCGCGAGCACTGGAGCGTCGGGGAGCGGGTGTACGTCTATCGGCGCACGCAAGGCCGTGCGGGCCTTTGGGTCGACGCCGACGCCGGCGAAGATACGGACGCCGCCGACGCGTTGCCCGCCTTGCC
This sequence comes from Myxococcales bacterium, assembly GCA_040348565.1. GTDB lineage: Bacteria > Myxococcota_A > Polyangia > Polyangiales > Polyangiaceae > PMG-095. The sequence goes on along the minus strand of JBEQSW010000059.1, from coordinate 22,456 downwards.
GCAAGACGCGCGGGACTACGACGTGGAGCACTACGTGCGCCAGCTGCAATCCAGCTTTGCCAGTCGCCTGGCGCGCGGCCTCACGAGCGAAGATTTCGAGGCTATCGTCGCCGATCCGGACCGCCCCTCGCTCTTTGCGCCCAAGCTCGCCAACAGCCGCCCGATTCTGACCCTGCTGCAGCAACCGTAAGGCTTTCGCCGCGCGCTCGCCGTCGCGCGCTGGTGAAGGTGCCGTTTGCGGCTTACGCTGAGGGCGTGCTGTCGCCGCGGCTCGCCAAGATTCTGGTTTCGGTCTCCAGCACCTTCCCCGCCATCGATTTGGTGCGCGTGCTGTATCAGCACAATCCGCATTTCATTCGCGACTACGACTTTGCGGCGTTTTCGTTTTCGGTCAACGTCAGCGGCTACTGGGCGTTCGCGTTCCTGTTCTTGGCGCTAGCGTGCACGCCGGTACAACGGTTCACGCGCGCGGCGTGGGTGCCGGCGGTGCGGCGGCCGCTCGGCCTCGCCGCGTTCGGCTACTGCTTTCTGCACTTCTTGGCGTACTTCGTGGTCGGCCAAAAGCTGCACGTCGACTACGTCATCTACGATTCGCTCCACCAAGCATCGCGCCAACCCGGCTGGGCGTCGCTGCTCTTGCTGGTGCCGCTCGCGCTCACCTCGACCGACGGCATGACGCGCCGGCTGGGCGGCAAACGCTGGAAGCTCTTACACCGCCTCGTCTACCCCGCGACCGCGCTCGCCATTCTTCACGTCTACTGGGTCGAACGCGACCACTTAAGCGACTACACCATCACGCGCTACACCCTCATAGCCTTCGTCATCCTCATGCTCGCGCGCCTCATCCGCTTCAAAACCAAACCCACCGCACCCACCGCCATTGAGCAGCAAGGGGCTGCCAAACCGCAGCCTGAATCGCAGAAGCTTCCGTAGCGGCGCAAGGCCACCTTGGGCGATCGAGAGTTTTTCACAGGGAGTCGCTGATGAGAGGCGCGGCCGTGGGCCTGACGGGATGAAACCGGCGCCAGAGGGGTCTCCCGAAGTCAAAAGTGGGTTCGGAACCGAACTCACTTTTCGAACGTGTAGAGGGACTCCGAGCTTCTTCCTAGGACGGGAGGACGGGAGGCTATCGGCGTGATCGTTGCCAGATCATCGCTGCCAGCAAGAGAGGCGCGGCCGCCTTGCGCTCCCAATTTTGGTGTGGCGGCAGCTGGAGGACGCTAAGTTGCTCACCAATGGCAAGGAGCGCTGGGTCGAAGCGGGTCGTCTGTTTGCTGGTCGCGGCTGGATTCTTGGGGACGGCCTGCACCGGCGCCACTGCGCCGCAGTCAGGGCCTGCCGTAACGCCGTGCGCCCGCCCCGATGCACCCGGTCAGAAAGACCTCACGCCCGCTGCGCCTTCGCCGTTAGGGAAGGGCGATCAGTCGGCAGAAGTTCCCGTCAGGCTCACCGCCGAACATATCTCGCCGGTGGTCGCGGCGGCAACACCGCGAGTCAAGACCCGATGTTGGCAGGTTGCGCTCGACAAGCGGGGACCAGACGCCCCGATGACCGCTCGCGTGCTCGTGGAGGCAGAGATCGAGCCATCGGGCAGCATAGCTTCCGCCCACACGGACGACGCCCCTGCTGGCTACCCGGAGCTTGCCGACTGCGTGCTCAGCGTCGTTCGGACGCTGACGTTCCATCCTGCCTCGGAGTCGACAATCGTCACCATCCCCTTCGTGTTCGACGCGAGGTGACCGGAATAGAGCCCTCGCTAGCTCGTGGTCGAGTGCGGTTGGTCGTTACGTCGAGGTGCGCCCGACTAGGTAGCGGCCGTCTTCAAAGGAGACGGATGCTTCGGTTGATAGACGCCGAGCTTGCCGCCGCCGGGCAGGGTGAGGCGCGTGATCGAGCCCCACCGTTGCTCGTCCACGGGCGAGCACTCTACCTTCTTCTCCTTCATTGCGGCGATGAACGCTTGGACGTCGTCGCACATGAAGAACAGCTCGTGGACGTTGTTCTCACCCGACGGATGCACGGCCAGCTCGGCCGGCGGCAACGCGAAGATCAGCCAACCATGACCGGCATCCACGGATTTGTACTGCAACACATCGCGGAAGAACGCGCGATCAGCCTCTGAGTCCTTGCTGTAGATGATGACGTGTGCGCCGTTGATCATGCGCCGAGTCTACCGTCGAAGCAGGACGACGGAACAGAGCTATGCCCGTGTTGCCAAGCTAGGCGTCTGGCAGCTCGTCTTCTTGCCCCCAGCGGAGCCCACACTGCGCGCACGGGTTGCGTTGGCCGTCGTCGTCCGAGCCCAATGGCCACCACGCACGACAGCGTGGGCAGCGGATGAGCAGCTGCGTCGCGAGTGAAATCAAGGCCAAGCCGAGCGCCAGAAGTCCTAGGGCCGCCCGCGGCACGAGGTGCAGAAGCGAGAGCACGACGGCGACCAGAACCGCCAACCGCAGCGCCTTGGCGACGGCCTGTCTACGAAAGATGGCGATCCAGGCGGCGCGATAGCGAGTGTAGTCGTCCGTGGCTTCCACGCTGCGAGGCTAGCGCCTCGTCTCTCCGCCGGCAGGAAATTGTCGACGAAGCTTGACCAAGCGGGCCGCTGCCGAGGCCGCCTGTGCTTCGAGCTCGATCCAGCGCCAGAAGGCGTCTTCCCGCGAGTACAGCGTCTCGTCCAAGTCGAGCAAGATGCCTTCGAGCTTGCACTCCATTCACCAGCGATACTCGACGAAGCTCGCGGGGGCCAGTCGCGTCCTCGGGGAAGGCCGCGTTGGGTTTGGATGCACCAGGTCCGCGAGCGTTGAAGCCAGTGCAGGAGGCCGGTACCGTACGACGCTTCAGGAGACGGCTGAGTGAGCTCGTTGAAGGTAGATGCCGATGCGGTCGAGGCGATTGTCGTTCGCATTGCCGAGCGTGCGCGCGGGTTTGCGCGACCCTGCGTCGTTGCCATCGATGGGCGGAGCGGCGCCGGCAAATCGACGCTTGCCGCAAACCTTGCCACGGCGCTGGGCGCTTGCGTGTTGGACGGTGACGGATTCTTCGCCGGTGGCGTGGTGGTGCGAGGCGACGCTCCGCAAGATCGCGTTCGAGACTGCATCGACTGGAGGAGGCAGCGCCCCGTGCTCGAGGGCCTGCGGGCGGGGCGCACCGCGAGCTACCTGGCCTTCGACTGGGAAGCCTTCGACGGGCGCCTTGCCACGGAGCCGACCGTCGTCGAGCCCCGCTCCGTCGTCATCTTCGAGGGCGTGTATACGGCACGCCCGGAGCTCGCGGATTTGGTCGACCTGAAGCTGCTGGTTCGGGTGCGCGAGGAGACGCGCGTCGCTCGCTTGCTCGCGCGCGAAGGCTCCATCGGCGCTTGGGAGCGTCAATGGCACGAAGCCGAAGAATGGTACTTCACGCACGTCGCCCCACCGGCGGCTTTTGACGTGATCTTGGCCGAGCCCGGATTGCTAACATGACGGATCCAGTCGTTTACACCACCGTGTTCGACGTGGCGGCCGCGGGGTACCGCGAGTGGATTTGGACGGTGTTCGGGCTGGCGTTCGTGGCGGTTGCGGTGGTGGTAGTGCTTCGTGATTTGCGGCGGCATCCGGAAAGAACGCGGTTGCGGCGGGCTTTGGTTTGGTTGCTCCCGGTGCTGCCCGCGGTTTGGACGGTCGCGATCACGGCGAAAACGTACTCCGACTACGCCCGGCTATCGGGCGCGCTCGAAAGTGGCGCCGTCGTTTGGGTCGAAGGGACAGTGCAGAACTTCGTGCCGATGCCCGCCATCGGTCACGCGGTGGAGCAGTTCGAGGTTGCCGGGCAGAAGTTCGAGTATTCCGACTTCATAGTCACAGGCGGCTTCAACCACACCGCCAATCGCGGCGGTCCAATTCGCGCTGGCCTGCCCGTGCGCATTGCCCACGTCGGTGGCATCATCGTCCGCTTGCAGATCGCTCGTTGAATCGCTTGGCGCAGCCCCGCGTTCGCTTGCTAGGGTCATTGCATGAGCGAACGGCACGACGCGTTCTGGGCGGAGTTCTTTGGGGTTAGCGCCACCGATTTGCGTACGCCGGGCGTATCGTTGGGACGTCACGCGGCGCTCGCTGGCTACCGCGGGGTGTGGTTCTTCTTGCGGGGTGCGCGGCTGATCGTATCGGCGCCCGACGGCTGGCTACCGCGGATCCGCGGCGCGTTCGACGGTGCCCCGAATCCTCCCGCGCTTCCCAATCCATCGCAGATCGACGAGCTCTTTGGCGAAAGCTTGGAGCGCTGGGTAGGGCCCGCATTCCAGGGGGCGCTCGATGTCGGAGATTTCCGGCCTTTCACGTCACCGCACGTTCGCGCGCTGACGGATGCCGATGCGGACGCGGTTGCTGCTTTTCGAGATGCCTGCGGCAGCGATGGTTGGAACGACGCCGCCTTCGACAGGGCGGTGCTGTTTCGTGCTGGCTACTTCGACGACGGGCGGCTCGTGGCCATGGCGGGGTTCCGGACCTGGAGCGCCACTGCGGGCGATCCGTGTGTGCTCTCCCTTCCGGACTACCGCGGTCGCGGTTGCGCCAAGGCCGTGGTCAGCCACGTTTTGACCACCGCGTTCGCTCACGAACGAACACCGCTCTATCAAACTCTGGAAAGCAACGTAGCGGCGGTCGGCGTCGCTCTGAGCGTAGGCTACGCGCGCTACGCCAACCAAGTCGCCGTGCGCCTTACGACCGACGTCCCCACCTCGTGACGGCTGCGCGCAATCCCGACAGGTTTGTCACTCTCACCACTCGGTGGCGCAGACTTACAGTCGCTCCTCTTTAGAAAGAAGGAGCAAAAGACATGGACCAAGTTTATTCGGGTGGCTGCGCGTGCGGGGCGATTCGCTATGAAATTGCTGGTAGTCCACTGTTCCAAAACCATTGCCAGTGTCGGGATTGTCAGCGCAAAAGCGGCACCGGGCACGGTTCTTATCTGACGTTTCCGCGAGCGGGCGTGAAGCTGCAGGGTCAGGCGTCGAATTGGGACATCGTGGGGGACAGCGGCAACGTGAAGACTCGCTCGTTTTGCCCGACTTGCGGCTCACCCGTCTACATGACTTTCTCGGCCAATCCGAAAGTCTTCACGGTGCACGCCGCCAGCCTCGATGACCCGACGCGCTACCAGCCGCAGGCCGTCACGTACAGCGTACGCGCTCACGCGTGGGACTTCATCGATCCGGTGCTGCGACGCTTCGAGAAGATGCCTCCCTGAGCTTGCGAGGTGGCCCCCTCGCTGGGGTGTCCGCGTCTATGAGTGTGGCCGCGTGCGGCTACTTCACTACCATGCGCGCTACGCCTCCGGAGAACATGGAGGCGTAGAGGATGCCGTGAGTGTCGTCGAACGCGAGGAAGGGGATACCGCCGTCGCTGCCTTGGGCGATTTGCGCGGGCGCCGGTAGATCGGTCCAGGTGTCGTCGAGGTCGAGCGTGGCGCTCTTGAGGTCGGGCGCCCATTGATTGGCGGCGAAGACTCGCTTCGAGCCTTGCGCGATCATGACCATGAAGCCGTTGGTGTTCGCGACGCGCTGCCACGTCTCGCCGTCGGGGCTGACGAGCACACCGTTGCGGCTGCCCAGGTAGTATTTGCCGTTCGCGGCCGGCACGAACGAACGGATCGTGTATTCGGCCTCGCAGGTGCCGCCGCCCTCCAGCACGTCGGGCTGCCAGGTTTTGCCCCCGTCAGTGGTGACCATCATGCTCGAGCCGCACCAAATCCAGAGGCCGCCCTTGACCAACACGAGGCCGCCCCCTTCCACCCAGCCTTCCGGCGCTTTCAGCAACTTCCACGAGCTGCCGCCGTCTTTGGTTTCGGCGATGCAGCTGGGGCCGTACGGATCCTTGCAGCCACCGTGGGTCGACACGACGACGTGCAGGTGATCGGTCGGATCGAGCGACACGTTGTTCACGAAGCGATAGTCAGCGACCGTTTCGTACTCGCTGCCAGCCAGCACGTCGCTCCAGCTGTGGCCGCCGTCTTCCGTCTTCCACAGGCTTTGCGCGCCGTAGCCCGATACGGCGTACAACACGCCCGCGTCGACCGGATCGGCTTGCATGCTCCACTGCGCGCCATCGCCCACGCCGCCCTTGGTCATGCCGTCGCCCACGCCGCCAGGTCCGGTGTTGACCTGCGTGAAGGTCGCGCCGCAGTCGTCGGAGCGCCAAATTTCGTCGTTCTCGCTGCCGGTGCCGAGCCACACCGTGCGCGCATCGAACGGGTCCACGATGATGGCCGCGCCCACGGTCCCGTTCACCGCCGCCTTCGTCGAATGGCCCGGAGGCGTGATGTCTTGCCAGACGCCCTCTACCGGTAGCTCGTCGCACTTGCCGACCGGCAGTGTGGCTCCGCCTCCCGGCGTCGCGCCGCCGGGCTCGCTGACGGAGCCGCCGGAGCTCGAACCCGCTCCGCCTGCGCCTCCCGTGCCAACGAGGCCAGGATTGGTTTGGTGGTCGTGGCTCGAGCAGCTGCTCAGCAACAGCCCGAGGAGCAAGACTCGAGGCCGAACCATGGCTACGGAGCCCGCAGCTCGACGCCGCCGAAACGTCATAATCCGGCCGAAAAAGCCTTGCCGAATTCGAGAGGGGACGGGCGATCGGCAGGGTTGATGGCCGTTGCCTCACGCAACAGCTTGGCGATGGCAGGCGGAAAGCTCTGCAGGCGCTCGGCTGATTCGAGCGGATCGCGGCGCATGTGGGCGATGATGCGATCGCGCTGGTTGTCGATGTCGTCGAAGAAGGAACGGCCGGTGGTGGCGTTATAGATGGTGCCGGCCAGCGCGTACACGTCCGAGCGCGGATCCAGCTCTACCGGGTCGAGCACCTGTTCGGGCGCGATGTAGCCGGCGGTGCCGGCAACGAAGCGGCCGCCGGCTTCGGCGGCGACGCGGATGGCGCGCACCATGCCAAAGTCGATGACCACCGACGACAGCGGTTGCACCACCGCCGGATCGCGGTGCTTGTGCGGATCGAACCGCTCGCCCCCGGCTAGCGGCAGGCGCAGCCAAATGTTGGCGGGCTTGATGTCGCGGTGCACGAGGCCGGCCGCGTGCAGCGCGTGCAACCCGGCGCAAGACTCTTGCACCACCTGCCGGAGCTCGAAAAGACTCATCGGCTTGGCTTGCGAATACTGCTTCAAATCGGCGCCGATCAGATATTCCAGCACCAAAAACGGCATGCCGTCGGACACGCCGCGATCGATGATGTTGGCGACGTTGGGGTGATACAGGCCGGCCAGTACGCGCGCTTCTTCGACGAACGAAGTCAAAATGCCTTCGCGTTCCACGTCGGTGGCGCTGGTCAAGGCTTCGGCCTTCGGGATCTTGAGCACGAACAAGCGATCGGCTCCGGGCTTTCTCACCAGCCACACCGAGCCGATGCCGCCTTCGCCGATTGCTTTCACCAGCTCGTAGCCTTCGATTACCTTCGGCTCGGGCTTCTTGGTCTTGGGTGGCGGCGGTGGCGTGCGCTTGATGGCCGCTCGCACCGCTTCTTCGAGCAAGGCCGAAGCAATCGGACCGAGCGCCGCGAACCACACGTCGAGCAGCGAAAGCTCACGCGCGCGGATGGCACGAGCCACCAACGTGGCGATGCGCGGCGCGTTGTCGGCGAAGCTCCGCGTGCGCGCGTCTTCGGTGCTCTGCTCGTGCACCGGGTGCAGCGCTTTGACCGGATCGGCCAGCGCCGATTGCAGGCGATCGGCGGCCAATACCAGCTCCAAACACATTTCTTCCAGGTTTGGTTTGGGGCCCGCCGCCGTGGCGAAGTGTTCCAGCGATTGGGCGAGTCCGGCCAGCGCTTGGGCCAGCTCGGTATTCGCCGCGTGCAAAGACTCGAGCGCTTCCGCCGCGGCCGCGCCCCAGCCGCCTTCCACCGCCTCCGAGGAAACGGCGGCGCGCAGCACGTCGGCGCGCTCGCAGCAGCTAGCCAGCGCACCCGGGGCCATCATCGGCAGCGCCGTGGCCAATTGCAGCAGCGTCGCGGGCCGGTCGATCACCAGCGCCCACCAGGCCGCGAACGGACCGAGCCACTCCACGTCGTCGACCTCGCCCAGCGCGGTGCCGCGCGTGGTGTCGACCAAGCGCCAGAACAACGCCGAGAGCGCGCTCTTGAGCGACGCCGGCAGCTCGCGCGTGCCGTCGGTCAAGCCTTCCACCTTGCGCAGCCACAAGCAGGTGTCGTGCGCCGTCGGCCCGCGACCGCGACCGAGCTCGGCGTCTTCGCCGCAGGCGTCGAGCGCATAGCCGCCGAGCCGTACTGCCAGCACCTCGAGCTGCAGCTCGGCGTCGAACTCGCCGCCGCTTTGGCGGCGCGCGCGGACCAAATCCAAAATTTCGGAAGGGGCGCGGGCAATCAAGCCCCACGTTTCCTCTAGATCCGGCTGATCGAACGGGTGCCCGGCGGGTCTGGTTGCCAACATGGGCCCCCACAACCTGAGCGCGAAAGCGCGCGCGCAGCCTTCGAGCGCGTTCATGGCCGCCGCGCGTTGACGAAGACGCCCGGTGCCGAGCGCAATGCGCCGCGCTTCTTGGAAAGTGGCGGAGATGGACGAGGCAAAGCGCGCGGCGCGCGCGTCGGCTTCTTCGTCATCGTACTGTGCGGCCAGGCGGATCAGGTTTTCCAGGCCGAGCTCGATGTCGAGCGGATCGCGCTCCGCGCGCTCGACGGCGTCGGTCACGGCCGTGACCTCGATCCAGCGGCGTTGCTCGTCGAGCGACGACGGGCGCGCGCCCCACGCCATCTCGCGCAGCTGCAGCAGCGGCTGCTCGATCTCGGCGGTTTGGTGTCCGCGTCGCCAAATGGTTGCGAGGCCGCGCGCCAGGGCGCGAGCCGCGATGGCGCCGCCGTCACCCTTGAGGATGCGCTTGGCCAAGCGATCCCAGAGCGGTCGTCGTTCGAAGAAGAGGTACGGCGTCGCAGCGGCGGCCGCGCCCAGCGCCCATACCGCTTCCGTCGGTGACTCGAGCAACGCGATCAGCTGCCCGCCCAGAAACTTCAGGCGCTCTTCGGGCAGCGACGCGAAGGCGGTCATGGCGCGCTGGCGCAGCACCGGCGAATCACCGAGCACCCAGTCGAGCAAGGTGCCTTCCATCTGCTCGAGCTTGCCGGTGAGGCGCCCGAGCGCGCGCGCGGCATGGATCCAAACCAGCGGCTCCGGGTGCAGCAAGAGCGGTTGAAGCACCTGCAAGGTGCGGCCGATCAGCTCCGGATCGGGCATGGCGGGCAGGCCCGAGACGCTGATCTCGAGGCAGCACGCCGCCAGCACGCGCCCGCGCAACGCGCCGCGCGCCGGGCCGTGCACCATTTGCTCGAAGGTGGAGCTGGCGCCGAACACCCACTTGCCGAGCCCTGGCACCTCCAGCGCGCTCGAGCCCGCTTCCCAAATCAGGATCTCGAGCCGCGCGCGAGCTTCCGAGTTTTGCGGCAAAGCCAACTGCTCGCCATCACCGATCAGCGGCGCGCAGGCCAGGGCGTCTTTCAACGGCCCTTCCAGCACGCGGCCGCTGGCCACGGCGGCGACGCGCTCGCGTAGCTCGACCTGTTTGGCCGCCAACGCCAAGATGGGTGCAAGCTGAATGTCGCGCCGCCAGGTGCTGGCGTAGCACCACAACAGCAGCACCGGAGCGCTCGGCTCCGCGAATGGCTGCGACAGCGAGCTGACGTCCTGACCGCCTCTGGCCAGCTCGAGCAGAGCGGCGCCCAGCGTGTCGGCGGCCGCCAGCACCTCGCTCGCCAGCGGCGAGCCCGGAGCTCCGACTCGGGAGCGCCAGCGCTCGTGAACGTGCTCTTCCAGCTCTGGCTGCTGAGTGAGCGCCTGCATCAACACAGCGAGAGCGTCGTTGGCTTGTGGCGAAAACATGCCCAGCTTTGCCAGGCTAGCCAGCCGCGCGCCCTCTGGCTACGGCTTCGCGCTCGAGCGGGAAAATTAGCCTTCTTTCCCGGGCCGCCGGCGCGGCCGCGCTTCTGCTTCACTCCCGGACGTCGGACAACAGGCGCTGCAGTAGGAACCGATACGGCTCGACGTCGCTGAGCCACGGATTGAGCCGCGCGCCGAGCGTCTTGGCGGCCGCGACCATGGCTGCCAGGGCGCGCGCAGGGTCTTCGGTGGTGAGCCGGGCGATGACTCCACCGCGGAAGCTGGGGCCGGCTTCGACCTGGACCGGCTTGCCTAAGCTGTCCGAAAGCTCGCGCGCTAATTTCTCGCCGTCGATGGTAGGCGGGTCCGGCCTTTTTTGGCCCTTCTGGCGGGGCGGCTCCAAGAACCAAAAGTAGCCTTGCGCTTCGAGCTCGTGTCCGTCGAGGGCCGAGACCGAAGCACCTTGACGCAAGGCCAGCACCGCCACGCGTTTGCGGCGCTGCAACCCGTCGACCAACACGCAACCAGCGGCGCCGTGTGCGTCGGCTTCGTTCAGAGATGCGGCAAAGCGAGTCGCCTGCGCGCTCGCGTCGCCGCCGTGAAACGCGACCAGCAACCGCGGCACTCGCGGCAGCTCCGCTCCCAGCCGTTGCTTGGCCGCCAAGAAATCCGCCTCGCTGAAGTCTTCGTCGAGCACCAGCTCGGCGCCGAGCGGGCGCGGACCCGCCAGCTCTTTCAGCAGCCTCACGCGCTCCGGCAAATCGCTGCCTTCTTCGCTGGTAGCCTTCGGCATCAGCACAAAGGCCACGTCGCCGTGCAGGTACGATTTACAGCCGACCGGCAGCGCGGCACCGGCCACGAGCTTGGCCGCGTCCGCGCCATCCCGCCCGCGAATTGCCGCCAAAAGCGCGGGCGATTCGTGCAGGTGGATCCCGCCCGCGCTGACAAAACCAGCGCGTTTCCAGGTCAACGCGCGCAGCTCGGGGAAGGCGTCGCCGGCGTCGTACGACAGCGCCAGCACGCTTTTGCCAACGGCGACCAGCGCGCTCGGGCTTTGCCCGTACGGCTCGCCACTCTCGCGCTCACCCGTCAACACCAAGCCTTCGCGCTCGAACAGCGCTTGCCACTCGCTCGAGTACTGATCATTGGGCGTCCACCCGGGCTGAAGCTCGGCCAAGTAGCGCTCCGCCTCGACCGCCGATTCGAACTTGCCGACCAGAATGCACTCGCCGCTGTTGTTGCCAGAAAACGCGCGCCAGAGCGCGACCTGATCGGTGCCCTGCTCTCGGCGCCGCGGACGAGCGAGCGGCAGCGTACGCGCGCAACCGTGCCGTGGCGAGGGGCGCTCCAGCTGCGCCTGGCGCTCACGCCAAATGGTCAAGATGTCTTCGGCAGTGCGCGCGGGCAAGCTGTCGTTCTGGAACGAGCAGCTCTGCACCTGCTGATCGGAGGTGATGCTCACGAAGTCGTAACCGGCGGCGCAGTCGCCCGTGTCATCCATGCCCGCAAAGAGTCGCGGTACCGGCAGACCGTCGCCAAAGCACACCGACACACGGCAAGGCAGGGGCGCGTCGTGGATGATGGCGGCCAGACGCGCGCGGCCCGCCTGGTCGAGCTGCAGTGACGGATCGGCGCCGACGTAGCTCAGCACCGACACGTCGTCACACCCGAGCGCCGCCAGCTCGGCCAACAGCGACGGCAGGCTCGCCAGACGCGCTTCGTCCACCAACAGATTGGCGCCCCACAATTGACCGGCGTCACTCAACGTGCGCGCACCAACTTGCCAGCGCGGGTCGTCGTAGATCGAGATCCGAACCTGGCCCAGCAGCCCCCGGAATGGTGCAAAATTGCGAGCTTGGAGGATTGTGCCGTTCGTCGTTGCGTGGAGCGCTAGCTCGGTCGTCGCATGTAGCTCGCTCAACAGCTCGCTGAAGCCGCGGAACAGGAACGGCTCACCGCCGCCAAACGCCACCTCCAGCGTGCCGGCCGCCGCCAGCCCGCGCAGCGCCGTCGCCGCGGTCTCCACCGTCCAGGCGCTGGAGCGGGTCGTGTCGCGCGAGCAGAACATGCAGCGCAGGTTGCAGTGGTTGGTGACGCCGAACATGGCCACGCGCGGAGCCTGGCGGCGGAGCTCCCGCGTTCGCTCGTTTTCGACGCGCAAGCTGCGGCCGGTAGCGGGCTGAAAGAACAGCAGCGCGCCGTCCAAAGGAAAGGCACGAAACCGTTCGCGACGCGCGACCCCGGGCGACGACATCGCCGACAGCATACGCTGGCCGAGCGCGTTGGGGTAGAAGGGGGGCATGACCGTGCCCGCGCTCAGGTCTTTGTCACGCCGAGCTTTGGCGATTGTCGTGCTGATGCTGCTTGCGTTGCTTGGAGGCGCGACCCACGCGAGCGCGGCCGAGCCGGCTGCCTGTGACTCGACGAGCTTGCTTGCGGGCAAATCCCCGGTCGAACAACGCAACGTCATGGGCGACCCCGCACGCGTCACGGATGGCGCGGTCGCGGCTGAAGGGGCGCCGTGGGACGCGCCACAGGCCCTCGTCCTTCGGGGTGGCAGCGTGCTGGTCTATGACTTGGGCTCACCGCTTACCGTGAGCGCAGCCTTCGTGCAGGCCGACGCCAACGACACTTACGAGCTCAGCGGCTCGCTCGACGGTACGCCCGGCAGCTACCGCAGGCTGGCCGAGCTCGCGAACGTAGTGGAGCGCGGCGATGGCTTGCGCGGACGCGTCGCTCGTTTCGAGCCGGTGACGCTGCGCTTCTTGGCCGTCACCGACGGCGTGGGCGACGGCGCCTTCTCGATCTCTGAGCTGGCGGCGTACTGCGCGGCGCCGACACCGTTTCCTCCGGCTCTGCGCATCGAAACCCCGGCCGACGTTGCCAGTCGCGCGCCTGGGCTCGCGCCAGTACCGCTCGATGGCGATGGCGACAGCCTGCCGCGACGGCCGCTCCTGTTATTGGCGGTGGCGCTCGTCGCCATCGGCGTTTGGCGGTCGACCCGGGGGAGCGCGTCCGAGGCCAAGCCCAACGCCGAAGCTTCTGCCGCGGCGGACGCGCGCCGTCGCGCGGCGAGGACCGAAAGCGCCGTTCGCTGGATGTTCCTCGGCAGCGGCTGCGCGGCGCTGATTTACGAGGTCATCTGGTTTCATTTGATGCGCCTGGTGATCGGGGCTTCGTCGCTTTCGGTCGGCATCGTGCTGGCGACGTTCATGGGCGGTATGTTCGTGGGCAGCATGCTGTTCGCGCGCTACGTGCCGCGGACTCGTCACCCACTGCAGGTGTATGGCTGGTTCGAAATCGGAGTCGGCGTGTGCGGGCTGGCCATGCCCATCGTTTTGCCGGCAATTCGCTCGGTGTACGTGGGCTTGGTGGGGTACGGAGCGCTCGGCATTGCCCTGCGCGGCATCATCGCCACCATCTTGATTCTGCCGCCGACCGCGCTGATGGGCGCCACTTTGCCGGCCATCGCGCGCCGCTACCCCGCCGGGCGCCGCGGCATGTCCAGCCTCGCCTGGTTGTACGCGACCAACACCTTGGGCGCGGTGCTGGGCTGTTTGCTGTCCGCCTTTTGCCTGCTCGCCTTTTGGGACGTGTGGGTGGCAACTTTTGCCGCCGTTGCCCTCAACTTCGGTGTCGGTGGGCTTGCGGTCTGGTTTGCACGGTCGACGCCGCCTCAGGCTTCGCCGGTCGAGCCGGAGCGCGCCGTCGCGCCGGCCAAGCCAGTGTCGACGCGGGCGCGTTTCCAGGTCGATGTTCGCGCCATCTACCTGGTGGCGGGTCTTTCAGGCTTCACCGCGCTCGGCGCCCAGGTGTTGTGGACGCGATTGTTGACGCTGCTGTTCGGCGCGACGGTGTTCGCGTTTGCCATCATCTTGGCTGTCTTTTTGGGTGGGCTCGGGCTGGGCGGCGCGTTCGCGGCGCAGCTTCTCCGGCGAGGCCAGAACGCGGCGCGCGCACTGGGCTGGGCGCAGCTGCTATTGGTGCCCGCGTTGTTCTTGGCGGGGCTGATACTGGCGCGCTACCTGCCGTTTGCGTCGCCCCCGGTCATCACGCCCGTCTCCGCCTTGCATGGGCTGCATGTGTTGCGCACAAGCTTGGTGATTTTGCCGTCGGCGGTGTTGTGGGGCATGAGCTTTCCGTTGGCGCTCGCGGCCGCGACGGGCGTGGGTGCCGACACCGGTCGCTCGAGCGCGCACGTCTACGCGGCCAACACCGTCGGTGCCATTGCCGGCGCGCTGTCGGTCAGCTTTTGGCTGATTCCGACGTTCGGCTCGGGTCGCGCCACGCGCGCGCTGGAAGTCGTGGCCGGCATATCGGCGGCCGTCTTATTGTACGCGACGGCGAAGGCAGCCGAGCGCGCTGAGCGGTCGAAGCTCGCGCCGTTAGTGCAGCCGGTTTGGGCGCTCGCGCTCGGCGTTCTGGGTGCGGCGTTCGTGCCGACCCTTTCCCAGGTATTTTTGACGCATGGCCGTTACGTGTGGTGGATCGACGAGCGCGACCGCTACCCGTACGTCAGTGAAGGCGCGTCGTCGACGGTGGGCGTGCACATCGGCCCCGACGGCTACAAAAACTTCCACGTCGCCGGTCGCGTCGAGGCTTCCAACGACCCGAGCGACCTGCGCACCGAGCGGCTGATTGGTCACCTTTCGGGGCTGCCGCACCCACACCCCGAGTCGGTGCTGGTCGTCGGCATGGGTGGGGGTATCTCGGCCGGCACGTTGTCGATCTACCCCGAGGTCAAACGCATCGTCATCTGCGAGATCGAGCCACGCGTGGCTGGAGCGACGCGCCAGTTCGCGGAGGAGAATTTCCACGTGCTCGACAACCCCAAGGTCGAGGTCGTGTTCGACGACGCGCGACACTTCTTGGCCACCACGCGCGAGAAATTCGACGTCATCACCTCTGACCCAATCCACCCCTGGGTGCGCGGCAATTCGCTGCTGTTTTCGCGCGAATACTATCAAATCGTGCGAGAGCGCTTGAAGCCGGGCGGGCTGGCGACCCAGTGGGTGCCGCTGTACGAAACGAGCGAGCTTGCGATCAAGATCCAGATGCAGACGTTCATGGACGCGTTTCCGAACGGAACCGTTTGGAACACCGCCATCACCGGCAAGGGTTACGACGTGGTGCTGGTGGGAGGCGACAGCCCGCTCAAGCTCGACGTGGCCGCCATTCAACGGCGCATCGATCAAAGTGCGCTGATCCAAAGCTCGCTCGCCGATGCCAAGATCACCGGCGTGGTCGACTTGCTGGCCACCTACGGCTCCAACGGCAACGACATGAAAGCGTGGCTGGCCGGCACGCCCGTGAACCACGATTTCAGCCTCAAGCTCGAATACATCTCGGGCATGGCCCTCAACGCCAACGCCGCCGACGCCATCTACGCCGGCATGGTGCGGGGCCGCAGCTATCCCCAGTTCATCGCCAGCGGTTCGGTGGACGCACAGCTACGGCGCCGGCTGCAGTGAGGCGTGGGCGTCTCGACCCTGCCAGGTCAGCCCGCGTTTTCGACCACCGTGAACAGCATCACGCACGCTCGGTCGCCGCGATGCATGCACTGTTCGTCCCTGATCGAGAGCTGTTCTTTGAAATGCCCGCCGATACCTCGGGAGATGCCGCGCGCCACCGCGCACAGCTTGCGCGGCGAATCGTAGTTGATCCTGACGGCGGTTGGGCTCACTCGCTGGGCTTGTAGCCGGGGCGGCAGCGCGCCCGCCTCGCGCATGCGCACGACACGGTGAATGGTATTTTCGGCATGCTCCAGCACGTCCAGCGTGCGCCACTCGGGTTTGAGCAGCTTGCCGTAGAGCGCCAAGTAGCGAGGAGCCAGAAATTCGCCGAACGCCTCCAACAGCGCCGTAGCGTCGGCCCCCGTGAGCTGCACCGCCGCTCCGACCAGCGCTACCAGTTGTTCGTCGGGGTAGCTGCGCAGCGGCGTATAGATCTCGTTGCTCAAGCCGGCCGCGTCCGTCAGGGCGCGCCACGCCGCCTCGCCGTGCTGCTGCACGACGAAGTTCTGCAATTCGAGATGGATGATGCCGTGCATGCGTGCGCCCTGTCTCGACCTCGAGCGCGGTGCGATGCCCACGCCTCCGAACGAGGCGACAAGTTAGACTATCGCTTGCCAGCCGACAATCTCCGTCCGTGGCGTCAGCGTCGAAGCGCCTAATAGTGCCAGGGAAACTTGCTGTAGTCGGGCGGGCGCTTTTCGAGGAAAGCGTCGCGCCCTTCGACCGCTTCTTCTCCGCCATAGGCCAGGCGCGTGGCTTCGCCGGCGAACAGCTGCTGGCCGACCAAGCCTTCGTCCGGCAGGTTGAAGCCGTATTTGAGCATGCGAATGGCGGTCGGGCTCTTTTGCATGATGCGACGGCACCACTCGAGCGCGGTGCCTTCCAGCTCGGCGTGCGGCACCACGGCGTTGACCATGCCCATTTGGAACGCTTCTTCGGCGCTGTAGTTGTTGCCCAGGAAAAAGATTTCGCGGGCGCGCTTTTGCCCGACCTGGCGAGCCAACAGCGCGGAGCCGTAGCCGCTGTCGAAGCTGGCGACGTCGGGGTCGGTCTGCTTGAAGATGGCGTGCTCCTTACTGGCGATGGTGAGATCGCACACCACGTGCAAGCTGTGCCCACCGCCGACGGCCCAGCCCGGCACGACCGCGATCACCACTTTGGGCGAAAAGCGAATCAGGCGCTGCACCTCCAAGATGTGCAAGCGCCCCAAGCTAGCCGCGTCGGCGCCGCCGGTGCCCTCGTATTTGTAGCCGTCCTTGCCGCGGATGCGCTGGTCGCCACCGGAGCAAAAGGCCCAGCCGCCGTCCTTCGGCGAAGGGCCGTTGCCGGTGATGAGCACCGCGCCCACGTCACTCCACGTGCGCGCGTGCTCGAGCGCCGTATAAAGCTCGTCCACCGTCTTGGGTCGAAAGGCGTTGCGCACTTCGGGCCGGTTGAAGGCGATGCGCACCGCGCCCACGTCGCGCGCCCGGTGGTAGGTGATGTCCTCGAACTCGAAGCCCGCGACGGCTTGCCATTTATCGGCTTCGAAAATCTCGGAAACATTGCTGTTCGTGGCCATTCGCTCCGCTCTCCGTGCTCGGGGGACGCTCGAGCGACGCTCGAGCGGGCGCGACTATAACCGAAGCGTACGGCCGTGCCATGCTTGCCCGCATGTTCGACTGGTGGCGCCGGCTGAGCCGCGCAGACGTGATCGCGGAGCCCTTCCCAGCGCACTTTAGCGAGCTGCTGCGGCGCCGCCTGCCCTGCGCGGAGCTGCTGACCGAAGCGGAGCTGAGCAAGCTCGAAGCGCTCGTTCGCATCTTCAACTCCGAGAAGACGTTCGAAGGCGCCGGAGGGTTGGAGGTCGACGAAGAGATGCGGGTGGTGGTTGCGGCACGCGCCTGCTTGTTGCTGCTTTGGCGGGTGGAGCTGGACAGCCCGCTGTACGCCGACCTCGAGACGGTGATCATTTACCCATCCACGTACAAGGCGAAAGCTCAGCGGCGCGAAGGCTACGTGGTGATCGACGACGAGCAAGCGCGGCTGGGTGAGTCGTGGCAGCGGGGCGTGGTGGTGCTGTCGTGGGCGGCGGTTTCGAGCGGGGCCGCCAATTCGCGCGACGGTCACGACGTCGTGCTCCACGAGTTTGCTCATCAGCTCGACGCCCAAGACGGCGCCATGGACGGCACGCCGGAGCTGGACGACCGAGAACGCTACGCGGTTTGGTCGCGTGTGGCCGGCGCCGAGTATGCAGAGCTGGTGGAAGCGGTCGAACAACACCGCAAGACCAGCATCGACGCTTACGGTGCCACCAACGCACCAGAATTTTTCGCAGTGGTGGTCGAGCAATTCTTCGAGCAAGCGCAAGCGCTCGAACGTCGCCATCCCGAGCTGTATCGGGAGCTGGCGACGTTCTTTCGCTTCGATCCTGCCGCGCGGCTGCGCGAGCGGCAGAGCGCGGGCTCGTGACGTCGTGTTGCCGCGAGCCTTTGCCGCGTGTCGGACGTCAGCTACCGCCGCACTGCTTCACTTTGCCGTGCGTCTTCGTTTCGTAGAAAAAGTAGTCGGCGCTGTACGGCGATTGCACGACGGTGCCCAAGTTGTGGGTCGCATCGCACACGTCGGTGGGGGCCAGCCCGCCGACGGTGGATAGCCGCTGCACGTAGCTCACGTCGCTCAGCCGTCCTTCTTCGGTGCCGTGCGACACGGCCTTGACCAGCAGCCACGGCACCGCGCTCGCATCGACGGTTGCGCCCGCGACTTTTACGCCCGCGACCGAGCTACCGTCGTTGCTCTGCCAGGTCGGCCCGATGAAGTGCGTGCCGACCAGCTTGCCTTCGTCGTTGAACAGGTTGGCTTGCGGGGCCAAGAGCGTCCAGGCGTAGGTGCCGTCCAATTTCGCGTTGCAAATGTACATCTGAACGCCCACGGCGCTGACTTTGGACTTGAGCGACTCCGTTGCGGGTGGCGCCAAGCTCGCGGGTACACCGGCGGGGCACTCGTCGATGCTCAGACCGGCTTGTGCTTCACCGGCGCCTTCTTCGGGTTGGCCAGTCGTGGCCGAGCAACCCGCGAGCAAACCCAGCAGCGCAACCAGCGGCCCAACACACACAGTACGCATGAGATGATTCATTGTTGTCCTCCACGACACGCGACCTCGTCGTCGCGGAGGAGCTCTAAGCAGGAAGCGCGCCAGACGTGATCGCGGCGTCGAGACGACGCGCGGACTCACCGGTGTCCTGAGCCTCCGACACCTCTCGTGCCGCTCGCGAGCGACCTGTCCGGAACCTCGGACACTGCGTGTTGGAAATAAGACACGAGTGAGAGCGCGAAAAAATTCGTTGACGAAGCGAGCGCGGTAAGTACACTCCGCTCGGGTCATGAACGCCGTGGTGTATCTCAATTGCTCCAAGCGAAGCCGAGCCGGCGTCGTCGGGCAGTCGTGTGCGCTCGGCCTCGTGGGCATCTTGCCTGGATTCACCTCGCTGGATTTCAGGGAAAAATAGGCGGTTTTTCGAAGTTCTTCGTGAAAGCCGCCGGGTCACCCCAGGCGGCTTTCGTCGTTTTGGGGGTCGGCCAAAGTCATGCTTCTGGTGAAGCGGCGGGGACCTCTGTGTCTCGGCTTCGCAGGTTCGATTCCTGCTCGTGACACCGTGGGTTCGACTCCCACGAAGTGAACATCAATACGGCACGACTCTGCACGCCGTGGACTTCGCGAGAGGTTTCTGCGGCGTGTTCGGGTGTCGCGTTCCGTGATGCGCGCTTGCGCGGTTGCTTACCTCCTAGGTAGTCGGTTCGACCCCGATCTGCGGATTTTTCCGCGGTAGCTCATCGGTAGAGCAAGGAACAACGATCCTGAAAAGATCGCATTCGTAAAAAAGAAGGATTCGGAAGTCATTTCACTCCGTTCTGCTGCGCCGTGCTGGCACTGCGCAGCGGGCTCCGCTTTACGCCAACGCGCGTCTGCTGAATCGGCAGGCGAGGGCCATCGTGTGCTCACGACCGCCCAAGCTCCCCGCTTCGAGCACGCGCTCGTCCGCCGAATTGCGGAGAAATGGCGGCGCGCTCGCAGCAGGTCGAGTTGCTTTCCAGGTGGGAGCAGCGACGCCGCCGTGACCGCTTCGTCGGGGGTGGGTGGCTTCCGGTCGAGTTGCTTTGGAGCCCGCCAAAAGCGGGTCTCCTGTTTCGTCAATCCCCGTTTCTTAAGGAGAAATTGTCATGTTCAAAGTAGTCCCGGTCAAGCTCAACGAACGCGTGGTGCTGTTCAAGAACAGCCTGCCGGTTCGCGCCCTCGGCCCCGGGCGGCATCTGGTTTGGGGGCGTCACATCACCGAGCAGCGTTTCAACGTGACGGAGCTGGTGTTCCGCGCGCTGCCGGAAGTGCGCGCTCTGTTGTCGGCCGATTGGTACCGTGAGGTGGCGATCGCGCCGCTCGAACGCGCGGTGCTGTTTCGTGACGGCGTGCCCGTGGCGTTCCTGCGCCCGGGCGTGCATCGCTTCTGGACGCTCGACGCGTCGGTGACACTGACGAAGTTCGACGTGACCAAGGCGCTGCCGGCGCTCACGCACGAGCTCGAGCAGATCATCCCGCGCTCCGAATACATCGACGTCACGGTGCAGGCCCACGAAGTGGGGCTGCGCTACGAGCAGGGTCGTTTGACGGGCGTGCTCGAGCCGGGTCGCTACAAGCTGTGGACGCACCCGGAAGCGCAGGCTCGCATCGCCACGGCGGACATGCGTCGGACCGAAGTCGCCGTCACCGGCCAGGAGCTGATGACGAAGGACAAGGTCTCGCTGCGGCTGTCGCTCACGGTGGCTTTTGCCATCGAGGACGCGGTCGTGGCGACGCACAAGGTCGAAAACGCCCAGACGGCCGTGTACACGGCAGTGCAGCTGGCTGCCCGCGGTTACGTAGCCGGGGTCACGCTCGACGAATTGCTGGAAGGCCGCGAAGCTTTCACGCGCTTCTTGAGCAACGAAGTGGTGCCGAAGGCCAAGGCCTTCGGTGTTCGCATCGACGACCTCGGCGTCAAGGACATCGTGCTGCCGGGCGAGATGAAGACCTTGCTCAACCGCGTGATCGAGGCCGAGAAGGCGGCGGCAGCAAACGTCATTTCGCGTCGCGAAGAGACGGCCGCAACCCGCTCGCTCGTGAACACGGCACGCTTGATGGCGGACCAGCCGATTCTACTGCGGTTGAAGGAGCTGGAAGCAATGAAGGAAATCGCCGCCGAGATTCACGAAGTTCGCATCGTGGTCGGAGCCGACAACCTCAAGTCGCTGCTGCCCGCGCAGCTGCTAGGGCGTGCTGAAAAGTGAGCAGGGTGAGTGATAGACGGCGCCGCGCGCGAGAAATACTCGCCGGGGCGCCGTCGCTTTTTCACAGCAGCTTGGCCCGCCGCATCAAGAACAGCAGCCCCATCACGATTGCGGCCACGAGCACCCAGAAAAAGGCATAGCCGTGCGGCCATTGCAGCTCCGGAAAATTCTGAAAATTCATACCGTAAACGCCGCACAAGAAGGTCAGCGGTAAGAACACCACGCTCACCACGGTCAGTCGCTTCATGACCTCGTTGGTCCGATGCCCGACCAGTGACATGTGTAGATTCAACGACTCGGTCAAGATGTCGCGATCGACCAGCAGGTCCTGCAGCACGTGCTCGAGCGTGCCGACCATGTTGTGCAGGAAAGACTGAGTCGTCTCGCTGATGAACAGGGTGCGCCGGGTCGACAGGTCGGTCAGCACCGCGCGCGCGGGCAGCAAGATTTTACGAAAGTGCAGCAGGTCCGCCCCCAGGTCGGAGATGCGCCCAAACACTTCTGCGTCCACCTTGGGCTGGCGCAGCTCGTTTTGGAGGCGCTCGACCTGTTCCTCCATGCGCTTTTGCACCTCGAGGTAGTTTTCGATCAGGTGGTCCCAGATCTCGTAGACGAGAAAGCTGGGGCTCTTGGCAAAGCGTTGAAAATCGGTGCGGTAGTCGCGGGACACGGCGTCGAGAAAAGCGACGTGGCCGCGGTGGATGGTGGCCAAGAAGCTGCCCGCGATCACCACGTCCACCCGCTCGAGCGCAAACTTGGTTTCTAGCTGCTTGCAGCCGGCGATCACCACGTGAATGTAATCGTCGTAGCGCGCGTGGCGCGTCGCCGGCTCGCTCGTGAGCGCGTCGTGCACGATGCCTTCCGAAATCGAGCCCAGCCCGTGGAGTAGGCTGCGGCCTTCTTCGGCGTCGCGCACGTCCACGTCGATCCAGACGAAGCGACCCTCTCGAATGGCGGCGCGCGCTTCGTCGAGCGATAGCGTGCGCAAGCTCTTGGCTTCGAAGTCGAGCTCGATCGCCTCCACCTTGCAACAAGGCTTGTCCAGTTGCGGCGCTGCTGAGTCGGTCACGGTGTCCTCCCGCGGCTAGATGCCCGACCCATAGCGCTTTCACGAGCGCGCCGCGACGTGGGCGAGCGACGCCCGCCCGACTCACGTTGGAAACCTACGGCGCGAGCTGCTCACACACCAAATCTGCGTCTGGATCGAGCCAGGCCGACGCCGTCGGCAATTTGCAGGCGTTGGCGTTGGAGCACGTCGTGTTCGGCGCGCAGTGGCAAGTAACGCCCGGTGTGTCGCAGCCGTTGAGCGCGGCGCACGTGTAGTTGAAGTCGGGTTGGCACATGTTGCCCTCGACGTGCCTGCCGGTCATGCACATGCCCTCGGTGTCGGGCGGAAAGATCGCGCCGCCGATGGTGCGGTAGGCAACGCACGTTTCGCTCGCGGTGCAGGTGCTGCCCACGCAGTCCGAGCTGCCTTGGCCGCCGCTGCCTTGCCCGCCGGAGCCGTTGCAAGTCAGCTCCTCGACAGTATTTTTGGGGCATGCACAGCAGCCGGTGTAGACGACGTTGCCGCCGCATTGGTCGAGGCAAACGTTGGCGCGGATGCATTCGCCAGTGTTGCAATTCGGGCCGCCGCCGCTGGCAGTGCCGCCGTTGGCGGTGCCGGCGTTGCTAGCGGTGCCGCCCGTGGCCATGCCTCCGTTCGCCGTGCCACCGCTGCTGACGCCAGCGCTGGATTGCATGCCGGCGTGGGCGTTCCCGGCGGTGCTGCTGCCGGCGCT
>JBEQSW010000057.1:0-9817 GCA_040348565.1 Myxococcales bacterium | reverse complement strand
GAGATCGACGCTGCCGACTTTTTCGCGCTTCAGGTTGTAAACGTCCACTTTCGCCATGGTCGCCTCAGCTCTTGATTTCGACGTCGACGCCAGCCGAAAGGTCCAGCTTCATCAGAGCGTCCAGGGTTTGGGGGGTGGGCTCGAGAATGTCGATCAAGCGTTTGTGCGTGCGCACCTCGAACTGCTCGCGCGACTTCTTGTCGACGTGCGGTCCGCGCAGCACCGTGTACTTGCGGATCGAGGTCGGCAGCGGAATCGGTCCGGCGACGCGGGCGCCGGTGCGGCGCGCGGTCTCCACGATGTCCGTCGTCGACTTGTCGAGCAGCTGGTGATCGAAAGCCTTGAGGCGAATACGAATCTTTGTAGTGTCGGCCATAATTACTCGATGATCTTGGTGACGACGCCGGCACCAACCGTTTTGCCGCCTTCGCGGATAGCGAAGCGCATTTGCTCTTCCAGGGCGACGGTGGTGATGAGCTCCACCTCGACCGTGATGTTGTCGCCCGGCATCACCATCTTGATGCCCTCGGGCAACATGACCGAGCCGGTCACGTCCGTCGTGCGGACGTAGAACTGCGGGCGGTAGTTGGTGAAGAACGGCGTGTGACGGCCGCCCTCTTCCTTCTTCAAGACGTACACCTCACCGGTGAACTTCTTGTGCGGCTTGATGCTGCCCGGCTTGGCCAGAACCTGGCCGCGCTCGATGCCCTCTTTTTCGATGCCGCGCAGCAGGCAGCCGACGTTGTCGCCAGCTTGGCCTTCGTCCATTTGCTTGCGGAACATCTCGACGCCCGTGACCGTCGACTTGGTCAGCTTGTCGAAGCCGATGATCTCGATCTCGTCGTTGACCTTCACGATGCCGCGCTCGATACGACCGGTCGCGACGGTGCCGCGGCCCTTGATCGAGAACACGTCTTCGACCGCCATCAAGAACGGCTTGTCGACTTCGCGCTGCGGCTCCGGGATCTCGCTGTCCAGGGCGGCGATCAGGTTCTCGATGCTCTTCTCCCACGCCGGCACGCCGTTCAGCGCGGGCAGAGCGGCGACCTGAGTCACCTTGGCGTTGTCGCCGTCGAACTTGTACTTGGTGAGAAGCTCGCGGACTTCCATCTCCACCAACTCGAGCATGTCCTTGTCTTCCACCGCGTCGCACTTGTTCAGAGCGACGACGATATGGTTGAGACCGACCTGCTTGGCCAACAGCACGTGCTCGCGGGTCTGCGGCATCACGCTGTCCAGCGCCGACACGACCAGGATCGCGCCGTCCATCTGGGCTGCGCCCGTGATCATGTTCTTGATGTAGTCGGCGTGGCCGGGGCAGTCGACGTGGGCGTAGTGGCGCGTCGGCGACTCGTACTCCACGTGCGAGACCGCGATCGTGACCGTCTTGGTCTCGTCACGAACGATGCCGCCCTTGGCGATGTCGGCGTACTTGATCTCCTTCGCGAGACCCTTCTTCGACTGGACCTTCACGAGCGCCGCAGTGAGCGTCGTCTTACCGTGATCGATGTGACCGATCGTCCCTACGTTGACGTGCGGCTTAGAACGAACGAATTTCTCTTTGGCCATTTGAATAGTCCCTCGTTACTTGGAGTTCTCGCGTTCGCGCCTTAACCGCGAACCCTCGCGACAATTTCTTCTTGCACTGCGGTTGGAACCGCCTCGTACTTGGCGAACTGCATGGTGTACACGGCGCGACCTTGCGTCTTGCTGCGCAGGTCCGTCGCGTAACCGAACATGGTCGCCAGCGGTACTTCCGCGGTGATGACTTGGGTGTTTTTGCCGCGCTGAGCCATGCCCAGGATCTTGCCGCGGCGCGAGTTCAGATCGCCGATGACGTCGCCCATGTTGGCGTCGGGCGTGACGACCTCGATGGCCATCACCGGCTCGAGCAGGTGGATGCCGGCGTCTTTGGCGCCGTCCTGGAAGGCCATCGAGCCTGCGACCTCGAAGGCGGGGCCGGACGAGTCGACCTCGTGGAAGCTGCCGTCGAGCAGCTTCACGTGCACGTCGATGACTTGGTAGCCGGCCAGCACGCCGCGCAAAGTGGCGTCCTTGATGCCCTTTTCCACCGACGGAATGAACTCTTTGGGGATCGTGCCGCCGATGGTGGCGTTCTCGAACTTGAAGCCCGAGCCGCGCTCACCGGGGGCGATCTCGATCTTCACGTGACCGTACTGGCCGTGACCGCCCGACTGGCGGATGAACTTGCCCTCGGCGTTGACCGCCTTGGCGATGGCTTCGCGGTAGGCGACCTCGGGCTTGCCGACGTTGGCCTCGACGTTGAACTCGCGCTTGAGGCGGTCGACCAGAATCTCCAGGTGGAGCTCGCCCATGCCGGCGATGATGGTCTGGCCCGTCTCTTCGTTGGTGAAGGTGCGGAACGAGGGATCTTCTTGGGCCAGCTTCTGCAGGCTCATCCCGAGCTTGTCGAGATCGGCCTGGGTGCGCGGCTCGATGGCGATCGAGATCACCGGCTCCGGGAAGATCATCTTCTCGAGCAGGATGGGGTGCTTCTCGTCGCTGAGCGTGTCGCCAGTGCGGGTGTCGCGCAGACCGACGGCGGCGTAGATGTTGCCGGCCTCGCACTCCTTGAGCTCCTCACGCTTGTTGGCGTGCATGCGCAAGATGCGACCGATGCGCTCGCGCTTGCCGCGCGCCGTGTTCATCACGCTGGTGCCGCTGCTCAGCGTGCCGGAATACACGCGGAAGAAGGTCAGGTTGCCGACGAACGGGTCGTTCAAGATCTTGAACGCCAATGCGGCGAAGGGAGCCTTGTCGTCGGGCTTGCGCTCTTCGATCTTGGTGTCGTCTTTGGGCGAAACGCCCTTCACCGGCGGAATGTCCAACGGCGACGGCAGGAAGTTGACGACGGCGTCGAGCAACAGCTGCACGCCCTTGTTCTTGAAGGCGGAGCCGCACAGCACCGGCACGAACTTGAAGCTGCAGGTCGCCTTGCGAATGGCGGCGTAGATCTGATCGGGAGTGACCTCGTCGGCCTTGCCGTCGAGGAACTTCTCCATGATGACCTCGTCGAGGTCAGCGCAGGCTTCGATCAGCTTTTCGCGCATCTCGACGCACTTGGCGCGGAGCTCGGCCGGGATTTCTTCCCAGGTGTATTTGGCGCCCAGTGAGTCGTCCTGGAAGATGGCGGCCTGCATCTTGATCAGGTCGACCATGCCTTTGTGCTGGTCTTCCTCACCGACGGGCCACTGCACCGGCACCGGGTTCACGCCCAAGCGCTCGCGCATCGAGTCCAGGTTCATCTGGAAGTCGGCGCCGACCTTGTCGAGCTTGTTGACGAAGGCGATGCGCGGAACGTTGTACTTGTCGGCTTGGCGCCAGACCGTCTCGCTCTGCGGCTCGACGCCGTTGCCACCGTCGAACACCGCGACCGCGCCGTCCAACACGCGCAGGCTGCGCTCGACTTCGATCGTGAAGTCGACGTGGCCGGGCGTGTCGATGATGTTGATGCGGTGACGCTTGCCTTCGTTGGGGCCGACCAGCGGCGCCCAGAAGCAGTTGGTGGCGGCGCTGGTGATGGTGATGCCGCGCTCTTGCTCCTGCGGCATGTAGTCCATCGTCGCGGCGCCATCGTGCACCTCACCGATTTTGTGGGTGACGCCGGTGTAATAGAGGATGCGCTCGGTGACCGTGGTCTTGCCCGCGTCGATGTGCGCCATGATCCCGATGTTGCGGGTGCGCTCGAGGCTGATTTCGCGGGCGGCCATGTCGGTTTCTCAGGTTCGAAGCTGGAGCTTTTTGCGTTTGGACCGTAGGACGTAAGAAACCCCCTCCAGCCCTGGTTTCCCCATTTTGGGAAACCGTACGTGCCGGAAGGGGTTCGGGGTGCGTCGAGTGCCGCCTCTACGAGAGAGAGCGGGACGAGCGGCTGGCGCCGTGTCTACGCGCAACCCGATCCTATGTGGTCTTCAGCATGCTTCCGTGAACCGAGCTCCTTCGAGGCTAGCGTCCTTGGGGCTACCGCTCACCAGCGGTAATGAGCGAACGCCTTGTTGGCGTCGGCCATCTTGTGCGTGTCGTCCTTCTTCTTCACGGCGTTGCCGCGAAGCTGCGCCGCGTCGACCAGCTCGGCCGCCAAGCGCTCGCGCATCGTCTTCTCGCCGCGGTCACGCGAGTACGTGACCAGCCAGCGCATGGCCAAAGCCACGCGACGCTCGGGGCGAACTTCGACCGGCACCTGGTAGGTGGCACCACCGACGCGGCGGCTCTTCACTTCCAGCTTCGGCTTGATGTTGTCGAGCGCCTTGCGGAAGATCTCGAGCGGATCCTCTTTGAAGCGGGTCGAGATGATGTCGAAGGCGCCGTAGATGATGCCTTCGGCCGTCGGCTTCTTGCCGCCCAGCATCAAGGAGTTCGTGAACTTCGCCACGAGCTTGTCCTTGTACTTGGGGTCCGGAATGATCTTGCGCTTCGGTACGTCTCTGCGGCGGGGCATCTGCGTCTTCCTCTTATTGCTTCGGACGCTTCACGCCGTACTTGGAGCGCGAGCGATTGCGGTTGGCTTTGTTGGTGCTGCTGGGGCCCGAGGCGCCGGAGGCGTCGAGCGTGCCGCGCACCACGTGGTAACGAACACCCGGCAAGTCCTTCACGCGGCCGCCGCGGATCAGGACGACGCTGTGCTCCTGCAGGTTGTGTCCCTCACCCGGGATGTAGCTGATGACTTCCATGCTGTTGGTGAGGCGCACGCGGCACACCTTGCGAAGCGCCGAGTTCGGCTTCTTCGGCGTCACGGTGTACACGCGCAGGCACACGCCGCGCTTCTGAGGACATGAACGGAGCGCGGGAGACGCGGTGCGCGTGATGAGCGCTTCACGTCCTTGTCGAATGAGCTGCTGAATAGTCGGCATAAATAGGGGCCAGGTGCTTTGGGGGACCGGGAGGGTAGCCGGGGGCCCTTGGGAGTCAAGGGAGAACCTGTGGCCAGGTTCCGGCTCAAATTCCGGGCAGGCTTTGTGACCCGCCGGGGCGCGCCTCCTAGCATCCATTCGCGAGCCTGGCGACTTTCTCCGACGGGTTGCGACGCTTCGCTTCTAAGTTACCGCTTTCATTCAGTTTCCACAGAGGCTATCAATTCCGGCCAGGCCGCCTGCACGAGCGCCGCCACCGGGTCGTCGTAGGTGTGACCGGCCTTGGTGTCCTCTACTAAGGAGGAGGGGACCCCCGAGCGCTCGAAAAGCTGGGCGAGCTGGTAGCGGTAGGCGTTGCGGCACTCGCTCTGCCCGCAGGCGAATAACAGTCGTCGCAGGCGAGGCTTCAAGGCCTTGGCCTTGGCGACCGTCCAGCCTTGGTACCCGCCCTCGATCAGCACCGCCGCCGCGATCGGCAGCTCGGGATCCTGCAGCAGGCGCGCCCCCAAGATAGCGCCCAACGAAAAACCAGTGAACACCACTCGCCCCGGTTTCACGTGCTCGGGGTAGCGCGCGCTAAGCGCCGTGAGCGCGGCTACGAG
Organism: Myxococcales bacterium; assembly: GCA_040348565.1. Taxonomy (GTDB): domain Bacteria; phylum Myxococcota_A; class Polyangia; order Polyangiales; family Polyangiaceae; genus PMG-095. The sequence goes on along the minus strand of JBEQSW010000057.1, from coordinate 4,344 downwards.
CTCGGACTTGGTTTTGGCGACGCTGCTCCACTCCCAACGATCGAGCTGTGCCGGCACGTCGCTGCGCGGAACGCCACGCGGACACAGCACGAACACTTCTCCGCGCGTGATGCGTCGCCAGACTTCGCATTGCCACTCGGGGCGATCGAAGTTGCCGTGCAAAGCGAGCACGACGAGGCGCGGCGTGCGGGCACCGAGAGGCAACGCGACCACCGCGTCGCGAAAGTCCGGCACCGGCAGCGCGACCTGAGCGGCGCTGGCTTGCAGTGGCGCGAGCGCGCTCGCTGCGGCCTCGTCCGGCGCCGCGGACGCGGACGCAGACGTCGACGCCGCCGAGCTCGACCGCGCCGCAGCCCCAGCCGGCAATGGAGCCGGCCGTGACGACGCGGAGCGAGCCGACTCGGCCGGAGCGGGCGTCGCGCGAGGAGCACGGCATGCAAGTGCGAGCGCCAGCAGCGCTAACGCGGAGCGAGGCCCCAGCGTGGATCGCCCTCGATCAGCCACGGCAACTCCTTCTTCAGAGCGTCGGTGAAGCGCTCGTCCAAGTAGGGTCCTACGTCGACCTTCACGGCTTTGGCGGCCATGCCGGCGCGCGTCAGCAGCAGCGTGCGTTCGGTGGCGTCGGCGTCGCAGTCGCTATCGGTGCAGAAGAACAGCGCCCGCAAGCCGCCGCGCTCGGCAAAGATCTTGATCGCGCTCGGCGTGAGCAACTCCGGGTTGCCGTTCACGAACGCCACGCGCGCAAAGAACGCCGGTTCTTGCCGAGCTACGTCGGCCGCAACATTGGCGCCCTCGGCGTAACCGATCAGCAAGATGGGGCTGGGCGCGACGTGCGCCCCGTAGCGTGCCTTGAGCGCCGCCAACGCGGCGCGCAGCTCGGCGGCGCTGTCGTCGAAGCTACCGAGCCCGTACAGGCCGCCCTGTGCCGACTGCAGCATGCCTTGCGGACACAAGATGAATACTTTACCGCCGAGCACGCCGCGAAAGCTACCGCACTGCCACTCTGCACGGTCGCGCGCGCCGTGCAGCACGACCACGATCGGCCGCGGTGACGTGGCCCCCAGCGGCAGCGCGACGCTTGCGGGACCAAAGCCCTTGACCGGAAGCTCGCTCCGCCAACTGGGCGCGCTGAGCGGTGCGAGCGCCGCTCCACGCTTGGGTTTCGACGAGCAGCCCCCGCTCGCGGACAACAACAGCACGCCTAAGATGCCGGACAGCGCCCTCGGGAATGGCAAGATCCCGTAAGCTTGCCATAGACCTTCGCGCTCGGATCGTACCTGCGCTCGAGCCCGGCAATTTGTCTCGTTTTCGGCGCCGGTCGCTTGCGCTCAGGGAGCGTGCACCGACAGCTCGGCCAAGCGCTCGGCCATGGGCGAGATCGGCAATGGCAAGCACTCGGCTTGCTCCAGCTCGCGCATGCGCGGCGCGCAGGGGCTCTGCAGCTGCTGCCGGTTCTTCGCGGGGGGAGAGAGTCGCAGCATGAAGGTGCTGCCCAGCGCCAGCGTCGCAACACCGCCGAGCAGCGCGAGCGCTTTCGAGGTTCGGGTTTGCATACTCGGAAGCCTAGCGATTGCGGAGCGCCTGACCGGCAACGCTTTGGCAACGACTCTTGCACGCTCGCGTGGCGGCGCGGTGCCAAAACCAAGTCTGGTGCTATCTGCCTCAGGGCGCGGCCGTCAATACACCTTTCGTCTCGACCTGCAGCTTGGTGATGTCCAGCCCGTCGAGAATGATGGCTTCTTCGAGAGAGCGAACCGTCGCCGGTTGCTTCTGCTGCCACACGAGCTTGCCCTCCGAATCGAACTCCAAGAGCTGAACGCTCTTGTCGTTGCTCGAGTCGGCTTGGGAGTTGACGACGAAGTAGTTGCCGTTGGGTCGCACGTGGAAGTCCGCGAAGAAGTGCGGATCCAGGGCCGTGAGCTCGCCGCCTTTTCCGCCGATAGTCTTGAGCAGGGCTTGATCGGGGCCGTAGACCAGGAGCGTGGCGTTGTAGCCGGTGGCGACAACGGTGTTGCCAGACTCGAGACGCAGCGCTTTCCAGACGTGCTGGCCCTTGCCCGGAATCATCCAGGTGGTCAGCACCTTGCCTTGAGCGTCGCCTTCGAAGACCTGCGTGTCGGCCGTGACGAGAAACGTGCCTTGGGCGGTGGGTCGCACCAGGCGCACGTAGGCGTAACCAGGGTAGGTCACGCTGCGCGTTACCTTTCCGTCTGAATCGACCATTTTGAGGACGATCGCGCCGCCAGACACCGAGGCGAGCATGGTCGTTCCGTCCGCGAGCCGATGCGCCGACTGGGTTCCGCTGAATCCATGCTGGCCGCCCAACGCCTTGCCATCGCTCAGCTGGTACTCGTCCCAGCCGTTGCTCTTGCCCAGCATCACGCGGCCGCCGCCAACGAGCTGTAGATCGCGACCCGTGCCAGAGCTGACACTCCAGCTGCGCGACGGATCCTTGTTGTTCACGTACCAGAGCTTGCCGTCATCGTCGTAGAGGATGAGCTCGTCGTGCGTCGAAGGACCGACGGGATTGGCGGAGCCGCCACCGCCCAGGCTGGTCGCGCCTCCGCTCGCCGGCTGGCCGCCTTGCCCGGCGCCACCCGGCACGCCCAGCGCGCCGCCACCCGGCGTGCCGCCGCCGCCCGCCGACGCGCCGCCCGACGCCGCGCCGCCCGTTGCCGCGGTGCCCGCGAACCCCGCCGTCGCCTCCGGCATTGGATCGCCGCCGCCCGATGGACCGGATCCACCGCTGAGACTGCCGCCGACGGCCATCGATGGGGGATCGGGCTCAGAGCCACAGCCGGCGCTCAACAGGAGTGCGAGCACAATGCTCACGAAAGACCGCGGTCCGCGTGAGACTCTCATTGGCTGACCCACTGTAGGATCGAATCGAACAGCTCGATGCCGTCGGCATTCAAGTTCGCGGCAAGCTGCTCGCGAATCGCAAATCCTGCCCGTCGGGCGGGCGCGGCCAACGACGTCATCTGCGCGCCCTTCTCGTAACCAAAAACCACCAACTTGTCTCCATCGCCGGGGAGCGAGGCGCCCCTGATGGCGCTGGCGGCGGGTGTGGCCCAGCCCAGGTCGCCGGGCTTGCTCGAGATGGTGAGCGTGCCCGAAGCCGTGCCCACGAGCGGCCCGCCCACAATCACCACCTGTGTAATGCCGGCGGTATGATCACCCGCGCTGGCCATGCCCATCTTGGTGAATTCCGCGTCTTCGACGCACAACACGGGTATCGGAATATCCTTCAACTTGGCCTGCAGCGGGCCCGACTCGGCGCTGCTCGAGATCACGACCAGATCGGAGCCCACGACGGATTGCGCGGTAACGGCGGCATCGCTCACCACGACCACCTCCGCGAAGCCGTGGGCTTTGATGCGGGCGATCATGATCTCGTCGCCAGCCGTCGCTGTCCCTTGCCCTCGGACCACCATGGTTGCCTTGCGATCGCGTCCGCTAGCTCCACCGGCGGCGCCGCCCCCACCAGCAACGCCACCATCCGACGTCGTGACACTCCCGGCGCTGCCACCGTTCGCGGCGCCTCCGCCGCGGCCGCCTGCGCCAGCGGATGGCGCACCGGCGGTCTCCGTGGTGCCCATGCCGGCGAGCTCGCTCGCCGAACCAGCGGAGGCGTCCCCGGCATCGGTCGAGGTTCCACCGGCTCCGCCGCTGGCGGCACCAGCAACACTGGCGGAACCGCTGCTGGCCGAGCCGCCCGCCACGCCGCGTGGGGGCGCGGGCTCCGTGCCCGAGCAGCCAGCCAAAATGGATGCCGAGAGAACGAGGTTCAACGAAAGATGAAAGAAGGCCCTCACGCGAGCTCCAGTCCCGCGAACGGCCCGCAGTCGGATACCCAGCCAAAGCCATCGCTCGGTAGACCCATCACGTTCTGAATCGTACAGCCGAGGCGCTGGTGGACCTGCGAGCCGACGTCGATCATGTAGCCGGTGCGCTTCAGCCGCCCGGCGGCGCCACCGATGAACGCGAGCGGAATGCCATCGGTGCCGTGCGGCCCCGTCGCGAGCTCATTGCCCCAAACCACGAGTGAGTTGTCCAGCGCCGTCGTGCCCTCCGCTTGCGGGAAGGACGCCAAGCGCCGGCCTAGGTCCGTGACCAGCCCGGCATAGTACTTGTTCACCTCGACCATCACGCTGGCGGCGGTCGCGTCGGAGCCGTTGTCCTTGTGCGCGATATCGTCGTGAAAATCGGCGCGCATGCCGGGAATTTTGAGCCAATCGAAGTGAAAGTGCTCTCCACCCCGACCGAATTGAAACGTGAGCACGCCGACCAGATTGCAAGCAACCACGTTGGCGATGAGCTCCATGAACAAATGATTCAAGACAT
>JBEQSW010000041.1:0-34831 GCA_040348565.1 Myxococcales bacterium | reverse complement strand
ATGATGCGACAAGCCAGCGCGCCCGCTTCGCAACCGCCGATCTGCTTGAGGATCTGCAGCCGGCGCGGCTCTGCCAGGGCGCGCGCGATGCGCGTCACCTCGCGGTCGCTGAGCTTTACGGCTTTGGCGCTGGCCACCTGCTCAACCTAACGCAAGCCCGGGTCGTTGGCAGCCACCGTTCGCTTCCCGGCGGCTCACGCAGAGCCGCTAATTGGCGCAGCGCCTCTGGCGTAGACAGGAAAGCGTGCCGCCGGAGGTCTGAAGCGGCCCGGGCTCCGGATTGGGCGTGAACCAGCTGATGCCGTCCGGCAGCACCCAAAAGGGGTTCGAGCAGTCGAGCGGCACGCCATCTTCGGCCTCGCCCCGAGCGTCACCGTAGCCGCGACTTTCGATGGTGAAGCAGTAGCCGGCGCTCTGGGGCGCGAACAAATGCGGGCTGCCCCCTTGTACGAGCTCGCGCGCGGAAAACAGCTCCCGGTGGCTGCTCTCTCCGACCACGCGCAGCTCGCGCTCGCCAGCCGGCAAGGTGAGCCAGGCACCGGCCAACGCGCTCTCTCCGCTGCTAGGCTCGACGCGCGCCAGGCGTTTGCCGTCTACCCAGAGCGTGAACGGCTCTTCACCGTGGTTGAGCACGCGCACTTGCCCGCGATACAAATTGAACAGCGGCACGACCGCGACGGCCGACACCAACGCGACGGCGACGACGGCGGTGGCCAGCCGCGAAGCGTCGATCGTCGTCCAACCGCGCTGGCGCGCCACCAGCAGCAGCCCTCCGCCTGGCAAGAGCGACAGCAGCATGGCCAAGAGCGACAGCACCGCCTGGCCCTGCCAAGGGAAAAGCAAGGGCAGCACCGCCGCCGAAGACAACCCAAGCACCACGCCGCTGGCCACCGCGGTCAGCCGCCAAGTGCCAGCGCGCAGCTCGGCGTTTACGGCGCTGGCGCTCACGCTGCGCCTCGCTCGAAGCCGGGGCGACGCGGCGAGGTGACGCCAGGCTTGCGCCAGGGCCAACGCGGTGTCACCGAGACTGCCGGATGCCCGAGCTGAACGACCCGCAGAAGCAAGCCGTCGCCCACGTGGACGGGCCGCTCTTGGTATTCGCCGGCGCGGGCAGCGGCAAGACGCGCGTCATCACTTATCGCATCGCCAACCTGCTGGCGAACCGCGTGGCGCCGTACCGCATTTTGGCGGTGACCTTCACGAACAAGGCCGCGGCCGAGATGCGTGAGCGGCTGACTCGCCTCACCTCGCCCGAGGTGACGCGCGATCTTTGGATCGGCACGTTTCATTCGGTGTGTGCGCGCTTGCTGCGACGCTACCACGACGCGGTGGGGCTGAAGCGCGACTTCGTCATCTACGACACCTCCGACCAAAAGGCGGTGGTCACGCGCGCCCTCCGTGAGCTGGGCTACGACGAGCGGCAGTTTCCGCCCAAGCCCCTGCTGGCGGCAATCAGCGGAGAGAAGAGCGAAGGCCGCGGTCCCCACGAGTCCAAGATGCTGGGGCGGCAAACGGACGTGGTGCTGGAGGTGTTCACCCGCTACGAGCAAGCTCTGGGCCTGGCCAACGCCGTCGACTTCGACGACCTGATCTTGAAGATGACCCGGCTGGTGGAAGATCCGGACAGCCCCGCCGGCGCCGATCTGCGCGGACGATTTTCGCACGTGCTGGTCGACGAGTTTCAAGACACCAACTTGATCCAGTACCGCTTGGTGCGCGCGCTTTCCGAGCACACGCGGAACTTGTGCGTGGTGGGCGACGACGACCAGTCGATTTATCGCTGGCGCGGGGCAGACGTGCGGCTCATTCGCAGCTTCAAGCACGATTTCGGGGGCGCCCAGGTCATCAAGCTCGAGCAGAACTACCGTTCGACGGCCAACATCGTCAAAGCGGCCTTGGGGGTGATCGAGCCGTCCACCGAGCGCGAGCCCAAGGAGCTGTGGACCGACGCGCCCGCCGGCGATCCGGTGCGGGTGCGGGCCGTGATGGACGAGCGCGAAGAAGCGGACCACGTGCTGCGCGGCATCCAAGCCGAGATGGGGCGCGGCACCACCGCCAGCTCCATCGCGGTTTTCTATCGGGTGCATGCGCAGTCGCGCACGTTGGAAGAGGCGCTGCGGCGCGGCAACGTGCCGTACCAAATCATCGGCGGCATGAAGTTCTTCGAGCGCGCCGAGGTGAAAGACTTGCTCGGTTACTTGCGCTTGTCCGTCAATCCGCAGAGCGACGCCGACTTGGCGCGCGTCATCAACACGCCCGCGCGCGGCATCGGTGACAAAACCGTCGAGCACCTACTGAACGTCGCCAGCGAGTCTTCGGTGTGCGCGTTCGACGCGATTCCGCAGGCCCAGCGCGAGCTGGGCACCGGCGCCGCCAAGAAGCTGGGGGCTTTCAAGGCCTTAATCGAGGGCATCCAGCTGGAAGCCACGCGGCTATCGCCAAGCGAGCTGTGCGGTCACATCCTCGAGGTGACCGGCTACCGCGAGCTGTTGCGCAAGGAAGACAGCGCCGAAAGCGACGCGCGCCTGGGCAACTTGGAAGAGCTCGTGGGCTCGATTCAAGACTACGAAGAGCAAGCCGGAGAGCGCGGCGAGACGCCCAGCCTGTCCGGGTACCTGGAGAGCGTGGCCCTGGTGGCCGCCATCGACACGCAAAAGAGCGGGCCGATGGTTTCGCTGATGACCGTGCACTCCGCCAAGGGCTTGGAGTTCGACGCGGTGTTCCTGACCGGTATGGAGCAAGAGATGTTTCCGTACCGCGGCATCGCCAGCGGCGAAGACGAAGAGCTCGAGGAAGAGCGACGGCTGGCCTACGTGGCCATCACGCGCGCACGCCGCCGCCTGACCATCACCTACGCCGGCAGCCGCACCTTGTTCGGCCAGACCCGTTACCTCGACCGCAGTCAGTTCTTGGACGACTTGCCGCAAGACGCGATCAAGCTCGAAGGCTCGGCGCGAGCGGCGCGCTCGACCGGTGGTCACGCCGGCAGTCGCTACGGCGCCGGCTACGTGGGTGGTTACTCGCCGGGCGGCTATCGCAACCGCAGCGGCGACAGCTTCGAAGGCCAGCGCTACACGGGGAGCAGCACCGCTCGCAGCGGCCCACCCCTGGCGCCGGGAGCGCGCGTCATCGAGCGCGACGAGTACAGCCAAGATGGCGGCCACGAGGGTCAAGCCGTGCGGCCGGGCAGCCACGTGAAGCACGTGCGCTTCGGCGAAGGCGTGGTCAAAAGCGTGGAAGGCGGCATGAAACCGAGCGTGGTTGCCGTCTTCCCCGGCGTGGGGGAAAAGCGGATTCTGCTCGAATTTTTGGAGCCTGCATGAACAAGCGTTTGGCGTTTCTGGAGCAACACTGCGCGTCCCCCACGGCCGATTCGTTCGCCTTTTACGGGCTGGGCATGGAGTACCGCAAAGAAGGCCGCGTCGACGACGCCATCGCCACCTTCAACAAGCTGAAGGACAAGGACCCCGACTACGTGCCCATGTACCTGATGGCGGGTCAGGCCTTGATCGACGCGGGCCGCTCGGCAGAGGCGCGCAGCTGGCTGGAAGCGGGCATCGCTGCCGCGACTCGAAAACACGATACGCACGCTCTGGGCGAGCTCGAATCGGCGTTGGCGTCGGTCTGAACCGCGCGCCGCGTAGCATGCGCCGCCTCGCGGTGCGGCCTCACGAGCGTGCCCGCGATGCGACTCGCCACGCCGTGGCGAAATGCCAACGGCGCTTTGCCACACGATCCCATTAGCCAGCGACGCTAATCTTCTTCGTTCGGGAATGGCGAAGAAGAAAGTCATCAAAAAATCCAAACCGAGTTTGCCGACGTTGGCGAAGACGCCGACGGGTATTTCCGGTTTCGACGCGATCACCCAAGGCGGATTGCCGCGCGGCCGACCGACGCTCGTGTGCGGCGGCCCCGGCTGCGGCAAGACCCTGTTCGGCGTGGAGTTCCTGGTCCGGGGCATCCAGCAGTTCGACGAGCCCGCGGTGTTCGTCGCGTTCGAAGAAACGGCCGACGATTTGACCAAGAACGTCGCGTCGCTCGGCTACGATTTGAAGCAGCTCGCGGCGGACAAGAAGCTGGTCGTCGACTTCGTGCATCTCGACCCTGGGGACATCGAGGAGGCCGGCGGCTACACGCTGGACGGCTTGTTCGTACGGCTCGATCTGGCGGTGCGCTCGGTCAAGGCCAAGCGCATCGTGATCGACACGCTCGAGGTCTTGCTGGCTAGCTTGAACGACGCTTCGGCGGTGCGAGCGGAGCTGCAGCGGCTGTTCCGTTGGCTGAAAGAGCGCAACCTCACCGCCGTGATCACCGCCGAGCGCGGTGAAGGAGCTCTGACCAAGCACGGCTTGGAGGAATACGTTTCCGATTGCGTGATCTTGCTGGAGCAACGCCTCGACGACCTGATGGCCACGCGCCGGCTCCGGGTCGTAAAGTACCGCGGCTCCAGTCACGGGGCGAACGAGTATCCGTTCCTGATCGACGAGCACGGGTTCTCGGTATTGCCCATGACGAGCGTGCTGCTCGACTACCAGGTGTCGAGCGAGCGAGCTTCGACCGGGATTTCCGATTTGGACGTGATGCTGGGAGGCAAGGGCTATTTCCGCACCAGCACGATCCTCGTTTCGGGGGGCGCCGGAACGGGCAAGAGCTCCATCTCGGCCAGCTTGGTGAACGCCGCCTGTTCCCGCGGCGAAAAGGCCATCATCTTCGCGCTCGAAGAGTCGCCCTCGCAGATCGTGCGCAACATGCGCTCGGTCGGCATCGATCTCGATAAATGGGTAAACAAGGGGCTGCTGCTCATCCGCGCCACGCGACCGTCGTTCTACGGGCTCGAGATGCATCTGTTGACGATGCACAAAGAAATTGCCGCCTTCGGGCCGCGCTTGGTGGTCCTGGATCCGATCTCCAGCTTGATGAACGCGGGCAACGCGCGCGACGTCAAGGCGATGATGGTTCGCCTGTTCGATTCGCTGAAGCAGCAGCAGATCACCGGCGTCATGACCTACCTGACCGCGGCCGGAAAAATGGAAGAGACCGAGGCCGGAATCTCGTCGCTCATCGACACTTGGCTCGAGGTGCGCGACGTCGAGCTGAACGGTGAGCGCACGCGCGCTCTGTACGTCATCAAGTCACGTGGGATGGCCCACTCCAATCAGGTGCGCGAGTTCGTGCTCGACACCGACGGCGTGCGGTTGCTCCAGGTGTACGCCGGACCGGATGGCGTGCTCACGGGCTCGGCGCGCATCACTCAAGACAACCGGCTCGCCGCCGAAGCTCAGGTGCGCCAAGCCGAGGCCAAGCGGACCCAAGACCTGCTGAGCCGCAAGCAGGCCGCCCTGCGCGCGCAGATCGCGGCGCTAGAAGCGCAATTCGAAAGCGAGGCGGAGGCGGCGCGCTTCGAGATTGACGAAGCGACTCGACGTTTGGAGCGTGAGCGAGCCGCAAACGCCGCCGCCGGCGAGCGGCGCACGTCGGGTCTCGGTGCCGCCCAAGGGCCGCGAAACGGAGGAAGGCGCTGAGCATGGCGATCAAAACGATCAAGAAGAAGCCTGCCAAAGCGCGCAAACCGGCGCGAGCCGCCACTGACTCCTGGCCGAAGGGCGGCGAAGAACGCTGGGAGCTGCGGCTGTACGTGGCGGGCCAGACCCCCCGCTGCGTGGAGGCGTTCAGCCACCTGCGGCGTATCTGCGACGAACACCTGGAAGGCCGCTACTCGATTGAGGTCATCGACTTGCTGAAGAACCCCACGCTGGCCGCGGGCGATCAGATCATCGCCATCCCGACCTTGGTCAGGAAGCTGCCGCGACCGATGAAGAAGATCATCGGCGATCTGTCGAACACCGAGCGCGTACTGGTCGGTCTCAATTTGAAAGCACGAGCAAGTTAAAGCGATGCCCAAGCCCGTCAACTCGACCAAGGCGTTCGAAGATGCCGCCGAAGGCTCGCCATCCGAACGCTACGTGTTGCGGCTGTACGTGGCCGGAAGCACCCCCAAATCCACCAGCGCCGTACAGGCACTGAAGGCGATCTGCGAGGAGCACCTGAAGGGACGCTACAAGCTCCAGGTCGTGGACGTCTATCAGCAGCCGGTGTTGGCGCGCGACGAGCAGATCGTCGCCGTGCCCACACTCGTAAAGCACTTGCCGCTGCCCATGCGCCGGATTCTCGGCGACCTCTCGAACAAGCAACGCGTCTTGCTGGGCCTCGATCTCAAACCCGAGCGTCATGACAAAAAGCGATCGAAAAATAAAGCCTAGCGAAGAGATTGCAGAGCTTCGGGCTCGGCTGGAGGAAGCCGAAGAAACGCTGGACGCGATTCGGCTGGGTCATGTCGAGGCGCTGCTGGTGGACGCGCCCACGGGGCCACGCGTCTTCACGCTGGAGGGGGCCGACCACCGCTACCGCCGGCTGGTGGAGACGATGAGTGAAGGCGCCCTGCTTTTGAGCCCCGACGGACTGATCGTCTACAGCAACGCCGCCTTCGCCAACATGATGGCGAGCCCGCTGGAAACCGTGATTGGGCGCTCGCTGGCGGACTTCGTGGACGAGGGCTCGTTGCCCAGCTTCCGTGCACTACTCGCCGTGACGCCTCAAGAAGCCGCCGGCGAACCCATCACTCTGCGCAGCGGCGATGGCAGATCGGTCTCGACGGTGGTGTCGATCAGCCCCAATGAAGATGGCGACCGCGGACTTTCGGTCATCGTCACCAACCTGACGGTCCAAAAGCGCAACGAGGAAATCGTGGCGTCTGAGCGCTTGGCAAACTCCATCTTGGATCAAGCGGCGGAGGCCATCGTGGTTACCGATCCGGCCGGTATCGTCATCCGCGCCAACCGCACCGCGCAGGAAGTTTCGACGGGCCAGGCCTTGCGCCAACACGTGCTCGCGGCGTTTCCACTGGTCAAGGCCGCGCAAGCGACGACGCACCCGGCGCTGCGAGCCCTGCGCGGCGAAATCGCGATGAGCGTGGAGCTGCCGCTCGACGTCGGCACCGGTCAGCCGATCTTCGTGTTGTGCACGGCCGCGCCCCTGCTCGGCGACCACCAGGAAATCCTGGGTTGCGTGATGTCGATGACGGACATCACCGCTCACAAACGCGCGGAGAGTGACCGGCAGGAGCTGTTGGAGGCCGAGCGCGCCGCCCGCTCCTCCGCCGAGCGCGCGCGGGCCGAAGCCGAGTCCAGCAACCGCACCAAGGACGAGTTTTTGGCGACGATTTCTCACGAGTTGCGCACGCCGCTCAGCTCCATCGTCGGCTGGTCGCGCTTGATGTCGACCGGCACCTTGCCCCCCGAGCGACAACGCCACGGCCTGGACGTGATTCGCCGCAACGCCGACGCGCAGGCGCGGCTGGTCGAAGATCTGCTGGACGTCTCGCGCATCACGTCGGGCAAGCTGCGGCTCGACGTCAAACCAGTGCCGCTGGCCACCGTGATCGCGGCCGTGTTGGACAGCGTTCGCCCCGCGCTGGATGCGAAGAAGATCCGGCTCGAGACGCACATCGACTCCGAGGACATCGCCGCCCTCGGCGACGAGAGCCGTATTCAACAGGTGATTTGGAATCTGCTCTCGAACGCCACCAAGTTCACGCCCGCAAACGGCCGCATCTTCGTCGGGCTGCGCCGGGTCGCGTCGGAAGTGGAAATCGTCGTTACAGACAGCGGCGAAGGCATCGAGGCCGAGTTCTTGCCCTACGTCTTCGACCGCTTCCGCCAAGCCGACGGCGGAATCAGCCGCCTGCGCGGTGGATTGGGGCTGGGGCTCGCCATTTCTCGACACTTGGTCGAGCTTCACGGCGGGACCATCGTCGTGGCCAGTGACGGCCCAGGCTGCGGCTCGACGTTCACGGTGCGCCTGCCGCAAGCGGCGGCAAAACCTCAAGTCTCGTTGCTGGCCGCGCCGGGGCCCCGCGCGAGTCAAGGCGCAGGGCCGCCCGTCGAGCTCAACGATTTGAGCCTCGTTCACGTGCTCTTGGTCGAGGACGACGCCGATTCTCGCGATCTATTCGTGTCCATCCTGCACAGGTGCGGAGCGCGGGTGACCGACACCGACAACGGCCAAGACGCGCTCAAGGTCCTGGAGGCCGAGCGGCCCGACGTCCTGGTTTCCGACGTGGGCATGGCCAAGATGGACGGCTACTCGTTGATTCGAAACGTGCGCGCCCTGGCCGACGCTGCGGCCCAGCACATTCCCGCCATCGCTCTTACCGCCTTCGCCCGCGTCGAAGACCGCCGCCGCGCCTTGGCCGAGGGCTTTCAAATGCACCTCGCCAAGCCCATCGATCCCGCCGAGCTGACCCGCGCCATCGCCGAGCTGGCCAAGCCGCGCGCCATCGGCCGCGCCTGAGCTCGAGGCCTCGAGACAGCTCAGGTTGCACCGCGACTGAACTCGCGGCCGTTTCGTACCCGAGCCAGACATAAAGGCTCCTTCATTAAGGAGGAGGCCACTTCGGGCTGGAAAGCGAAAGGTGCCAATGTAGTTTTGGCGGTCCCGCTGGTAACTAAATATCAGCTCTCGCGCGGACGTTGATAGGCGAACGGCGTCCGGCGTACACTCGGACGCTTACGCCTTGGGCTGAGGGCTGACACATGAAGCAATGGCTTGTCCGACGTGGTCTGGTCGCTACGCTACCGCTCGCTGCGCTAGTCGCGTTGGCCTTGGATGCGTGTTCCTCCGATGCGGGGGATCCGAGCTCGAAATCGCCGAAACCTGACAGCGTCGAAGCCGGTCAGACGACGCAAGAGCACGAGGTAGAGCCGTCGCAGCCCGCGCGCGATCGGCTGGCGCGCGTCGCGCAGTTCAAGCGCTTTGCCATGTTGCCCAAGGCGACCACCGCGGCAACGCCGCTGCTGGCTGCTGCGCCACAACCGGCCGCTTTGGCGCCGCTCGAGCCTCAAACGCTCGCCGTCGTTTCGAAGGGCGACGCCGAGCACTTCATGGTTCAGGGCGAGCGCATCCGGGCTCAGGTCAGCGAGCAGCTGAAAGCTCAGGTCAGCGGGCCCGCCACCGTGGACCTGCCCAAGAAGGCCGGTGGCTTCGTGCGCTTTCAACCCGACACGGGCTCGATCGGCGTCGAGTTCGCGCTCAAAGGCGCGAAAACCGACGTGCCGTTCGAGACCGCCGACGGCCTGGTCAACTATCCGGGCGCGGCCCCGGGCGGCGCCGACCTGGTGCTGCGCGTCACGGCCGACATGGTCGAGGACTACGTCGTCCTCAACCAGAAGCCTGCTCATCCTTATGTCGACTACGCGGTGAACGTGAGCGAGATCGCCGGCTTGCGCTTGGTGCAAAACTCGCTCGAATTCCTGAGCAAGGACGGCAACCCGCAAGCCAAGGTGCGCCCGCCGGAGCTGTTCGATGCGGACGGCACCAACCACCACGCGAAGCTGAGCGTGCTCGATTGCGCCACCGACACCAGCGATCTAGCGCCGTGGGATCGGCCCGTGACGGCGCCGGGAGCCGCCGAATGTACGCTGAGGGTGAGCTGGGATGACTCGAAGGTCGTCTACCCCGCGATTGTCGACCCGGCCTGGGCGACGGCCAAGAGCCTCACCTTCGCGCGTTACCGCAACGCGGCGACGAAATGGAACCAGAACGGCTTTTTGATCACGTGCGGCGGTATCGACAACAACGGCGACCCGCTCGCGAGCTGCGAACAATACAATCACGGCACCGACACCTGGACGACGATCGCGGCCATGAAGTCGCCGCGCAGTCAGTTCACGTTGCTGCCCGTGGGCAATGACGTCTTGGCCGTCGGTGACAGCTCGCTCTACACGTCCGAGCTACTCAGCGGTGGCGTTTGGACCAAGACGGCCACGGATTTTTCGGCTGGCGCCGGTTACTTGTCCTTGGGCTCGTTGATGCCGGTCGTGACCTCCGACGGCGCATGGGTCGTGCTGATTGACTACCAAGGCACGCCCTATCGCTATCAGGTAAGCGCCAAGGCTTGGACCACCGGCACCAGCAACGCCGTCTACCGCAGCAGCTACGAGGTCTTGGCCCAGCCGACCACCGGCGCGGTCATGCGTTGCGGCGGCACCGATGGCGGGTTCCCCAACACGGCCCTGAAGAGCTGCGAAAAATATACGCCCAGCACCAACACCTGGATCATGCCGGGCGCCGCCGGCGCGGTGCCGAACATGAACGCGGCCCGCCAATATGCGGCTTGGGCGAACATCGATGCTTCCAGCGTCATGCTGTACGGCGGCTACAACTCCGTCGCCGGCTCGTACATCACGACCGCCGAAATCTACAGCGGCTCCGCCAACACCTGGACGAGCGTCGGCACCATTCCGCAACAGGTTTACGAGTATTACCTGCACAACACCTGGGCGCTGCACAGCGGTGCCAACCGCATCATCAGCACCGCGTCGGGTCTATATTCCTACGACATATCGACCAAGGCTTGGTCGAACCTGTCGAACTACGACGAAGTTCTCAACACCTACTTCTACGTCAACAGCGACAACGCCATCGCATCGGCCGGCACCAAAGTCATGATCGTGCCGGTCACGCCCCAGAGCGGCTCGGGCGCTCAGACCGCCTGCAGAATTTTCGATGTGGGCGTGAAGGGCGCCAAGTGCAGCTACGACGGCGAGTGCGGAGCGGGCCTTTCGTGCGCCAAAGACGGGCAATATGAGCAGGGCTACTGCTGTGACTCCGCGTGCACCGACCCGTGCCAGTCTTGCTTCAAAGACACGAAGCAGAGCGGCACCGCCACCGGCACCTGCGGGCCGCGCAGCACCACGTCTTACATCGGTTACTACCACCCGACGACCTGCGTCGCAGACGGCACGACCTGCGGCATCGTCGGTAACTACTGCGACGGCGCAGGCGGCTGCTTGAAGGGTGCGACCACCACCGCGTGCGGCGCGAGCTCCTGCGTCGACGGCGATACCGAGAACAAGACCCGCTTCTGCGACGGCAAGGGCGCCTGTGCGGCTCAAACCTCCGCCGACTGTGCCGCCGGTTACGCCTGCGTGAGCGGCTACCCCAACGCCTGCGTAAGCTACTGCAACGACGACACCTACTGTACGTCGAGTTACTTCTGTCAGCAGTTTCAACCCCCATACAGCACGTGCCAACCCAAGAAGGCCAACGGCGCCACCTGTAACTACAGCAACGAGTGCACGGCCGGGCATTGCGTCGACGGCGTCTGCTGCGACGCCGCGTGCGACGGGACCTGCGAAGCATGCACGCTGGCTCTCACCGGCAAAACGACGGGTACCTGTAAGCCGATCACGATCGGTACGGATCCGCAAAGCGAGTGCAGCGACAACGGCGCCGGCAACTGCGGGCAGAACGGCGCCTGCAACGGCGCTGGGTCGTGCCAGTTGTACGCGCTGGGCACGGTTTGTCAGGCGGCCAGCTGCGCCACGGCCACGTCGCGCAACATTCCGGATACGTGCAACGGCACCGGCACCTGCACTGACGCAGGTGTGCAGGCTTGCGCCACCGGCTACGCTTGCCTGGGCGGCGTGTGCCAGACCAGCTGCACCGACGACACGGCGTGCGCGTCCGGCTCCTACTGCGACACGGTGGCCAAGCAGTGCGTGCCGGACAAGCCGCAGGGCCAAGCCTGCCCGCGCGATTCGGCGTGCGCCGGCAACGCCAACTGCGTGGATGGCGTGTGCTGCGACTCGGCATGCACCGGCACGTGCCGGTCGTGCTTGAAGAACCGCACGGGTCTGTCCGCGGACGGCGTGTGCGGCGACACCCTCGACGACACCGATCCCGAGAACGAGTGCGCCAAGGACGTTGCCTATCCGACCAGCTGCAAAGCCCCGGGCACCTGCGACGGCGCAGGCGCGTGCCGCGTCTACGCCAAGGTGGGAACGGTGGCGGCGGCGGACTCGTGCGTCGGAACCACCTTCACGGCCACCGTCTGTGATGGCGCCGGCAACCAGAAATCTCCGCAAACCAACTGCTATCCGTACAAGTGCAATGCTGCCGGCACTGCTTGTCGGGTGGCCTGTACGGTAGACGCGGACTGCGACAACAGCTCCTTCTGCCAGGCCGGTAGCTGCGTCGGTCAGAAGCTGAACGGCTCTGAATGTAGAAGCAGTGCCGAATGTCAGAGCAAGCACTGCGCTAACATCGGCAAAGAGCCCGTGCCCGACATCGGCGCCGGTGGCGCCGGCGGCGCAGGACCCGACACCAGCGACGCGCCCGGCGTGTGCTGCGACTCCGATTGCGGTAACCCCTGCGAAGCCTGCAAGAAGTCGATCAAGGGTGAAGGCACGGACGGCACCTGCGGTCCCGTCAAAGACCACACCGACCCGGCTGGCGACTGCGGCGTCGACACCGTGAATCCGTGCGGTCACAACGGCCAATGCGACGGTGACCGTCACTGCCGCAACGTACCGGGCGGCACTGCCTGCGGCGCCACCACCTGCGTCGGCAATTCCGTGCAAGGTCAGCGTTGCGACGGCCTCGGCGCTTGCATCAACAACGACGGCACCACCGCTTGCGCTCCTTACGTGTGTCGCGATGTCGACGGTGCCCAGCAATGCACCAATCCGTGCGCGGACGACAACGACTGCGCCGACGGTTACTTCTGCAGCGAGATGGCCTGCAAGAAGAAGCTGGCCAACGGCAAAGAATGCGCGACGAGCGCTATTTGCAACTCGGGCTTCTGCGTCGACGGCCTGTGCTGCGACGTTTCTTGTAACGGGCAGTGTGAAGCCTGCGACTCGCCCGGCAACGAGGGCGTGTGTACGGCGGTCAAAGGCGACCCGCACGGCAACCGCGTGCAATGCGACCACGCCGGCGAAGAGTGCGGCGGTCAATGCGACGGCGTGAACTCGGCCGCTTGCAAATACTCGCCGAACGGCACCAGCTGCGGCACCCCCACCTGCAACAACGATCTGGCCAGCTCGTCCGCCTGCAACGGCCAGGGCGAGTGCAAACCCAACAAGAACACCGAGTGCTCTCCTTACACTTGCGGCACCGACGACACGTGCCTCGAGCGCTGCGAGCAGGACGCCGACTGCAGCCAAGGTTACACCTGCGATGAAACGACGCAGCGTTGTTTGCCGGCGGCTTCCGCAGCAACCTGCTCGGATGATCGCTTGACGTCGCAGGGGCAGAACGGCGCCAATACGCCGTGCAAGCCGTTCTTGTGCGTGCCGGCGAGCGGTACGTGCGCGGTGTCGTGCGCGTTCACCACCGACTGCGCGCCTGACTTCGTGTGCGAGCCTTCCACCAAGACCTGCCTGCCGGCGCCCACGGGCACCGGCGGGGCCGATGACACCTCGTGCGCTTGTCGTGCCGCTGGCGCGACGCCCAAGAGCTCGGGGTATCTAGTGCTGGCCGGGCTGGGCGTGGCGCTGACGGGTCTCCGTCGGCGTCGGCGCTCGCGCCGGCCGGCGTTCACTTCGGCGAAGCCGCGCGGCTTTGCCTCAGCTTCCCAACCGTCCGAGTAAGCAGATGTCGACGATCGATCAGTACAACGTCACTCCTCCTCCCAACCTGCCCCCGCCCGATCCGCTGATCGGCACGGTCATTGCCGAAAAATACGAGCTGATTCGCCTGCTCGGCCAGGGCGGCATGGGCGCGGTCTACGAAGGCCGCAACACTTCGACGCTCAAACGCTGCGCCGTGAAGGTGCTGGTCTCGGCCGAGATGGCGGCGAGCGGCGAGGCCGTGAAACGCTTCTTCCGCGAGGCGCGCGCCAGCAGCGTGCTGGAGAGCGATCACATCGTTCAGATCTTCGACTCCGGCTCCGACCCCAAGACGGGCTTCCCGTACATGGTGATGGAGCTGCTGAACGGCCAAGACTTGGAGCACACGCTGCGCGACAAGGGCGCGCTGCAGCCACTGGTCGCCGCCAAGCTGATCTTGCAGGCGGCGATGGGCCTAGCCAAGGCGCACGACCAGCACACCGTCCACCGCGACATCAAGCCCGCCAACATTTACCTGACCCGGCGCGAGAGCGGCGAGCTGGTGGTGAAGATCCTCGACTTTGGTATCGCCAAAGTGAAGATGGAGAAGTTCTCGGAGACTTCGGCCGGGCTCACGCGCGACGGCAGCATGCTGGGCACGCCGCTGTACATGTCGCCCGAGCAGGCCAAAGGCGCGCCCAACATCGACGTGCGCAGCGACGTGTGGTCGCTTGGCATCGTGCTGTACGAGCTGCTGAGTGGCGCCTTGCCCTATGCCGACGCCAACTCGCTCGGCGAGCTGATGGTCGCCATCATCACCGCTGATTTGCCGCTGATTCAGGACAAGGCGCCCTGGGTTCCGCCGGAGCTGGCCGAAATCACCCACCGGGCCATTTCGCGCGACATCAGCCGGCGCTTCCAGAGCGCGGGTGAGCTGCGCGACGCCTTGGCTGCCATCGTGCCCGACGGCGCGCGCATCACGCCCGACATGCTGCAGGGCATCGACCCGAATCACCGCGCGTACGTGGCGCCGCGCCTGCAGATGACGGACGACGGCATGCTGCGCGCGACCACGCGCACCGGTCTGGCCGTCACCCAGATGGGTCCGCCGAAGAAGAAGTCGAACGCGGGCTTGATGGCGGCGCTGGCGATCGGCGGCGTGCTCGTACTGGGCGGCGTGGGCGCGGCGGTGGCGTTCTCGAAGAAGCCGCAAGCGGACGCGGCCTCGGCCTCGCGCCCCGAGCCGCCCCCCATCATCAAGAGCGTGATCGTCACCGAGCGCGTCACGGCCGAGGTGGAGAAGAAGACGTTCGACTTGATCGTCGCGGCTCCGCCCGATGTCACGGTCACCATCGACGATCAACCGGCGGCGCTGAGCGGCGACAAGCTGTCGATCACCGGCGCGCCCGGCGCCACGCGACGCTTGAAGCTGACGCTCGGCGATCAGGTCGAAGAAGCAACCGTGGCCATCACCGAAAATGGCCTGCTTCCGCCGCGGCTCGAGCTCAAAAAGCAATTGGCGGCGGCCGCGCGTCCCGCGGGCGGCGGCGCCGCCAAGCCCGGCGCGGGCGCGGAAAAGCCGGCCGCTACCCCGGCCAAACCGGCAGATGCCCCGAAGCCGGTGAAGAAGCCCCAAGTCGAAACTGGCATGGACGAGTTCAAGTAAGCCCGAGCCCGCGCAAGGTTTTTGGCAATGCGAAAAAACGAGGGTGAAGCTCTATGAGTCTGTCGCGACGATGGTGGCACAGCCACGTACTTTGGGCGCTGTGTGTGACCTATCCGGCCGCGCTCTGGGCTCAAGCAGCGCCCGCGCCGGACGCCGCGCCCGACGACCTCGAGAAGCGTAAAGAAGAAGCCAAGGTCCGTTTCCAGCGCGGCCTCGAGCTCGTGCAGAACGAGAGCTGGGACGCCGCCTTGGCCGAGTTCCTCGCGTCTCGCAAGCTGTTCCCCACGCGCGTGGCGCTGAAGAACGCCGCGCTCTCGCTGCGCCAACTCAAGCGCTCGGTCGAAGCGCTGGCCATGTACAACGAGCTCGTCACCACCTTCGGCAACTCGATTCCGCCCGAAGAGCGCAAGACCATCGACGACGCCATCGCGCAGCTGAAGCTCGCAGTAGGTGAAGTGCTGATCGACAGCGATCAGCCGGGCTCGACCGTCGTCATCGACGGCCAGCAGCAGGCGGGCGCGACGCCGATGGCAGCGATCGGTGTCAACGCGGGCACGCACAGCGTGCGCATCTCCAAAGAAGGCTACGAGTCCTTCGAAGCGCAGGTGCTGGTGGCGGGCGGCCAGCGCGAGACGGTGCACGGCAAGCTCAAGGCGCTCAGCACCATCGGGCGGCTGGTAGTGCGCGAATCCGGCGGAAAAGCCTTGGACGTGGTGGTGGACGGCGCCGTGGTCGGCAAGACGCCGCGCTATGAGGGCGTGCTCGCCGTCGGGCCGCACACCGTGTTTTTGAAGGGCGAAGGCAACTTGGGCACGGCGCCCAGCCAAGCCATCGTCAAAGAGAACCAAGCCGCGACCTTGACCTTGTCGGCGGTGGAGCTGGACGCGGAGATTCGTATCGAGCCCGTGCCGGCCAACGCCAGCGTATTCGTGGACGGCGTGCAGCTCGGTAACGGCGTTTGGGAAGGTCGGCTGCAAAGCGGCGCGCACCAAGTCGAAATCGCGGGCGACGGCTTCGTGGCGTATCGCAAGAGCACCACACTGACGAAGGGCAAAAAAGAGCTGGTGAAGGTGCGGCTGGAGCGCGACCTTTCCAACCCGATGTGGAGCGCAGGCTTCGTGCCGCATCTGTATTTGGAGCTGTTCGGCGGCGGCACCTTCGGCCCCACCGGCTTCGGCGGCGATCAGGACAACGACAAGAAGAGCGGCACCGCGCTCGGCTTCGTTGCCGGCGCACGCGGCGGCTACCAATTCGTCAAAGGCTTCAGCGCCGAGCTGGGCCTCGGCTTCTTTTACCTGGGGCAAACGCTCGAGCGCAAAGTGAGCGCAGCGGCCGAGCACGACGTCACCCTGCAGAGCACGAACTACAAGGACGAAACGCGCTTCGCGGCTCCGTACGTGGAGATCTCGGCCGCCTACCAGATGCTGGACAAGACGCCGCTCACCTTCCGGCTCGGCGGCGGCGTAGCGCGCGCCAAAGCGTCGTTCAAGAACAACGGCACCTTCAGCGGGACGATTTGCGACGGCGCCGTCGACAGCTGCGACGAAGCCGATATGGTGGCCTACAGCACCAAGGTCTCGATCCCCGAAGAGCCGCGCTTCTTGGTCGTGCCGTTCGTGGCGCCGGAGGTGCGCATCGGCTACCGCGTCGCCAAAAAGCTGTTCGTGGATTTCGGCGTCGGCTTCTACGTGATGCTCCCGCCCAAGACCCTGCGCAAAGGCCAGCCCACGGGCGACGCCTTCCACAACATCAATATCAGCGACAGCGATCGCAAGGCCGTGTTGGCGGGTGCCCCCTACGCCGGAACGGTCAGCCTCCCGCGCGAAGAAGCCTTCGGCATCGTGATGGCGGTGGTGCCCAGCATCGCCGGTCACTTCGATTTCTGAGCCGAATCTGTGACAATTCTGCCGCCGGCGGGACGCCGCGGCGGAAAGAAACTGTTCCAGCCTTCGGCCGGAATGCTAGTTACTGAGCGGTGTCGTGCGGCCCAGGGATTCGGCCCGCGAAACGCTAGGAGCATTCCATGAAGCGACTCATCTCGGCCTTGGTTCTGATGTCCGTAGCGGGCCTCGGCGTAGCCGGCTGCGGCGGCGATGACGACGACGACAGCAGCAACTCCACCGGCGGCACCGGCGGCACCGGTGCGACTGGCGCAACCGGCGGCGAAGCGCCGACCACGAACGCCGGCGAAACCGGCAGCGGCGGTACCCCCGGCGACGGCAACGTGGCTTGTGACCCAACGCAAGACGGCGTCTGTCAAAACGAGACGGATTGCCCGGCCGTGTCGAGCGGCGACGCGCGCGCGGCCGCCGAGACCTGCGGCACCGGCGAATGCCTCGGCAAAGAGAGCCAATGTTCCATCGACTGCATCAAGAAGGCCGTCGACATGACGTCCGAGTGCGCGGACTGCTACGGCGCGATCGTGGCGTGTACGGCCAAGAACTGCTTTGCCGAATGCGTCACCGCCCCCGAGTCGGACGAATGCAAGACCTGTCAGGTCGAGAAGGGTTGTCGCGACGCTTTCAACACCTGTAGCGGCCTGCCGGAGTGAGCGTGCAGCCGCCGAAAGTCGCTCGGTCCCGCGCTCGCGGCGGAGCGTGGGGTCTGCTGGTCGCGCTCGGCGCAACGCTGAGCGCGGCGCCAGCGCTGGCCGCGGGCTTCGACACGCCGATTTTGTACACCGCGCGCCATCAAGCCATGGGCGGCACCGCCATCGCGTCGGTGGACGACGCTTCGGCCGGCTTTCATAACCCGGCAGGGTTACAGGGGGTGCGTGGCCTGGGGCTGATCGGCGATTTCAGCTTGATCTTGGGCAAGGTGAAGGCCTCGCCGGATCGCGACCCCAGCGCCGCCAGCCTGGAGTCGAACACGGTGGTGGCGCCGTTCTTTTTGCTGGGCGGCGCGTACCGAGCTCACAAGTGGCTGACCGTCGGGCTGGCGGGGTTTCCGGTGGCGTCGGGCGGCGCCGAGTACGAGTACAAGCTCGGCGCGGCGCCCACCATCGACAAGACGGAGGTGGTGTTCTTCGAGACCACCCCCATGCTCAGCCTCAACGTGCCCAAAGATGCATGGGTGCCCGGTACGTTGGCGTTCGGCGCCGGCTACCGCGCCAGCTTGGTCATGTTCGATCGCTTGAAGGGCAACGTGGCCGATCCGCAGTTGTTGGATCTCAAGCTGCGCGGCTGGAACTTTGCCGGCTTTCGCGTCGGCGCGCAGTACCAACCGATCGCGCCGCTGAAGCTGGGCGTGGTGTTCCGGAACAAGATCGTGGTGAAATCCAAGGCCGACACGGCGACGGTATTTGCGGCGGAGGCCACCGACGGCGAGCTGGATTTCACTTTGCCCGCCAAGCTCGGCTTCGGCGCGCGCGTGGACCTCGGACACGTGGGCGTGGCCAGCGATGTGGAGTGGGCATTCCAGAGCCAAAACAAGCGCCCCCCCTTGAAGGGCACGCGCGAAGGCCAGCACCTGGAAGTGCCCAACGTATTCGATTGGCAAAACGGCGTTACTTGGCGCGTGGGGGCCGAGTATCGGCTGGGCCGCGCGCCGACGATTCCGCTTCGTCTCGGATACATCTTCGACAGCAAGGTCACCAACAAGGCCTACCCGAGCGCGTTCGGCACACCGCCCGCGCCGACCCACACCGTCACGGCTGGTGCCGGCTACGTCGAGCAACATTGGCAAGTGAATCTGGCCGTGTCGCGGCGCATGGGCAGCACCCACATCGACACCGCCGATCTTGGCAGCGGCTGCGCATTCTGCAGCTACGCCGGTGACTACGCGATCACGATGACGGGCCTGTACGTGGACGCTTCGGTCGACTTGGACCTGTAGCTTTCAAGACCGATACGTGGCGAGCGCGACGCGTATCCCGTCGCTCCGACCGCATGCAAAACCTGCCAACCCCCGCGCTGCGCCCAAAGGCGTTTCTCGCGTCGCAAATCGGTCTTACGTCTGTAAGGAAATTTCGCCAATGATTTCGGGCGCCGCTTAGGCGCGGCGCCGTTGCTTACACCGGTAAGAATTCGCTCCGGGTGCGGACCGCCGCAATGAATGAGGCCGGCGCCACCAATGCGAACCACCGCATCGAATAGCCCGGCGCCACCAATGCGAACCACCGCATCGGACAAGCCCGCTCCGACGAGCCGACGGGAACACATTCGCCCGGCGCCACCAATCGGACCACCGCAATGAATGAGGCCGGCGCCACCAGTCGGACCACCGCATCGAACAAGCCTGGCGCCGACGACCTCAGCCGATTCCAAGCGAAAAACCGGCTTCATCAGGCCGACCACCGCAACGAATACGCCTGGCAATGGGACCACCGCAACGAATCCGCCCGGGCTCCGCGAAGTGCGGCGACCTGCAACGAATAGCGCGGGCTGCCCCGTTGACCGGTGAGCGTGGGGCCATCAGGAAAGGTTACAAATAGGAGTATCGACCTCCAGGACGAAGGCGCCGCGATTTCATTCAGGATTTTTCCTTACCCGTGTAAGTCGGATTCTCGCGGAGATCGGGGGCTTTTTTGGCGGTCGTTCCATTCCGTGGCCGCCAGGGACGGCTTTACGGATACGCACGGCTTTACGGATAAGGATGGTGCGACGCAATCGTCGCATCAGCGCGGCGCCCCCCTGCTCGCCCTTCCGATCTCCCGATCTTCCTGTGAAAAAATCTGGGTCCTAACAGCTGCTGCACAACTACGACAAGAGACTCCGCTCCGGAGACTTCGAGGGCGTGGGCGATTCCATCAGGATTTCTTGGACGACGCGGCGACGTAGAAAGAGATCGCGGAAGACGTTGTCGCGGATGTGCTCGACCAGGCGCTGTACGTAGCCGCGGGCGCGCTCGCGGATTTCTTGGGCCTGGGGCGAGCCGGCGCGCACCAGCGCCTCGCAACACAGAGCGCGCGTGGGCAGGCCGTATTCGGAGCCCTGCAGGGTTTCGATGGCGCCCATGGCCGTCGTGGCGAGCAAGATTCCGGTGTGATTTTCGCCCATTTCGACGCGGGCGCGTGCCTCGATGGCCATGGCGTAGAAGTGAAATGCAACGTAAGCCTGCGCTTCGGCGGCTTGTCGCGCGTCGAACGCGTACATGACCGCGCGCGAGGCGTCGCCTTGTTGGTACGCCATCAGGGCTCGCAAGATCTTTTCGTGGACGGAGTCGTAGGCGCTGCCGGTCACGGCGGTCAGGGCGCCGGCGTCGCCCACCAGCGTCTCGCCCGCGACCATGTCGCCGGCTTCGAGCAAGAGCTCGGCGGTGGACAGGAGCGTGTCGGCGCGCGAGTCGCGATCACCGTAGCGTTCGTGCGCTTCGCGGGCGCGGCGCAGGTAAGCGAGCCCGCGCGCCACGTCACCCAAGTTCGCGTAGCAGGCGCCGATCGTGGCAAGCGTGCGCGCGATTTGGAAGCGGCCGCCGATCGACAAATCGATGCGAATGGCGTCGAGAGCCAGCGCGATGCCGTCTTCGAAGCGGCCGAGCACGAGCAGCGCGTAGGCGAGCGAGTTCTTGGCGCGTGCCTCGAGACGCCGCGCGCCCACGCGCCGAAACACCGCGATGGCTTCGGCCTGGCATTCCACGGCTTCGTGCACGCGGCCGACGCGCCTGAGCAACGTACCGCGCAAGCGCAGCGCCTCTGCGCGCAGCCGTACCGGTGCCGAATCCTCGTTCGACGCCAAAAGAGCGCGGTCCACGGCTCCGAGCGCGCCCTGCATGTCGCCGATCTCGTGCAGAATCTCGGCCATCAACGTCAGCGCCGTCACCTCCAGCACCGCCGAGCCGGAGCTTTTCGACATCTGCTCGCCGCGCTGCACGCTGGCCAGCGCGCGGCTGAGCTGACCGGCGTCGAGCTCGAACTGGGCGGTGCGCAGCAGCGCCGTAGCCGCCCAAAACGCCTTGCCGCTGGCTTTGGCTAGCCGGCGCAGCTCGGTCAGGTGGCTGCGGCGCTCTTGCCAACGACCCTGGTTGCGCGAGATGGCTTCCAGCGCTTCGTAGGCTTCGATCAGCTTCGGATCTTGATCGGGCAAGAGCGCGATCACGCGGCGGTAGCAGCGCTTGGCTAGCTGCGTTTGGTAGCTGGAGCGGGCGGCGTCGGCGGCTTCCAGGAAGAAGTTGGCCGCTTCTTCGCGCGCGTTGCCGCGGGCCAAGTGGCGCGCCACGATCGCCGCCGTCAGCCCTTTGCCGAGCGGCGTGCGCCCCAAATACTCGCCCAACTTGCGGTGCATGCGTACCCGGCGCCGGCGATCCAGCGCGCGATAGGCGACGTCACGCGTGAGCGGATGGCGCACGTCGGTCAGCTCGCCTTTTTGCTCGCACAAGCCGCGCGCACACAGGCGCATCACCGCATCTTCGGTGTCGGGGCCTTCGAGGGCGATGATGTCCTCGTTGCCGAGAGGACCGCCCGCGACGGCCAACCACTCGACAATCGCTTGTTCTTCGACCGGCAACTCGTTCAAGCGATCGGCGATCAGCTGCTCGAGCGTGGACGGCAGTGGCAGCGCCACTTCCCCGGGCCGTTCGACGGCGACCAGCTCTTGCCCGCCGCCGCCCTCGCGCTCGTGGATTTCGAAGCGACCACGTTCCAAGAGCGCGTCGACCATCTCGAGCAAGAAGAACGGGTTGCCACCAGCGCGCGGCAACAAGTCGGCGCACACCTGACGCACGCCGTCGATCACCCCGAAGCGCGACTGGAGCAGCCGCAGCTGATGCTCGGCCGACAAGCCTTTGAGCTCGATTCTCACCAGCTCTTCGAGCTGCGGCATCACGCGATCGTCGGGCCGCGCCAACAGCAGCACCAAAATGGGCAACGGCTCCGGGCGCTTCAAAAACTCCGTCACCAGCTCCAGGCTCGGCCGGTCTGCCCACTGCAAGCCGTCGAGCGCAATGACCAGCGGCGCTTCCAGGGCGGCGCGCGCGAAGAAGCGGCGCAAACCGAGCGACACGAGCTGGCGCGAGCGAGCAACGTCGGCCTCGTCGACGGCGCTGCGCACCCGTCCGGTGGCAAGCTCCGCCATTCTTTCCATGATTTCGGGGCCGTCGTCGCCACCGGCCAGCTCGCTCAAAGCCTCGCTGATCAGCGCGCGCGCTTCCTCGATGGGCTGATCGCTGCGAGTGCCGGTGAGCTCGCGCACCCACTCGGACACGGTGGCGAACGGCACCTCGCTGAGCGCTGGGGAGCATTCGGCGCGCAGCACGCGCGCGTCGGGCGGCAGCTCGTTCAAGAAGGCGGTGAGCAGCGCGGTCTTGCCGATGCCCATTTCGCCGGAGATCACGCGCGCTGCTACCTGACCCGTCGACAAACCGGAGCCCACGACGCCGTAATAGGCAGCGTGCAAGTCGGCCAGCTCCGCGTCGCGGCCGATGAGGTCGCTCGACGCGCTGGCCATCTCCAGCAGCTTTTCTTCGCGCGTGTGCGGGCGCAGCAGCGAGTAGATGCGCATGTCCGCCGGCAAGTTGCGCTCTTCGGCGGCGGGGATCTTGATGGTGGGCGCGTCACCCCAGACGAAGTCGCGCCGCACCAAGCGATACAAGCCGCCCGCCACCCAGCTCACGCCGGGCGGCGCGTGCTCTCCCAGTAAATCTGCCAGGTGGTTGGCGGGCTCGGCCAGCTCGTGCTGGACCAAGTGTCCGGCTTTGTCGCGCTGACCGGTGGCAATGCCGCGGACGATGCCGATCGAGCCGCGCAGGGGCACCGGCAGGTCTTCGGAAGCGCCGCGAATCACCTCGTGCACGTCGATGGCCAACCAGACCGCGTCGAGCGGCGCCCGAGCCGGATTTGCCATCAAGCCCACGACCGCGCGCGCAAACGGCAGCTCGCCGTGGTGGATGTCGCTCCAGGCGAAGTGGGCGCCGCGCCGAAACGCGATCTCTTCCAGCGTGCTCTTCAGGCGATCGAGCGCGTGCGCGGCTTGCCCGGGAGACGACGCGGCCGTGAGCTCGGCCAAGCCGTGAATGCACAGCGTGACGACCGCGACGTGGCGCACCTCGCGCCCGGCGCGCTCGCGCAAGCCGGCGCGCGTCTGGCCGGGGCCGGTGTTCTCGTCCGGCGCTTCCGAACCGGAGGTGCCCGCGCCGATCGACAACGACGACGCATGCTCGGACGCGTCCGGCCCGATGTGCAGCCCGGGGATCGGCTCCGGTAGCGGCAAGCCCGGCGACGTGTGCTCGCGCGGTACCAGCTCGGCCAGCACCGTTTCGAGCACGTGCGAGTCGATCAGCTGCTGACGCGTGAGCAGCACACGGCTGATGGCGCCCGCTACCTCGCGCGCGGTTTGGAAACGCTCGGCGGGATCGCGCGCGAGCAGCTTCATCACGATCTCTTCGAGATCGGCCGGCAGCTCGCGCACGTAGGTGCTGGGCGGCTCGACCCGTCCCGCCCGCACCGCTTCCAGCAGGTCTTGGCCCTCGGCGGCCCCGTGCAGCGCGCGACCCGTCAAAAGCTCGTGAAAAACTACGCCCAGGGAGTAAATGTCGGTCCGGCGGTTGACCCGCTCGCCGCGCGCCTGCTCGGGCGACATGTACGCGGTCTTGCCCTTCAGGACGCCCGGCTCCTCACGAAACAGATTGGCCGAGGCGATGCCGAAGTCGGCAATCTTCACCGCGCCGTCGAAGCTGAGCAGCATGTTCTGCGGCGACACGTCGCGGTGGACGATGTCAATCGGCTTGCCGGCCTCGTCCTTGCGCTCGTGCGCGTAGTGCAGGCCCTTGGCAATCTCCGAGATCACGTAGGCCGAAACGTAAGGAGGGACGCGTTGGCCCTTGGACTGGGCGGCGCGCATGAGCTTGCGCAAATCCGGCCCTTCCACGTACTCCATGCTGAGGAGCTGCCCCTCCTCACCGTAGTCTTGGAAGTCGTAGACCTGGACGATGTTGGGGTGGTTGAGGCGGGTGGCGAGCTGCGCCTCCTCCGCGAACATGGTGCGGAAGCGGCGCGAAGAACCGTAAGCCGGCAAAATTCGCTTGAGGACGAGAAGCTTGAAGGTGCCCTCGGCCCCGCGCTTCTTCGCCAGGAACACCTCGGCCATGCCACCCGCACCGAGACGCCGGATGATCTCGAAGTCAGCAAGTCGCTTGGGCGGCTGGCGTACCGGGGAATCGCTCATGGCGCGAAGCAAAGCAGCTTACTCCCGTTTTCGATTCGCATGGTAACGTCGCGCGCCGAACCGCCCGGAGGCCATGTATGCAACGACCTCTTCACCTCGTCAGTCTCGCTGTTTCGCTGGTTTTTCTGGCCAATAACGCGCTCGCGCAAAAAAAGCCCAAGGCCGAAAAGAAGGCCGACGGCCCGTCCGCTAGCGCCACCTGGACTGACCCGACCGAGAACGAGAAGAGCGACAAGGGGCCGTACGCTCCGCACAAGGAAGGCTCCGACGAGCCCGCTCCGGAGGCGAAGGGAAAGAACGAGGCCGACCCCGGTCGCAAGCGCGACAAGATCGCCGTCTTCGGCCAGCTGGTGATCGGCTTCGGCAAGCTGCCGATGGAAAATCCCAGCTACGACGACGCGCCCAGCGGCAACGCCACCGTGCTCGGGCTGCAGGTCGGCGGCCGCTACGACATCAGCAAAGAGCTGAGCGCGGGGCTGCGCGTGCCGCTCACCACCGCCACCGTGAAGCAGAGCAACGGCACCAATCTATCGACCACCGCGCTCGGCGCCCCCGAGCTGTTCGGCGAGTATCGCTTGTCGCTGAATCGCCTGACCAGCATCCCGATCGGCTTCGGCCTCGGCATTCCGGTAGCGCAGGGTCAGCCGGACCAGACGAGCCTCGACACCCCCAACAAAGCCAAAGACGAGGTGAACCGCTTCGCCGACGCCACCACCGGTTGGCGCGACAGCGAGCTGT
Source organism: Myxococcales bacterium (assembly GCA_040348565.1). Classification (GTDB taxonomy): domain Bacteria; phylum Myxococcota_A; class Polyangia; order Polyangiales; family Polyangiaceae; genus PMG-095. Next base: position 9,941 of record JBEQSW010000041.1, on the reverse strand, counting down.
TCATGCCCAAGCGCTTGCCGGTCGTGCTCAGCGGCGGCATCCGTCACGAGCGGCGCGACTGGGAGCTGCACGGCGACATCAAGCTCGCGCTGTTGCCGGCGCTGACCACCAAGGTGAACCGCCCCGCCGACCCTAGCGGCACCGGCACGTACAAGCTCAACGCCTTTGCCATGCGCGAGATCACGAGCGTGGGCGGCAGCTACAACTTCCTCGACAAGCCGCTGCTGTACGGCGGGCTCGATTTTGCGCTGGTGTGGACCCCCCTCCAGAGCTTCAAGTTCACGTCGACGCAAAACGTGACCGAGCCCAGCTCGGTGCAGGCCATCTTGGAGCCGAAAGTAGGGGCTCGCTTCGGCAAAGTGGCCCCGAGCGTGAGCTACATGGCGCCCCTGGGCGGCCGGCTGGGTCATACCGGCATCGGCGGCCTCCGCCTGCACGTCGACGCCTTTTTCTGAGCCCCCGCCGGCGCGCGCGGCGTGGCCGTAAAACCCGAGCGATGGTGCTAAGGTTGGTGCCGATGCGCTCGTCTGTCGTCTCGCTGGTGGCATTGGCTGCCGTGCTCTCCGGGTGTGCTGGTGGCACCCCTGCGGTTGGCCACCCGAAAGATGCGTCGGCCGCGAGCGGTCCCGTCCACGCTGCTGCCGTGGACGAGCGCTCGTTCGGCGGCTCCACCTACAAGCTGCTGCTCAGCGGTGAAAGCTCGGCGGAGCGCGCGGGGCTGTTGATCGGCGTGACGCGCCACCAGCTGGTGCGCGCGGAGCAGCGCTTCCAGAGCGGCAACCCCAACGCGGGGCTCGTGGCCGTGGGCGGCGCGTTCCTGCTCGGACGCACCGGCGAGCTGCGGCCCGAGATGCTGGAAAAGGGCGAGCGAGCGCTCGACGCCGCCGCGACCGAGGTCGCGCGGGTCGGCAACGACGGCCGCGCCTTGGCGTTGTACTCCATGCTGTTGCCGCGCTTGCCCGAGGGCGCGTGGCGCGCGGACGTGCAGAGCCACCTGACCGCCATCGACAAATTCCGACAAGACACGCGCGGCAGCGGCGCGGTCACGACCGCGTCGGCGGCGGCACGCGCCGCCATCAGCCGCGCCATCATCGACACCCGTCCCGAAGCCATGGACGGCGCAAAGAAGACGACCATCACCTGGCTGCGCCAAGCGCTTTCGACCAACATCGGCGAGGCGCCCATTCGCTCGAACCAGGAGCGCGACGAAGCGTTCGAAGCCTACCGGGCGCTGCGAGCCGGCGGCTACACGGTGGCGGCGCTGTATCTACGCCAGCGCGACCCGCGCGGCGCGCTCAGCCTGTTGGACTCGGCCGGGCTGGAAAAGCTGATGCCGCCAGAGCTGCGGGATCGGCTGGAGCGCGCGGGAGACGAGGGCGATCCGGACGCTTGGGCCGACCTGTATCACTTCTTCGAGTCGGCGCGCGGCTCGTCCGACGGCTTGCTCGATTTGGAGCTGGTCGACGCCGCTGCGTTCGGCGCCGCCGAGGGCTTGTTCCGGGCCGAGCCCGGGTCGCTGCGCGGCGCGCTGCCCATGGCCACGGAGCTGACGACTCACGGCATGGCCGAGGTCGCGCCGCTCGTGCTCGGCCCCGCGCTCAGCGAGCATCCCGATCCCGACGCCATCAGCACCGCGCTCGGCTTCGTGATGCGCGCAGTGAGCGAAGAAGAAGACGCCGCCGGCTTGAACGCCGCGCGCGCCACGTTCGACAACGCGGCGCCCCTGCTGGAGCTGGCCGCCGCCCCTGCGCTGCGCGGCAAAATCCGGCCCACTCCCGCGCGCTTGCGCTTCACCATGGCCGCCACCGAAATCCGGCACGGTGAGCTGGATCGAGCGCGGCCACTGCTGTTGCAGTCACTGAAAGAAGAGCCGAGCAGCGACGCTTACCTGCTGCTGGTCGCCATCGACCGCCAGCGCGGCAAGCTGAGCGACGCGCTGGGCTGGGCCGACAAAGCCGTCGAAGCGGCGCGCGCCGGCGCCGATCTGCTCACCGAAGCCGACGCCCAGATCACCCGCTTCGAAATCTTCCGGGAGCAGCACGACGCCACCGAGGCCAGCCGCGCGCTGGAAGCGGCGCTCACGCGCGTGCTTTTGGCGCAAAAGCAGGGCCGAACCGGAGCGACGCAGGCTCGGGCCGAACGGTTGCTGGCCCGCGTGCTCGAGCACTACGGCGATCAACGCGCGATCCGGCGCGCGACCGAGCGCTCGTTCGAAGCCGCCGGCTCCGACCCCCGCCTGCTCTCGGCCACGGTCATGGACGCGGCGCGACGCGGCCTCACCTTGTCGGATCTGAGCGTCGCGCGCTCGGCGGTGGAGCGCGCCGTGAGCGCTGGCATGTCCGGCGACGACTTGGTGTATCCGGCGCTCTGGCTGCAGCTGCTCGAGCGCAAGCTGCGCGTGCCCAGCAGCGGCGCGGTGGAAGACGCCTACAGTGGCATCGGCGACCAATCCGGCTGGCCCTCGCGGCTGCGCGCCTGGGCGACGGGGCGACTCAGCGACGCCGAGCTCTTGGCCGCCGCCAAAGATCGCTCGCAGCGCACCGAAGCCATCTTCTACGCCGCCATGGCGCGCCACGCCCAGGGCAGCACCGAAGACGCCAAGGCCGGCTTCCAACAAGTCGTGAAGAGCGAAGCCATCGATTTGGTCGAAGTCTCGATCGCGCGCGATCTGCTCGCCGCCTACGAATCACCGCAAAAAGACCTCAAGCTTCCGCCCAATATCGTCGTGCCCTAGCGCCGTTTCAGGCGTGCGAGGGTGGCCGGGGACCGCTACGGAAGCTTCTGCGATTCAGGCTGCGGATTGGCAGCGGGAGGACGGGAGGTGCAGAGAGGCGAGAACGCATTTTTCGATTCGGATGACCGAATCGAAAAATGTTTCCTCCGAGGTTTAGGAGGGACAGAGGTTGCTGCTCGCTGGCGGCAGCGCGATCCCCAAAAATTCTCGCCTCTTGCTCGCCCTCCCGTCCTCCCATCCTCCCTGTGAAAAAATCTCGATCGTACGAGGTGGCCTTCCGCCGCCACGGAAGCTTCTGCGATTCAGGCTGCGGATTGGCAGCCCCAAGGTCGGGCCTTGGCTAGTGGCACGGTACGCCTTCGAGCATGATCACCGTGGAAAGGCGGGTGCCCTTGGCGTCGCGGCGGAGGTGGGTGCCAATGCCGAAACGGCGTAGTTGGGGTGAAAGCAGGGGCGTGAACTGTTTGAGCTGCTCCAGCTCCAGGAGCTCCGCGCGGAAGACACAACTATTCGAACGACTGGTTCTCAATCGGTTTACCTCGCGTTGCATCGCGGCGCCCTCGGCCTTCGCGACGTCGGCTTCGTCCGAGCCGGCAGCGGTCGCGTCGGCCCCCGCCTGCGCGCCCGCGCTGTACACCGGATCGGGGCCGGGAGTCGTTAGGCCGGCGGAGCTCCGGAGCTCGACGAACGCCGCCTGAACCTGCTCGCCACGCGGCAAGTCCTCAGCGCGGGGACGACGACCGAAGTTGAGCGTGACGATCAGTCCGACCGACGACTTGGTCGCGGCGATGCCGACGTTGGTGAACTTGGGGTTCAGCATGTTGGCGCGATGACCCGGACTGTCCATCAGGCCTCGGTGAGCGTCTTCGGGCGTAGGGGCAGACGCGATGTTCTCGCCAAAAATCGAAACCAGCAGCCCCGAGCGCCGCAGACGATCTTGCGGGGCACCGGTGGAAGGCGAAACGTGGCTGAAGAAATTGTGGTCGCGCATGTCCTCGCTGTGGCCCTCCGCCACCCGCCGTAGGTCGTCGTCGCGCACGAGTGGCGCTACCCCGGCGAGCCTTCTGGCTTCGTTGAGCAGGTCGAACATGCGCGCTTCGGCGACCTCGGGCTCCACGATGACACCGGTGCTCTCGAGGATGGCGGGCTCGGCGACGCCGACATAAAGCGGAAGGTTCGAGACGATCACGGGACCGGTGGGGCCGTCACCCATGACCTCGAGCCGGTATTGCCCGGGCGCATCGAGCTGAAAGCTGGCGTCCACGTCGCGGGTCGTCATCGGTCGTTCGTCCACGCTGCCGTCGGCCTTGGTGAGGTAGACGTGTGCGGACGTGAACCGGGGACCGACTCGACCTCGCATGGTGGCCTGCTGTCCGGGCTCCAAGTCCTTGGGCACGGTGTCGTACTGCATCTCGAGCGCGCCGAGCACGAGGTCGGCGGAGCGACCGGACGGTGACACGCACACGCCGAAGCGATTGAGCGGAAGGTTTTGGGGAATTTGCTCGAGCTGGTCACGCCAAACATCCGTTTGCGCGTCGAAAGCGATAAAGCTCGAAATCACGCCACCAAAGCCGAAGCGGCGCGACGCCGCCTCCATCATGATCGGATCGGGAGGGTGCCCCCGATGCACCCGGTCCAGTGCGAAACAAGCCGCGCTGGCCAGCGCACCATCGGATTCGGCTTTTTGTCCGCGCTCGGAAAGCGCATCGGCAACTTGGCGGGCCAGCTTGCCGGCGCCGGGGCCGCCCGTCGCACCGTCCGGTCGAGGCGAGCTCAGGTAACTCGCGGCGCGCTCCGGAACCGGGATGGTTTCGACCGGAAAGCGGCTGACCAGCCTCGACCCAGAGCAACCCACGAGCAAGAGCAGGCTCAGCCCGAGCCCCCGTAACCAGTCCGTCATGAGTGCGCAGGTTGGCACAAAGCTGGCAATTTGGCGCGCCCAGCTGCCGATATCGACGGGGACGGGTCCGTGGCTCTGAAAACGTCAGCGTATGTCCGACTGCCACGGCGGCACGGGCTCGAGCTTCAGCAAGAGTTGATACTCGATGATGTCGGAGCCGGGCTCCGGGGCGGGAAGGACGGTCGTTCGCTGTTGGGCGATCAAGCACTCCACCACTTGCGGATCCGGCAGGCTGGTTTGATCCGGGATGCGGGTCGCGTCCGCCACTTGCCCATCCGAGCCCAGGCGCAACCTGAGCCCGACCGTACCTGCCAGTCGTTCGTCGCGCTCGAGGCCACCACCGTAGCAGCGCCGAAACGCCGGGAGGCTCGCTCGAATGATGCGTTCGGCGACCTGCGACGGATAGTGCGGCGCAGCCACGTGGATGATTTGCACTCCCGCCCGTTGACCATCCTTCTGCCACCTACGCTCTCCGTAGGAGCCGGCCTCGCCCGGCGGCGCCGGCTGGTCTTCCGGTGGCACCGGTAGCGCCTCCGCCGCTGATGGCGGCGACGGGCTCGGGGTCGAGCTCGGGCGCGCGGGAGTCGCCTGAGGTGAGGCCTTCGCCGCCGTAGCGGCCGGCGCACTTGCGCCACCACAACCTGCCACCCCAGCGCTCAATGCAATCGCGAGCGGTAACCGCCAAGACATCGGGAGGAAGAAAGCGTACGCCGCCACCGCGCTCGCCGGCAAGACGGGCCGCTTTCCGGTAGGAGCCACCCGGGCACATGACCCGGAGGCGCGAAGCCGCTAACCGAAGCGGACGCTGTAGATCGGGGGCAGGTTGTTCGCGACGCAGGTCCAGCTGTCGCCGTCGTCTTCACTCAGATAGAGGTTGCCGGTCGTGCTGCCGAACGCGAGGCAGCTGCCGCTGTTGGCCAGCGCGTGTCGATAGACGACGTCGTAGGCGTTCTCTTGCGGCAGGCCACGGCGTAGCTCCTGCCAGGTTTGCCCGCCGTCGCGCGTGCGAGCCACGAACAGCTTGCCGTCGATGGCCATGCGCTGCATGTCGGCTTTGCCGGGCACGAGCCACGCGGTTTTGCCGTCTTGCTCGTCGACGGCGACGGGAAAGCCGAAGTGCACGCCTTGCTCGGGGTGGCTGACCTTGTGCCAAGTTTGCGCACCATCTGCGCTGTAAAAGACGCCCGAGTGGTTCTGCTGCCAGACGTGCTCGGGCTGAGCCGAGCACTGCGCGACGAAGTGTGGATCGTGACCCCACTCCGCCGCCGGCTCCGGCAAGTAGTCGTTCAGCATGCCTTGGTTGCGACCGCGCCACGTTTGCCCGCCGTCTTGCGTTTCGAGCACGCCCGCGGTCGACACCGCGACCAGCATGCGTCCGGGCCGCTGCGGGTCGACCACGATGGAGTGGATGCCCGCGGCGAACTCGCCGTCCGATGCGGGGGTGCCGAACCAATGAGTCTTTCCGGTGCCGGGCCCGGCAAACAGATCGCCGCCCCGCGACTCGTGATTCCAAAGCGGCAGGTTCAGCTGAAAGCTTTGGCCGTCGTCGTCGCTGCTGAAAAGCCCGCCCGGAATGGTGCCAACGTGGATCTGTCCGGGCGCGCCGAACGCGATCACCCACAGTTTGAGCAGCGTGGCGTCGCGCAGCACGGGCCCCTTCTTCATGTCCTCTTCGCTCGCGTTCGGATCCGGATCGGGCGGCGCCAAATAGCGCGCGCCGGCGGGGTACTTGATCTGCGCGGCGTCCGTCCAGGTGGCGCCGCCGTCGGTCGAGCGCGAGAGCTTGGCGCCCCAATGACCGTGACCCAGCGCCGCCCACAGCGCACTGCTGTTCGGATCCTTGACGACGAAGTTGACGCCGACGCCCGCGTGCCCGACCAAGCGGGGCCGCCAGCTGCCGCCAGCCTTTTCCACGAAAAAGGTGCCTTTGCGCGTGCCCACCAAGACTCGCATTCCTTGTCTCCTTTAGCCGCCGCTGAGCGCTTGCATGATCAGGACTCGTGAATCAGATTCCACGGGATCGCTGAGGCGCGTGCGATCCAAGATTCGCTCTTGCCCGACGAAGATGTTGACGTGCGTGCGCAAGCAACCGCGCTCGTCACAGATGTAATAGGTGAACCCGGGCGCGATGCGTTCGACCTCGCGCACCACCTCGGCCACGCTGCTGGCCTCCACCGTCAAAGTCTTGCCTCGCAGCGTGGGCAGGAACTCCCACAGGTGCTTGGTGATCTCCACCGTGGCCATGACCGAGCTATGCCCGATCCCGTCGAAGGGACCAAGCGCCTCGCCCCGCGCTAGCGGCAACGCCGGAAAATGCCGCGGCCTGACGCCCGCCGTTTCGACCTGCACGCAGATTCGCGCGCGGTGACGCGGCTCAGGGCGTGGTCACGACCGGCAGGCGCTTGGGGCCGTCGAAGGTGTTGGGCTGATCGCGCCACTCGTCGTAGGCGCTTTGGGTGCGCACGCAACCGATGGTGCACGAGTCGGCGCAGTCTTTCTTGGTGTAAAACTGCTCGCGCAGGTCCTGCGGAGTGTACTCGAGCAGCGGCTTCTTATAGACGCCACGCGTTTGCGAGCACCAAGCAATGTCGCCGAACTCGTCGACGTACAGGTAACGAGCGCCGGCGCGGCACTTGAAAGGCGCGCTGCCTTGGCTCAGCAAGCGATCGCGGTAGTCGCCCGCCTCTTTGAATTTTTGGCCCAGCTCGCGCCGCACTTCTTCGAACACGGCTTGCTCGCCGGGCGTGAGGCGCACTTTGCCGGTGCCGTCGTGCAGCACCAGCACGCGCGGACGGAAGCCGAATTCTTTGGCCTGGCGCACTACCGTCAGCACTTCTTCGGGGTTGGCGGCGCCCAGCACGGCGCTCATCACCACCTTGAATTTAGCGAATTTGGCCAGCACCTTCAGCTTCGGCAGCATCGGCTTCAGCACTTTGACGGTGACGTCGTTGGGCATGACGCCGTCCACGCTGACCTGCATCTCCATCAAGCCGGCGTCGTTGAGCTCCTCTACCTTCTTCTGATTGAGCAGGTAGGCGTTGGAGATCATCATCACCTTGTAAAAATCGCGCTGCCGCGCGTAGCGGATGAGCTCGGCAATGTCGGGATGCATCAGCGGCTCGCCACCGGTGAGCTCCAAGCTGAAGGTGCCCAGCTCTTTCAAGCGATCGATGCGCGCCTTGAGCACGTCTTTGGGGATGGGGTCCGACGTCTCGTCGAACTCGTTGCAGTAGCCGCACGACAGGTTGCAACGGCGCGTCACCACCATCTGCGCCAAAAATGGCGAGTACATCAGGCGCTTGGGCAGAAACATCGAGCTCTCCTCGGAGCGAAAAACGGTTGCTCTAGAGCTGAGGCTTACGCCCGAGCAGCTTGGTCGCCAAGTGCTCACCCAGCTCGGCCGACATCAGCCGCTCGACGGCGGCTTCTTTTTCCGCGCGCTCGCCCTCGTCGTACTGAAATTCGATGCCCATGCCGGCCGGGTTGGCCTTGGTGGCGTCGTCCACGTCGGTGGTCCAGATGACTTTGCCGCGCAGGCGCAGCGGCTCCACCATGTGGGGAATGCCGAGCGCGAACACGAACTCGGTGCCCACCTTGAGCGGCTTGTCGGTGCCGATGAAGGTACCGCCTCGCGAGATGTTCCGCGTGTAATCCGCGAAAAACGTGTTGAGCCGCTTGTATTCGACCTTGAGCTCGATGGGAGCCCGGTAGCCGTGGCGCCGGTCGTCTTCGGTGGTCATCGAGGGGTTGGGCGCTCCTGCAGGCCCGACCGCGGATCGTAGTCGGCCCGGTCGACGCCGGGAAGGGGCCATGCCCTCGGCTCGTCTATCGCCCCAGGAAACGGCCAGTGCTATGGGCTCTCGGTGTCTTCCGGGGCTCTATTTCAGAGCCCCTCGTCCCCGGCTTTCTGGTCCGAACGGTTTTTGCGAGTGCGCGATCCCTACGAAGTTTTAGGTCTTGGCCGCGACGCCAGTGAGGCGGACATCAAGGCGGCGTTTCGCAGGCTCGCCATTCAGCACCACCCGGACAAGAACCAGGGTGACCCCGGCGCCCAAGATCGCTTCACCGAGATCAACCTGGCGCACCAGATTTTGTCGGACCCCGACAAGCGCAGCGCCTACGACCGCTACGGCCCCTCCGCCTTCCAGGCCGGCGGGCGCGGACCGGGCGGCGACGTCGTCGACTTCGGCGGGTTCGAGGACATCTTCGGCGACATCTTGGGCGCGTTCGGCTTTCGCGGCGGCGACCGCGGCGACTTGCGCATGCCGCTTTCGCTGACCTTCGAAGAGGCAGCGCTCGGCACCAGCAAAGAGGTTCGATACCAACGCACCGACACGTGCGGCGGCTGCAAGGGCACCGGCGGCGAGCCGGGCACGCGCGTGGAAACCTGCTCGGCCTGCGGCGGGCGGGGGCGCGTGCGCTTTCAGCAAGCGCTGTTCCCGCTGGCCATGGAGCGCACTTGCTCGCGTTGCAAGGGCAGCGGTTCGCTGCCCACGACGCCGTGCCGAACCTGCGGCGGCAAATGCCTGACGAGCTCGGAGCGCGTGCTCAAGGTCGACATTCCGCCCGGCATCGAGCACGGGGCAACCCGGGTGGTGGACCAAGGCGGACACCGCGTGAAGCCCGAGCGCCCGCCGGGCAATTTGGAGCTGCTGGTGGAGGTGGCGCCGCACCCGTTCTTTCGCCGCTCCGGGGACGACGTGATCTGTAACGTGCCCATCAGCTTCGTGCAGGCGGCGCTCGGTGGCGAGATCGACGTGCCCACTCTCGAGGGTAAAATCAAGCTACGGGTGCCGCCTTCGACCCAACCCGGGCAGGTGCTGCGGGTGCGGGGCAGAGGCGTCGAGCATCGCCTGCGCAGCGGTCGCGGAGATCAGCTGGTCGAGGTCGCGGTGGAGATTCCGGCTCGGCTCACGCCGCGCGCGCGCGAGTTGATCGAAGAGCTGGGCCGCGAGCTGGGCGAAGACGTGCAGCCGCAACAACAAGGCTTTCTCGAGAAGCTGAAGGGGCTATTCGGGTGAAGGCGCTGGGCTTCGACTTCGGGCAAACGCTGGCTGAGCTGGACTACGAATTCATGCAGCGGCGCCTGCGTGAACGCGGCCACGATTTCGATCCCGGGGCCGCCGCCGCCAATAGCAAGCAAGCGTGGCTGGTCTACGGCACCAAGAAGAGCGACGGTCACGTCGAAGCTTGGCGCGCCATGATGCAAGCGCAGCTGATGGGCGGGGGCATGGCCGATGAGCCTGCTCGCGAGCTGAGCGCCTGGTTGTGGCAGGAGCAACCGCGGCAAAACCTGTGGCGGCGGCC
>JBEQSW010000038.1:0-23157 GCA_040348565.1 Myxococcales bacterium | reverse complement strand
CGCTCACGCTGTGGCTCGCCTTCGAAAAGGCCCATGGTAACCACTTGGACGAGGTGACGGAGGAGCAGCTGGCCGCGACCGACGAGCTACTCACCCTGGACGAAGAGCTACGCCGGGCAGATCCGGCCGAGTCTCTCGACAGCGACGACGTGATCGCCATGGAGCAGCCGCACGTGCTCGCGTTCGTGCACGAGCACATCGACGCCACGCTGGACGCCCACGCCGAAGACATCGACGTCGACGACGTCCACGTCGTGTATCGCACCGTCTTGGTCGAGGTGCTGGCCTTGTCGTACGCGGTACGCCGCCCGGAAGGCTACCCGGTCGCCAAGACCGAGCTGCTCGCCTAGCCCGAGCCGCGGCCACGGCTGGTTACTCGGCGGCGGGGGCGGCAGCGGGATCGGCGACGACCACGCGGTTGCGGCCGCTTCGCTTGGCTTCGTACAGGGCGGCGTCGGCGCGGGCGAAGATTTCGTCGCGCGTTCCGGAGCAACCGGGGCCGCATATCGAAGCCCCACCGAAGCTGGCCGTGACCTTGAGCAGGCCGTGCTCGGTGTCGACGCTGGTGGCTTCCAGCGCCTTTCTGATGCGCTCGGCCGCGATGCGCGCGCCGATCATGTTGCTGCCGGGCAGCACCAGCAAAAATTCTTCGCCACCGTAGCGGCCGGCCAAGTCGCCCGCGCGCAGGTGACGCGACAGCGCCTTGGCTACTGCTTGCAGCACCACGTCACCGGTGGCGTGACCATAGGTGTCGTTGAACTTCTTGAAATGGTCGACGTCGACCACGACCAAAGACAACCACGTCTTGTCGCGATCGGCGCGCGCCAAATCGCGCGCGATGGCAAGCTCCAGCGAGCGCTTGTTGGGTAGCCCGGTGAGCGCGTCGGTGCTCGCCAGCCGCACCAGCTCCTTGTTGGCTTCCTCGAGCTTGTGACTGAGCTCCTCTTTCTCGGCCAGGAGCTTCTCCAGACGCCGCACCATGTGCTCGTAGCTCTGGTTCATCTCGATCAAGCCGCGGCTCACGTCGAGCAGCAGTTGATCGACCCCTTGCTGGGGTCCCACTTCGCGCTCGAAGGCGGCACCGCCCTCGCTGACCAAGCTTGGAAGCCTCTCCAGAATCTCGACCACGTCGCGATCGGTGATGCCAATCGACACCAGCGCGCGCGCGGCCTCTGCCTGCGCGGCGGGCACGTCGCCGCCTTCCCACACCGCCGCGACCCGTTCCGCGACCCAAGCCACTTTGGCCAGCGGCGCGTCGGGCATGATCGGGTCGTGGTGCAGCGCCACCGCCTCGATCAGCTCGGCCGGCAGCATGAAGGCTTTGGCTAGGTCCGCGCCGCGCACGGCGTGGTCGGTGCCCTGCTCGGCTCGCTCGAACACCACGCGATCCATGGCCGGCAAGCGCGCCACGCGAGCCGCCGCCGACAGGTCTTCGCGCGCACGCGCCAGCAACCCTACTTCCAGGAACAAACCAGCGGTGAAGAACTCGTCCACCTCACGCTGACCCAGCTTCTTCGCGATCAGCTGGCAGCACACCGCGCGTCGCAACGAGTTGGCGAGCAAAGTCTGGCCGTCGGGCCCCGCCGGCACCATGTCCGACACGGCCAGCGACAACCCCAAGGTGCGCAAGCCTCGCACCCCGATGAAGGCGGTGGCTTGGCGCACGTCGGTGACCTTGCGGTTGAAGCCGAACGCCGAGCTGTTCACCATCGAGATGATGCGCATGGCAAAGCCGGGATCGCTCTCGGCCAGCTTGGCCAAATCCGTCGGCGAAACGTCGGGTTTCAGCGCCTCGCGCACGATCTGCAAGGCGACCACCGAGAGTGGCGACTTTCCGGACGCGGGAGCTCGATGGGCGACAGCGGCGGTCATGCTTTTTCGGCGGGCCTCGCTACTCAGGACGGCTCGAACCGTACAAAGCTAAGCTTTTACGTGCGACAAAAGGCGACGCCTCGCGCGATGAAGGACGCCGCCTCCGCTCCGCCTTCCGCTCGCTTAACCGTCTTTTTTGCTCTGAGCGGATTTCAGCCGGTCGCCGATGGCGCGTCGCAAGCCGATGAGGTCGTAACGCGACGGGCGGTCATCCCCCCGGTTGGCGACCTCTTGAGCGATGCCGTCGACGATGCTGCGCGGCTTCTCGGGGATCTTCAAGGCTTCACCCAAGCGATTCAGCGCGTCGCTCTCGGCGGCGCTGACGACACCGTCGAGTCGCGTGAGCCAGCACGCCACCGCGTACACGAACAGCCGATCCTCTTTCGACAAGTTCTTGCGGTCGATCACGCCGAGATCGGTGGGCTGCTTGGTCGCCGCTTCGATCTCGGCGATCTCAGCGAGGTCCAGGCCCTCCTCGAGCGCCGTGCGCACGATGGCGTCGGCTTCTTCTTGGTCGAGATTGCCGTCGGCCCAACCCACGGCCGCCAGCGCTATGTACACGTCGCGGCCAAGCCGCGGTTTTTCCTCCGCCATTTCGTGCTCCTTCGACCCTTAGGCATACCACAGAGGGGCCCCGGACCACGAGAGCGCGGCCGAGGATCTTGGGGACACGCCCGGTGCGTGGAGACTCCGCGGAGGACTGATGGTAGGGGCAGGGCGTGGCCAGCGACGATTCGGGTGCCGCGACCCCACCTCTAGTTTCGGTGTTGTACTTCGCGGCGCTACGCGATTTGGCGGGGACGGGCGAAGAGCGCGTGCCCTTGCCGACCCCGTCGACCACCGTCGCCGAGCTGCTCGTGGCACTGGAAGGACGTCACGGTGCCTTGGCGGGCCGACTTGCGAGCGTGCGGGTTGCGGTGAACGAAGAGTTCGCCGAAGAGTCGCTCGTGCTGCAAGGCGGCGAGGTGGTGGCGCTCATTCCGCCGGTGTCGGGCGGCTGATGGCGACGTTTCACATCGGCGCCGACGAAAATGGCTTGGGCTCGCGCCTGGGCCCCATGATCGTGACCGCGGTCTTGGCCGAAGCCAGCGACGAAGGTGAACGTTTTCTGTCGCGCAAGCTGCCCAAGCGCATGCGTGAAGACTTGGACGACTCCAAGCGACTGATGACTCACACCGACGTGGGCATCGGCGAGGCCTGGGCGCGCGCGCTGACTGGTGACTCCACGCGCTCCCCGGCGGAGTTGTTCGAGAGGCTGTCGCTCGAAGGCTCGAGCCAGCTGCAAGCGCCCTGCCCCAAGGCGGCGCATCCCCAGTGTTGGACCGTCGAACGCGAGGCGTTTGGCGCCGATGACGAGCAATGCACCAGGGCAAAAGCGCATCTGGCGACCTTCGCCAAGCGCGGCGTGCGCATCTTGGAGGTGCGCACCAGCGTGGTGTGCACGGGCCAACTGAACGAAAACCGTGACCGCGGCATCAACCGTTTCGTCAGCGATTTGCACGCCATGGAACGATTGGTGCTGAAGCTGCGCGAAAGCGCCGGCGCGCCCGTGCACGCCGTCTGTGGCAAGGTTGGTGGCATCGGTGAATACGCAAAGTTTTTCGGTCCTCTCGCCGGCTGGCTCCACGCCACCATCGTCGAAGGTCAAGCCGAGAGCGCCTACCAATTCCCCAAGCTCGGTCGCTTGCGTTTCGTGCGCGACGCCGACGCCCAGGCGCCGCTGGTCATGCTCGCCTCGCTGGTCGGCAAATACGTGCGCGAGCTGTTCATGAGCCGCATCGCCGGCCACTACCCGGCCGACGAGGAAGCGCCGCGCCCCAGCGGCTACCACGATCCGGTCACGGCCAAATTCGTCGAACGTACCGCGCTCGTCCGCAAACGGCGGCGCCTGCCCGACCGCTGCTTCGAGCGCGAGCGCGACCCACTGGTCGTCGCGAGCGGCAAGGCCGGAGCCGCGCCCCCGTGAATAGCCCGACCACGCCGGACCTGCGCACCAACCGGATCGTCGACGGACCGCTGTCGCTGGAGGTGCTGCGCTTCGGGGCGCCGCTGGCGCTCGGTATGGGGCTACAAACGGCCTTCAACCTGGTCGACGCTTACATCATCGCGCGCCTACCGAGCGACGTTTCGGGCCCCTCGCTCGGCGCCATCGGCATTTGCGATCAGTTGGCGGCGCTCGGCACCATCATCAGCTACGGCATCAGCGTGGCCGCCGCCAGCATGGTCAGCCGCGCTTGGGGTCGCGGCGACAAGGACGAAGCGCGGCGCATTGCCTGGCAATCGGGCTTGCTGGTGCTGGGTCTGGGCATCGTGCTCGCAGTGGTGGGCGGTCTAGGCGCCCGCACCCTGCTCACGAGTGTGATTGGCGTGAAAGGCCAGGTCGCCGCGCGCGGCGCGGACTACCTTTCGGTAGTGATGGGCGGCGGCGTCACGATGTTCTTGATGTTGCATTGCGCCAGCCTGCTGCGCGCGGTCGGCAGCGCCAAGACGCCGGTGTTTCTGTTGCTGCTGGGCAACGTGTTCAACTTCTTTTTCGCGGTGTTGTTGGTGTACGGCAAGGGCCCCGCGCCCGACTTTTTGGCGTGGGGCCCGGCGGTTGCGCGCTCGCTCGGGTTACCGCGCTGGGAGCTGTACGGGGCCGGAGTGGCCACACTGCTCGCGCGCGCCGTCGTGCTGTTGCCGCTCGGTTTTTTTGCCGCCAAGCGCCTGGGGTTTCTGTCGTTCAGGAACGCGCTGTTGCCGGATTGGCCTCGCATTTTGGGGGTGCTGCGCCTGGCCTGGCCCTCCAGCGCCGAGCTCGTGGTGCGCATGTGCGCGATGCTGCTGACTCACGCTTTGGTGGCGCGCGCTTTCACGACCGCCACCGACCAGAGCGCCACCACCGCCCTCGGCATCGTCTTCCGCTTCGAAACCATGGCGCTGTTCATCAGCATCGGTTGGGGCAGCGCCGTGCAGACCTTCGTCGGCCAAAATTTGGGAGCATCCCGGCCCGAGCGAGCGAAGCGCAGCGGATACTGGGCCGCGCTCTACAACACCGGCATGATGGCGCTCTTGTCGGTGTTGTACATGGCGTTCGCAGAATCCATCGTCGGCTTCTTCGATCGCGACGCCCAGGTGTTGAGCATCGCCCAAAGCTATTTCTTGTGGGTGGCTCCCAGCTACGTCGCGCTGGGAATCGGCATCGTGTTGGGCTCGGTGATGCAGGGGGCGGGGGTGCCGGCGCGGGCCCTGTGGCTGGATGCCTGCGTGCTTTTTGGCGTTCAGCTACCGGCCAGCGCCTTGGTGTTCTTGGCGCCGAACCACACGCTCACGCAGGTGTGGATGGTGGTCGGCTTCAGCTACCTGGCCCTGGCCGTCACGCTGTTGCTCAGCTACGGGCGCCGACGCTTTTTAGGGCCCGCGTTGGCCTGAGCCAGAGACGCCCAGCCGCGCCGCCAGCGGCTCCGGCAGGTGCACGTCCAGCTGCGGAAACGCGATGCGGATGCCGGCTCCCTTGAACGCGACCCAGATCGCCTCGCGCAGGTCCGAGCCGGCGATGCGGTAGTTGAAGGGGTCGTGGATCCAAACCGAGGTTTCGTACTCCACCGCAGAGGGGCCGAAATCGAGCAGGAGCGTACGCGGCGGGTACGCCACGTCGCGCCCCGGCAGATCGGTGGCGGCTCGGGTGAGCACGGCGCGCACCTGCTTCAAGTCCGAGTCGTACGAGACTCCGACCTTGACCTTGACGCGGTACAGGTTGTCTTCGAGCGTGTAGTTCTTGACGTTGGATTGAACCAACGTCGAGTTGGGCACGATGATGTCTTCGTCGTCGAGCGTGCGCACGATGGTCGCGCGGATGCTCATCTTCATCACCTTGACGATCTGAGTGCCGACCTCGAGCACGTCGCCCGGCTTGATGGTGCGCTCGATCAGCAAGATGATGCCGGACACGAAATTCTGCGCGATGTTCTGCATCGCGAAGCCGAAGCCGACCGCGAACACGGCGCCCGCCGCGAACACCGCCCCCAGCTTGATGCCCGCCAAATGCAGCGCGAGCGCGAGCCCGACCAGGATGAAGCCGTAGTGAATCAGCCTATCGGCGACCCCCAGGTCACCGCCGGCGGCCTCGATGCTGCCCTTGCGCAACGCGCGGCGAACGCCGGCCCGAATCAGCCAAGACAGCGCCAGCATGCCCACGAACGTGAGCGCCATGCTGCCCAGCGTGAAAAACGAGACCGCCGTATCCCCGATGCGGAACAGCTCCTCGGACGCGAAAGCCGCGACGGCGGGCACTTTCACGCTCGAGCCAGGCATCCCTCCCGATTATGCCTGGCGGGCAGGGCAGGTAAACAAAGTTTAGCGACCGAAGCCAAGCGGCCGGGGTAAGCTCGTTGGTCGTGTCAACTCAGGGCGATACAGAAGCGTTCGACTTGGTGGTGATTGGCGCAGGCCCCGCGGGGGAGAAGGCGGCCGCGCAGGCGGCGTACTTCAAGAAGCGCGTCGCGGTGATCGAGCGAGAGGCCGAGCCGGGCGGCGCGGCCGTCCACACCGGCACTCTTCCCAGCAAAACTCTGCGTGAAACCGCGCTTTATCTGTCGGGCCACCGCGCCCGGGCCCTGTACGGGGTCGCGGTCGAGCTGGACGCCCGCGCCACCGTGCCGCGCTTGATGTCGCGCAAGAACGCGATCGCAGCCGCCGAGGCGCGCTCGTTCCGCCACAACTTCGAACGGCATCACATCAGCTACTTCCATGGCAAGGGGCAGCTGATCGACGAGCACACCGTGCTCGTCACTTCCAGCGGCGACACGCGCCGCATCCGCGGCGACTTCATCTTGATCGCGACCGGCTCCAAGCCGCACCGCCCGGCCGATATCGATTTTGCCGACGACTTCATCCACGACAGCGACGAGGTGCTGAACATCAACGATTTGCCGACGTCGCTGGCCATCTTGGGCGGCGGAGTCATCGGCTGCGAGTACGCCAGCATGTTCGCGGCGCTGGGGGTCGCGGTCACGTTGGTCGACGCCCGCCAAGAAATTTTGCCCTTCTTGGACCTCGAAATCGTGGCCCGCTTGAAGTCGGCCATGGTTGCTTCGGGCATCACGCTGTTGCAGGGGCAGAAGTGGACGACGGTGAAGCGCTGCTCCGGCGGCGTCGAAACCACGCTCGCCGACGGCTCCAAGCTGGTCACCGAGCAGCTGTTGTTCGCGGCCGGCCGCACCGGCGCGACTCAAGGGCTGGGCCTGTCCAGCGTGGGCGTCGAGCCGGACTCGCGAGGCTACCTGCAGGTGGACGCGCAGTTTCGCACCAAAGTGCCGCATATCTTGGCGGCCGGCGACGTGATCGGTTTTCCGGCGCTGGCTTCCGTCTCGATGGAGCAGGGCCGCGTCGCCGTCTGTCATGCCTTCGGCTTCTCGTACAAAAAGGAAGTCGCCCAGGCCATGCCCTACGGCATCTACACCATCCCCGAGTGCAGCTCGTTCGGCGAAACCGAAGAGACCTGCAAGGAGAAGAAGATTCCGTACGTGTCGGGGCGCGCGCTCTACGAAAACAACGCGCGCGGCAAGATCACCGGTGACCTCGAAGGCATCACGAAGTTGGTCGTCAACCGCGAGAACCGCAAAATCATCGGCGTGCACGTAATTGGAGAGCGCGCCAGCGAGCTCGTGCACATCGGCCAAACCGCCATCCAGCTGGGCGGCACCGTCGACCTGTTCATCGACATGGTCTTCAACTACCCAACGCTCAGCGACTCGTACAAGTACGCCGCCTACGAGTGCCTCGCCGCCCTCGCCGTCGCCGCCCCTCCCCCACCGGCCACCCCCTAGTCGCCATCACGGCACCGGGCCAGGTCGCACGACTCGAGATTTTACAGGGAGGACGGGAGTACGGGAGGTCCGAGCGTTTCTTTTGGTTCGAGACGAGCGACGAGGGGCGACGGCTGCGCATTCCCCGAGCCGCGACGTCCGTTTCGAACCCCAAGAATTCTCGCCTCTGTCTCGCCCCCTCCCGACCTCCCGTCCTCCCTGTGAAAAAATCAGGGAGACGTACGAAGCCTTGCGGTGACGTTACGACCAGGCGGCCCAGCCGAGGAGCTCGGCGGTGAGCAGGGCGGCGGCGGCTTCTTTGGGGCTGACGGCGCGCGCTTCGCGACCGGGGCGGTAGTCGGTCAGGCGCTCGAGCGCAGCATCGACGCTGAGGCGATCGGCGAGGAACGTCATCACGTATTGCAGCGAGGCGGGGGCGGCGCCGCGTTCACGCGGAAGCTTGCCGGCTTCATAGCGAGGCCCGGGCACGACCAGCTTGCCGCCTTCGGGCAGCAGAGTGCGCGGCTCGCCCTTCGAGCGCAGGATGGTGCCGGCCATCATCGGGCTGGCCAAGTCGAGATCGAGCGGGAACTCGACGCGCGTGGGCGCGGTGCCCCGGTAAAAGGTGACCAAGCCCTCTTCCCAAGTCGACAGTGCGGCCACGCGGTCGCGACCCTGGTCACGGATGGCGCGGAAGACGTCCACCGCGTCGACCAACCCGAGACCGATCAAGGTGTCGCCCAGCCGCCCGCCGAATTTCTGCAGCGAGCCGAGCGCGGCGTCCAGTTGCTCGCGCGTGAGGCGGCCCCGGCGCACCAGATATTCACCCAACAACTCTTCGCGATCGGAGGAAGCGGCGTGCAAGAGCCGCCCGCCACTCAGGTACAATTCCTTCCGCACCGAGGCGCCCATGGTTTTGGATCGCTCGACGAACAGCGCGCCGGTCTCGCTCTTTTGGCGCATGTGCGCCAGCACCTCGAGCATCGACGTCTCGCGCAGCAGCGCTTGGTAATCGGGCACACCTGGCTCGAAAATGCGGCTGGTGGTGGCGGTGGTGGACGGCAGCAGGTGCCGCGCCAACTCGGTGATTTCGCGGATCGGCTTGAGGGGTTCACCCAGCAGCTCGACCTCGTCGTCCGCGCCGAGGTCGCCGGTGGCGATCATCTCGATCAGCTTGGCGAACGGCACGTGCTCGAGCATATGGCCGTCGGTACGCCTCACCCGCGAGCCCAAGTCGGCGCTGTCGGGGCGCTGCGCAACGACCGAGGTTTGACTCGGGCCGCGCACCGCCGGCATGGCGCCGCTGCTGCGCGTACGCACCGCCTGCATGCGCTGAACGGAGTCGCGCACTTGCCCTTCGATGCGCTTGGCCAGCTCGCTCGAGTCCTTGGCCCACATCACCCACTCCGACAGTGTCTTCTTCAGCTCTTGGGGGCTGGGCTTTTCGAACACCGAAAGCGCGCGCGCAAACTCGCCCGCGCCTTCGTAGCGGTCGTCTGGATCGCGCGCCAAGCCGCGCTCGCACACCGCGAGCATGCCCGGGGGCAGCATGGCGGCCGCGCGCTTGAGCGGCTCGATGTTGACGTCGCGGATGGCCAGCAACACCGCCAGCTGTCCGCTGCCGGGAAATACGCGCTCGCCGATCAGCATCTCGCCGAACACCGCCGTGAGCGCGAATAAGTCGGCGCGGTGGTCCGAAGGCTCACCCGCCACCTGCTCCGGCGACAAGTAGCCGAACTTGCCCTTCAACCCGCCGCCGCTGTTCTGGGTCGGCTTCATGCGATGCTCGAAGCGCGCGATGCCGAAGTCGCCCAACTTCACCGAGCCGTCGCTGGACAGCAAGATGTTGGAGGGCGTCACGTCGCGGTGCACGATGTGCAAGATGTTGCCTTCGTTGTCGCGCGCTCCGTGCACGGCGGTGAGCGCTTCGGCCACTTGCCGCGCGATGTGGGCGGCGAGCCCGGGCGGAAAACGCCGCTGCTCGGACTCGGCGCGCCGCAGCAAACGGTACAGGTCGACCCCGTCGACGTACTCGAGCGCCAGGTACGGCTCTTCACCGACCATGCCCGCGCCGTAAACGTCGACCACGTTCGGATGCCGCACGGCGCGGTGCAGCTCGGCTTCGCGCTCCAACGCGTCGAACTCACCGCCCTCGCGCACCGAGCGCAACAGCCGCTTTACCACCAGGTGCGCCGCCGGCTGCGTGCCGAGCTTGGGGCGCGCGAGAAACACCTCCGCGCTGCCTCCCACGGCAATCCGCCGCTCGAGCACGAACGGCCCGAAAGGTTGTGGCGCTTTGGCCTTGCTGTCCTCCGGCACGACAGCGTCATTATGCAGGCGAAAAGAAGCCCGCGGCGGCGGGAAATGCCTAAGCTTCAGTAAGCGCGGGTTTGCGGGGGAAAATGGCCACGGCCGCGCTATACAAAGCCCCGTGCAACGCCCCTTCTCCGTGGCGCTCGTGTCCACCCTGCTCGCCGCGCTGGCCCTTTCGGCGAGCTCCACCGTGTCTGGTTGCAAATGTGGCTCAGAGCCCAGCAGCGCCAGCCCCGGCGCTCCGTCCCTACGCCTGTACGTCATGTCCAGCGTCGCCGGTGCGCTCGAGCCATGCGGTTGCGTGAAAGACATGTTGGGCGGCGTGGATCACGCCGCCGCCTACGTCGCTTCGCAGACCAGCGCGGCGCCGAACGCGCTGGTGGTGGGAGCGGGGCCGATGTTGTTCTTGAACGCCCGCGCCGAAGCCGCGCGCGACACTCAGGTCAGCTTCAAGGCGGACGCCCTGGCCGACGCTTACAAGGCCCTGCACCTGACCGCGTGGGCGCCCGGCGCCAACGATTGGCTGCTGGGTGAGCCCGCGCTCGACAATCTGGTCAAGCGCAGCGGCGCGACGCTGCTGGGCGCAAACTTGAAGGGCGGCAAGGTCGCGCGCACCAAGCTGGTAGAGGTGTCCGGCATGAAGGTGGGCCTGTTAGGCGTGAGCCTGCCGCTCGTGGCCGGGCAAGCCCCGAGCGGCGTGGAGCTGACCGACGCCACCGCCGCGGCCAAGGCCGGCCTGGCCGAGCTGGAAGCCGCCGGCGCCGAGATGCAAATTCTGCTCGCAGCCATGCCGCGCGGCCAAGCGTTGCGCTTGATCGAAGCGCAACCCGGCTTCGAGGTAGCGGTGCTGGGCAAGCCCTTCGACGAAGGAGAAGCCAATGATCCGCCCCAATCGCCGACGTTGGTCGGCAAGACGTTGGTGGTCGAAACCCCCAATCATCTACAATCCCTAGGGGTTGTCGACCTGTACGTGCGCGGCCAATCGTTCGACTTTGCCGACGGCAGCGGGTTGGAAGCCACCGAGCGCAAGCTCGAGATTGGGCGGCGCTTGCGCGAAATCAAGACGCGCCTCGACCAAGGCGGGAGCAAGGCCGATCTGACAAGCCTAGAGCAAGATCAAAGCAACTTGCAGGCCGAGCTGGCCAAGCTGCCGAACGGCAAACCGCCGGCGCAAGGCAGCTTCTTCAGATTTCAATCCGTCGAGGTGACGGACAAGCTCGGCTCGGACCCCGCTGTTTCCAGCCACATTGCCGCGTACTACCAGCGCGTAAACGAGCACAACAAAGAAGCGTTCAAGGATCTCACGCCCACTCCGCCCGCGGCGGGTGAAGCCAGCTACGTGGGTCTCGAAGCCTGCAGCAAGTGCCACCAGTCGCAGCGCAAATTCTGGGACCAGACGTCACACGCCGCCGCGTACGCCACGTTGTCGGTGCAGCACAAGGAGTTCAACCTGGACTGTGTGGGCTGCCACGTCACCGGCTACGGCAAGCCGGGCGGCACCACCGTCACGCACGTCGAAAACCTCACTGCCGTGCAGTGCGAAGTCTGCCACGGCCCTGGCTCCAAACACGTGGCCGCGCCCAAGGAAAAAGACCTGGTCAAAATCCCGGGCCACTCGTTCTGCGCCTCGGAATGCCACCACCCGCCTCATGTTCATCCGGGTTGGAGCGCCGACGCCGCCTGGCCGAAGATCGTGGGGCCCGGGCACGGCATGCCGGGCGGCTGAGACTCCTGGCTCAACGTTCTGTGCTGATTGCGATTTTGAAGTCACGCGCTCACAGCTCGAGCGAACCGGTGACGACGGCCGGATCCTTGGCTTCTCCGAAGCTTTCGCTCTCCACGCCGAACGCTTGCTGCACGGCGACGAGCAACCGGTTGTTGGGGGTTCCGGCCGCTCCCAGATCGACGTGTCGGCCGCCTCGCAAGCGGCCGCCCCAGCCACCGGCCAAGAGCGCGGGAACTTGGCGCGAGGTGTGGCGGCTGGGGTCGCCCATGTCGCTGAGCGCAATCAAGACCGTTTGGTCCAAGATGCCGAGCTGGTCCAGTCGCTGCACGAGACGCGCTAGCTTGGTCGACGTGTAGTGATTTTGGCGCGCCAACTGCTGCCAGGACTGCGGATTTCCGCCGCCAGCGCGACCACCGCTGGTGTAGCGGTGAGCCACGTCGATGTGCACGTCGTCCGGCAGTGCCGGATCGAGATGGGTGCGGCTCAAGTCGGCGAGAAATAGCGTCGCAACGCGCGTGATGCCGCAGCTCAAGGCTTGCGCCAATAGATCGATCTGCAGGTTGGTGACGGTATCGAAGTAGGGCTCGCCACCGCCGTAGGAAGCGAGCCGCGGAAAGCCGCTCGCATCGGGAGTTGGCGGCGGCGTGCAACCGTCGAGCTTAGAGCCCAAGCTCTTTTCCAGCTCGCGCAGGGCGCTTTCGTGCTGCTCGAGCTTGTCTCGCTCGTTCTGCGGTGCGCGCGCCTTGAGCCGCCCGAGGTCGTCGCGCCAGTAGTCCAGCAGGCTCTTGCCGAGCTTTCGTTCATGCTCGAGCTTGGCGAGCGCCGCGGGGTCGTTCCCCACCACGAGCCGCGCGAAAGCTTGCTCGAAGGTCTGGCTGGGATCGACCAGCTTGGGCAGCGCCACGCCACCTTTGGCGTACGAGATGCACTGACCGAGGTCGGGCGCGCTATTGCCGACCCCCAGCACCAAGCTGGCTAACGGTGTGTCCTGACCCAGCCCTCGTTCGGTCGCCAAAAATTGGTCGACGGACGCATTTTGGCCGCTTTGCGCGCTGCCGGTGAGGATGACACGCGAGCCGTCGTGACCACTGGTAGCGCCTTCGATGCCGGCGGTCAGATCCAGGCCCTCCAAGACCAGCAGCTGGTCCGCATAGCTCTTGCCGAGCGCGTTGGCGTCCGCGAACGGCGCGAGCGAGCAACCGTCGTAGCCAATGTCGAAACCATCGTGCGGCAGCCAGTATTCGCGGGCCATACCGTGCGGCATGTACACCCCGACGAAGTAGCGAGCGCCGGCGGTCTGAGCGCGAAGGGACCGTGCCTGCGAGGGGAGCAGGTCCAGAATCGCCCCCGCGCCCAGCGCGGTCAGGACGATGCGCCTATCGATTCTAGGTGAACGTACTGTCACGGTCGTGCCCTCCAAGCGAACCAATCGCCTTCGACGAAGGCCAAAAACAAGCCGACGATGGAGCCGCGCTCGGGCTCGGCCAAGCTGCGCGTGGCTCGAACGAAGTCGTCTTCGACCGCCGTCGCGTCGAGGCCGGCCGCAAAACGAACCACCTGCCGTGCCGCACATTCTGCCAGCTCCTGCGAGCCGGCAAGCGCCAGAGAAAGCTCGGCGCTGTCTCGTAGCGGGAGATCTTGGCCGTCGAGCAGCAGATGACCCGTCGTGTCCACCGGTTTGCCGGCTTCGCTCGCCCGCCCGCGCCCGACGGCGTCGAAGTTCTCGAACGTGAAGCCGACGCCGTCCAGCAGCTCGTGACACGCGGCACAGCGCGGTTGTTGGGCGTGCAGGGCAAAGCGTTCGCGCGTCGTTGCGTCCGGGTTGGGCGGTGGCAGCACGAGCTCGATGCCAAGCTCACCCGGCTTCGGCAATTGCCGGCACAGCAGCCGTTCCAGCACCGCCTTGCCGCGCAGCACCGGCGCGCTCTCGTCTTCATGGGCGAAGGTCGCCAAGAAGCTCGCCTGCTGCAGCAGACCGACGCGACCGAGCTTGCCCAGCGATACCCGCTGATCGGCGCCGGTTGCGGCGATGCCGTACAAGCCGGAAAGCTCGCTCGGGACGATGCTGTAGCCGCCGGCAAACAGCTGCTGGAAGGCGCCGCCGGTCGTGACGAACGCGTCGTCGATCACCGACTCGGTCTCGTGCAGCATCGGCTCCCGCAGCTCCATAAAGTCGGGCGCGACCGAGCTTGCCTTGGCCAACGAGCGCAGCCGCGTGAGCCCCAACCATTCCTCGACGAAGCGGCGGTAGAGCGAGCGCGCAGCCGAGTTTTGCAGCAGCCGCAGCGCTTGCCGCCGGCGCTCCGGTCCGAGCCGGAGCTCGCCTTCGCTCGCGGCTCGGCGCAATTCCGCGTCGGGAGGCGCCCCACCGACCAGCCAGGACAATTGACTCGCGAGCTCGTCGCCGTTCAGGGACACACGCGCTCCGTCCGTCGTCAAGCCGAGCGCGGTCTCGTACAGCAGCTCCGGCGACCCGAGCAGCGCGCGCACCACCAGCACCGCGCCGTCTCGAAAGCTCGCCCCTGCCGCCCCGATTTCGAAGATGGCGTGCAGGCTCGAAAGCTCGCCCTCGTTGGGTGCCCGACGGAAGGCCTCAGTCGCAAGCGACGTGAGCAGCTGAGCTTGGCAAGCCTGGTCGTCCGCCAGCGCGTCCCGTGCGCAAGCGGGCAGCGTCGGCGACGTCAGCTCGAGCCGTTCGGCGACATCGCGCGTCGCCGCGACCAGCTGCTTCAACGTGAGGGCGTCGACCGACTGGGTCAGACTACGAGAAAAATCGTGCTGCCGCGCATCGGCGGGCAGCGCCTTCGCCAAGTCGACGTCCTTGCCGACCAGAGAGCTTGCCGCCGCCGAAAGCTCGGCCACGCTGAGCCGTCGCAGGCTCGGCGCCAGGAGCTGTGCGGCGCGCGTGCTGGCGTGCGCTGCGGGTTGCTCTTCAGGACCTGACGCCGAGCAGGCCGCGAGCGAGCAGCAGAGCAGGAGCGGCAGCCTGCAACGCATCAGCCGGCTCCGCCCGCTCCAGCGGTCAGGGGCGCGCCGCCAGCGTCGACCTCACCGGCTCCGCCCATCGCGCCCGCTCCGCCTGCTCCACCGGCTCCGCCTTCGCCGCCAGCCCCGTCGTCGCTGGGCTCACCGTCCCAGAACTTCACGTCGTCCAGCCACATGTCCACCGGCAATTCGGCGCTTTCCATGGTGAAATGGAGCGAGTGGATGGTCTTGGGATCGAAGGGCATCTGCCGGCCGAAGCCCCGTTGCTGAAAGCTCGCCCAGGGCAGCTCGTACACTTGGTACTGCTCGCCCAACGTGACGAAAGTGCCGTGATCGTCGTAACAAATCTGGCCCGCTTGCGGATCGCAGGTGCCGCCATATTCCTTGTCGACCACACCCGGCATGGCAAACTGCACGCGCACTCGACCGCTGCCGCGCGCCACGAAGCGCAAGCCGGCGAAAGCCGAGGCGTCGAACGGGCAGCGCACCGCCGATTTGTAGGAGATGTTGGCGGCAAGCTCTGCACCCCAAGTCACGAAGCCACTGGCGCTCACGTGCGCGGCCCTGGAGTCGCGGTAGCCGCCCGCGACCGGCAAGAAACCGCCGGGTGGCTCCAAGGTCCCCGCGCTCTCGTCGTGCACGGTGTACCAGTAAGCATCGCGACCAGGCTCGAAGGCGGCCACCGAATCCCCGTCATCGAAGTCATCGAGCAGGGCGAGCGTACCCGGCGGCGTATTCTGACACTCGCCGGTAGCCGAGCCGGCGTTGCCCGCGTTGCTCGCCGAGGCAGAGCCGCTCGAGCCCGAAAGTGGCACCGCCTCGGCAACGCCCGCACCTCCGCCGGCACCGCCAAAAATGCCGCTCGGCGTGGCTTCGCTCGCGCCAGGGTCGTTCGCGCCCCCACATGCCGACGCCACCCCAATCGCCAAAGTCAGGGCCCCCATCAACCAGCCGCGATCCGCGACACCCGAAGAATGCTGCATGCCGAGGTGATGGCCGGCACTTCCCCGGTCGATTTGAAAATCGAACCGCGAGCGGATTGTCACCAAAAACAGCAGGATGGTGACGCTTTTTCCGATCGATTGCGGAGCGGGCAGCCATGCTAAGAGCGTGCAAAACGTTGCCGCGTTACCTCGCGCTCCGGAGCCGTTCTTCGTGCCCGTCCGCTTCCTGACATCAACGCGCGCGTCGAGCGCAGAGCAACGCCTGACCTTGCTGATGCAAGCGCACTTCGATTTCGTGTGGCGCAGCCTGCGCCGGCTGGGCCTCAGTCCAGCCGATGCGGACGACGCTTCACAAGAGGTGTTCTTGGTCGCCAGCCGCAAGCTCGACTCGATCGCCGCCGGCAGCGAGCGGTCGTTCCTGTTCGGTTCGGCGCTCAAAGTCGCCTCCACGCGGCGGCGCAGCTTGAAACGCCGGCCCGAGCTCGCCCAAGCGGAGGTCGAGGAGCGCGACGAGCAGAGCGCGCCCGGGCCGGAGCGACTCACCGAGCTGTCGCGCGCCCGGCAATTGCTGCAAGCGGTGCTGGACGACATGCCGCTGGAGCTGAAGGCGCCGTTCGTGCTGTTCGAGCTCGAGGAGCTGAGCGTCCCGCAGATTGCAGAGCTGTTGCAGCTACCGGTGGGTACCGTAAGCTCGCGGCTTCGCAACGCGCGCCTGGATTTTCAGGCGGCTGTGCGCCGTTTGCAAGCGCGGGACGCCTTTGCGGGGAGGGCACGATGAGCGATCCAACGGAGCGTCTACGCAATGGCGTCGGTTCCCTCGAGAAAGAGCTGCTCGACTCGGCCGCCGAAGATCAGCCCGCGCCCAACCGCCAGCCAGCAGCCATCGCGGCCGTGCTCAGCCGGCGGAAGCGCGAGCTGGCCACGCGTCGGAAGCGCGTGCTCGCGGGGGTCGGCGCGGCGCTCGGGCTCGCCGCGGGAGTGGCCCTGTTCGTGCGCGCGAGCCGGCCGCAAGCAGCGAAGGTGGCGGCGGAACCGGCGGCGGTCCCATCGGCGCGCGCGACTTCGGCAACCAGCGTGTCGGCGCTGCCGGCGTCGCCGCTCGCTCCCTGCACGCCGGTGGCCGTGGGCTCCGGGCAACAGCCGCTCATCGACGACTTCGAAGATGGCGACTCGCGGCTCATCCTGTCCGACCGGCGCGCCGGCTCCTGGGTCGTCTTCAACGACGGCACCGGCCAGCAGCAACCACGCGCCGGTGCCTCCTTTCCGGCGGACCGCATCCCCGGTGGGCGCGAAGGCAGCCGCTTTGGCTTGCACACGCACGGCAGCAAATTCACCAAGTGGGGGGCAGTGCTGAGCGTCGAGCTCAGCCCACGCCGCTGCTACGACGCCTCCGCCTATGCTGGCATCGCCTTTTGGGCGCGCGGGCGAGCCAAAGTGCGCGTCGCCGTCAAAATGACGCAAGTCGTCGGCGAGGAGTTCGGCGGCAGCTGCATCAAAGATTGTTACGACGGTCACGGCGCGTCCCGAACGCTGAGCAAAGACTGGCAGCGCTACGCCCTGCGTTGGGAAGACCTCGCTCAGGTTGGCTTTGGCACCCCGCTACCGTTCGACCCACGCTCGCTCTACTCGGTCGAGTTTGCGGTCGCCGCCGACCAGCCGTCGTTCGACTTTTGGATCGACGACCTATCGTTCCTTCCGCGCTGACCGCGGCCGGCCCCGCGACTCCCTCGCCGGAGCGCTGCAAGAATCCTCTAGCGCGCCCGCCCGTGTCGCTTTTTTCTAGATCGGTTTCCGTGAAATCGCTCCGCCGGTCACGTCTTGTATGAGCGCATCCACGCACATCCACAGCGCGACCGGCAAACGTAATGAACGATTCCAATCAATACCGCGCTAGAGCGTGCGCAGGCGCGGTCGAGCGCGAATGAAAACATCCTTTCGATTCGTTGCCGCGGGGTTGAGCGTCGTTGCCAGCTTGTCCGCGACCGGCCTGGCTTCGGCACAGAGCGCGACAGTCACTCTCGGCAGCCAAAAGCAATCCATCCGCGGCTTCGGCGGCATTGCTCACGCCGCCTGGGTCGGCGACCTCACCGCGGCCGAGCGAACGCTGGCCTTCGGCAGCGGCGCGGGGCAGCTGGGGTTCAGCGTCCTCCGCATTCCAGTAACGGACGGCAATCCCGACTCCGTCAACGTCGCCACCGCCAAGGCCGCCCTTGCCGCGGGTGCCATCGTCTTTGCCAGCCCGTGGAACGCGGCCACCACCTACACATCGGCGCAGTTCGCCTCCTACGCGACTCACCTGAACGGCTTCGTCAGCTACATGAAGAATCAGGGCGTGGATCTGTACGCCATCAGCGTACAGAACGAGCCCGACTATGGAGCCGAGGCAGGCTGGGGCTCGTGGTCGGCGTCGGCGTGCCACGACTTCGTGGCCAACTACGGCGCAAGCATCACGACTCGGCTCATCAGCTGCGAGTCATTCAACTACACCAAGAGCTACTACGACCCGATTCTGAACGACTCGGCCGCGCTCGCCAACGTCGACATCTTCGGTACCCACCTGTACGGCACGGCGGTCGCCAACTACGCCTACCCGCTGTTCGACTCCAAAGGGGCCGGCAAAGAGCGGTGGATGACCGAGCATTACACGGACAGCACCACCGACGGCAACTCGTGGCCCAACGCCCTGGGCGTGGCCTCCGAGCTCCACAATGCGATGGTGACGGGTCAGTTCAACGCCTACGTTTGGTGGACCATCAAGCGCTCCTACGGACCCATCAACAACGGGGCCGTGACCAAGCGCGGCTTCTGCATGGGCCATTGGTCGAAGTTCGTACGCCCCGGCTTCTACCGGGTAGATGCGACGCCCAGCCCCGCTACGGGCCTTTCGCTCTCGGCCTACAAGGGCGACTCGTCACTGGTGCTGGTCGTGGTGAACACCGACTCGTCGGCGAAGACTTTGTCGATCTCGATCCCGGGCTCGGCCATCGGGTCTTTCACGAAGTACACGACGTCAGCCAGCAAGAGCCTGGCCAACGACGGCATGGTGGCGGCCTCGAACGGCTCCCTGTCCGTCTCGCTCGATGCCTCGAGTGTCACTTCGCTGGTCGGCTCAGGCAACACCGGAGGCGGAGGCGCGGGCGGCAGCGGCGGCATGGCAGGTGCGAGCGGAAGCGGCGGAGCGGGTGGCATGGCCGGAATGGGTGGCGCGGGCGGGGCGGGCCCATCGGCTGGCGGCGCGGGCTCGAGCGGGGCGAGCGCGACAGCGGGGGCGGGCACGGTGGCGGGCTCGGCAAGTGGCGGCGCCACGGCGAGCAGCGCCGGCAGCGGGACCTCGGCCGGAGGCGTTGTCAGTGCGGGCGGTCCTGGCAATCAAGCCGGCGGCCCGTCAGGAATGGCTGGCAGCGCCGTGGCGGTGTCCGGCAGCGCTTCCACGAGCGCAGGCAACGGTGGCGCCACGGACGGCGGAGGCGAAACCGAGCCCGGCGGCTGCAGTTGCCGCGCCGCCGGCCACTCGCGCTCGCCGCTTTCCGCGGTGCCCTTGCTGGCGGCGCTCAGCTGGCTGCGCCGTCGTCGCCGCGTCTACGACTGAGGCAAGCGCGCTCGCGCTTTGCGACGGCTGCTCAGGGCGTCTTGGCAAACGGCAAGATCGTCTTCAAGTCTTCGTCGTTGAAGCGCAGCATGCCGCCCACGAAGTAGTCGCGACGCGAGTTGCTCAAGATGTCTTCAACGCCGCCGAGCAACCACAGCCGATTGATGAACTCGTAGCCGAGCGAAATGCGCCAGCGCGGCAACACCACTTCACCGAAGCCGTACAAGTCTTGGCGCAGCTCGAAGCGACCGTCGAAGAGCGAGGTATCGAGGCCGAGGCCGCCCGTCGATTCCTTGATGCCGAAACGCCCGGTGAAAGGCCCGAAGCTCTGCGCGAATTGCAGCGAGAAGCGTAGAGAGTTGGTCGTCACCGTGCGCACTTCGCGGTAGTGCGGCGGGTCGTTGGGGTTGGTGGTGTCGACGTCGGTCTGCTCGAAGCGCGTCAGACCTTTAGGGTCGTTGACGATTTCGATCATGTAGTACTTGTCCTCCTTGGGCTGGAGGCGGATTTCGACGTAGCTCTTCACGGTGCTGGCCAAAAACTGGTAGTCCGTGCGCAGGCTGACGATGGTCTGCAGCCGCGAGATGCCGCCCAGGAAATCTCCGACGTTTTCGACGGCGCCCTCGACCTCGTTGATCAGCTTTTCGTCTTTGGTGAGGCGCCCCAGCGTGCCCTCGCCGCGGTTCAGCCGGGCCGTGACGTCGTCCACGTTCTTGAGCGCGCTCTCCAGGTTTTTGCTGGCGCTGTCCACGCGCTCCACGATTTTGCGCACCTCGCCCGCGTCGCCGCCCTTGCCGGTCGGATCTTTCGAGACCAGCTCGCGTACCTCACGCGTGGTTTCGCGCACGTTCTCCAAGATGGCCTGAATCTCGGGCGCGCTCCTGGTCGAGATCTGCTGCGTGTTGACGACGATCTCGTGGATCGCGGTGCGGTTCTCGCGCACGGTTTGGTTCAGGGCTTCGGTCACCTGCGCCAAGTTGCGCAGCGTGGACTGAATGTCGGACTTGCCCTGCTCGCTGCCGACCGACGTGGCAAGGGCCTTGGTGACCTCCTTCACGTCTTTGGCGATGTCGGACATCTGCCGCATCAAGTCGTCGGTCGTCTGGGCCTCGGTCACGATGTGGATCTCGTCGCCGTCGACGAGCTTGCGGCGGCCCTCGGTACCGGGCGCGATCTTGAGCTGATACTCACCGAGCAAGCTGGACGCGACCTTGGCCGCCGCCGCATCCTCGTACAGCGGCACGTCCTTGTTGATCACCATGTCGATGCGGGCGATGTCGTGATCGAGCTTGATGCTCTTGACGCGCCCGATCGGAATACCCGCAATGCGCACTTGCGACATCTTGGCGATGCCGCTGGCGTCCTTCATGCGCGTGAACACGACGTAGCCACCGTCGTTCTCACCGGACTTGGTGACGTAGCGGTAGATGAATAGGCCCGCGCCCACCATCACGACAGCGAAGGCGCCGACCTTTGCGGCAGTGGTGAAGCGACCAGCCAACTGCGCGAGCGTAGACGCCAAGCGCCGCAGGAGCAACGGCCGCGGGCCCGAAACATGCTACAAACGGTTCATGGGCCGACCGGAGGTCGCACGAGACAGCGCCGCGCGCGCTCTCTCGCTGGTCGTCGGCCTTGCGCTCACCGCAGCGCTCTCCAGCGCCTTGGGCTGCGCAGGCACGCCGAATCGCCACGGTCCCGAAAGCGCCACGCGCACACAAGTCACGGCCACTTTCGCGAGCGAAACGGGTGAAGTCTTCGGCTTTCCCGACTCGACCCAGTCGCCCCTCGGCCTCGGCGAGGTGCCGGCGACGCTCCAACCGTTCTTCGCGCAGTGCAAGCTGGGCGACGCCGCCCTGGCGCGCGTAGCCGAGCGATTCGCGCGCCGCCAAGCCGAAGGCGAAGCCCCCCTCGACACCTCCGAAACCAGCTTCGCGCTGCGCGCCGAGGGCTCACCTTACGTGTGGCCGCGGACTTGGAACCTGGAGGGCGGCGACCTGACGAGCGCGGCCGCCGTGGAGCGCATGCACGGCTGGCTCGCCACCTTCGACGACGGTGGTGAACGGCGTTGCGGCGTCGCGTTGGCCACGACCGCCGAGCGCAGCGTGGTTTCGGCCATCGCCATCGACGCGCTCGCCGATCTGGATCCGCTGCCGGTGCGAGCCCGCGCTGGCACGTGGATCGACGTCAACGCGAGCTTGCTGGTACCGGCCAGCGACGCCAAGGTCGTGGTGCTCGGGCCGCACGGCACGCCTTACTCCGTGCCGACGTCGTTCGACGGGCAACGCGCCCGCGCGCGCTTCAACGTCGATCGACCGGGAGCGTTTTTGGTGCAGCTGCTCGCCAGCGTCGGGGGCGGGCCCCGCCCGGTGCTGGAAGCAACCATCTACGTCGACACGCCACCGCCCACGTCGTTCTTCGGCGACGCCGCGCCCGGCGAGCCACCGCAACCGCTCGGCGCCGGCGCCGACCTCACCGCCGCGCTGCTCGACATGGTGAACCAGGCGCGTCGCAGCGAGCAAAGTCCGCCGCTCGTGCGCGACGTCAACCTCGACGCCATCGCCGAGCGGCACGCCGCGGCCATGCGCAAGCTCGGCCGCATTGCTCACGATGCGGGAGACGGCGATCCCAACAGCCGAGTCGAGGCCGCACAGCTCGGCATCCTGGTCACCGGAGAAAACGTCGCCCATGCCCTCGACGTGACGCGAGCGCATCGCGCGCTTTGGGCCAGCCCCTCCCATCGCGAGAATCTCCTGCAGCCACGTTTCGATAGAGTTGGAATCGGCATCGCCCTCGATCCAGACGGTTCGGTTTGGGTATGTGAGGTGTTCGCCGACTTTCCAGACCAGTCCGGCGCTCTGCGCTGACCCGTTGGCCGGTCCAAGCACGGACCCCGAAGCCGAAATCACCGCTTCTAATGGCGAATCGGGCAGGCTACTTTCCGGCCGTGCAGCTTCAACGGGAACAAGCTCGGCGCGCTCTTGGTCGTTCTGCCACCGCGCGCGGGGCGCGCGCCCTAGTGGGTCTAGCCCTGGGTAGTCTGGCCCTCGTGATGGGTACCCGGGAAGCCCACGCCCAGGCGACCTATTTCCAACTCGATCGTGCGCAAATCTCCGGAGCGCCTGACGACGGTTTCATGGTTTGGCGTCCCGTGGGCTCGGCCGAAAACCGCGTGTTCGTGAACGGCGCGCTCGGCTACACGCACAACCCGCTGCGCAACGACACCGTCACGGACGACCCTAGCGTCAAGAATCACATCGACAACCCGGTTCAGGGTCAGTTCATCACCTATCTCGGCGGCGGCGCGCAGCTGTTGAAGCGTCTGACGTTGGGCATGACGCTCCCGGTCAACCTGCTCACCATCTACGGCAACGATCCGCAGTCGGAAGGCGTGGGCGGCGGTGGCATCGGTGATTCACCGGTAGCCATCGGCGATCTGCGTCTCGACATCCGCGTCAAGACTTGGGAGACGGACACCGAGTGGCTCAAGTTCGGCCTCGGCGCGGCGCTGTTCGCCCCCACCGGCAACCGCGGCGCGTTCGCCAGCGACGGCGCCACCAGCGGCTCTCTGTACGTCGCCAGCGAGCTCGATTTCGGCAAGTTCTTTCTGAGCGGCAACATTGGGCCACATTTTCGTCCAGACGGCAGCATCGGTGGCGACTCGGGCAGCCTGTTTCTGGGCTCGGATTTGCGTTGGGCGTTCGGCGCCTACTTGCCGCTGCGCGAAGGCAAAGTGCGCCTGGGCGGTGAGCTCTGGGGCACCACCGGCATCACCGCGGCCGATCGCAACGGCGACCGCGTGAGCAAGTTCTTCTCCGGCGCCAACACCGACCTCGAGTGGCTCGCGCAGGGCCGTTTCACGATCGACCCGCGCGACCGCGTCTACGTGCAGGTCGGCGCCGGCACGCGCCTCAGCACCGGCTACGGCGCGCCAGATTTTCGTAT
>JBEQSW010000035.1:0-10807 GCA_040348565.1 Myxococcales bacterium | reverse complement strand
GCCTCGGCCCGAAGCCGCGCCGCCGTATCCGGCGAGGCCAGCTCGGGCCTGAGCAGCTTCAACGCTACGGGCATGTCGAGCAGCAGGTTTCGGGCGCGCCAGACACACGCCATGCCGCCTTCGCCTAGCGGTCGCTCCAGCTCGTACTTGTGCCCGACGAGTCGACCCTCGTTCATCGCTTTCCGTCCGTAGCAACCCCTGCGCCAACGCTAGCTGACCGCAGAATTTCCGAGGCCGGGCCGGGATTGCAGGAGTCGCCGGGGTGCCCGCCGGGCTGGGCGCGCCGAGCGGAACCGCCCCGATT
Source organism: Myxococcales bacterium (assembly GCA_040348565.1). Taxonomy (GTDB): domain Bacteria; phylum Myxococcota_A; class Polyangia; order Polyangiales; family Polyangiaceae; genus PMG-095. The sequence goes on along the minus strand of JBEQSW010000035.1, from coordinate 10,503 downwards.
GAGGCAAACCGCATCAAGGCCCATGCTCCCGCTCGGACCGTCGACGCACTGCGAATGAGGATCGTTGAGCCTCTCGGGCTCCTTCGGGGAGCCAGATCACCGACCTCAGCCTCGGAGACGGCTCGGGCCATGAATTGGCGCGCGGGCCCTGCAGCAGAACCCGGAGTTGCCAGTGCTAATCTGCTCCGGGCATGACTCGACGGATCTCGTCCCGCCGCGCTCGAGACGTTTAGCCGCACCGTTGCCGAGGGAGATTCGAGACTAGGACACGCGCAACGTGCTCAGCTCGGCCCATTCCTGCTCTCCGCTTTCCCATGCCACCAGCGCGGAGCTTTCCTCTTCGTTGCGCGCCAGCAGCTCCGCACTGCCAACGACCACCACGACACCGGTGCGATGACTGGGCGTTCCTGGTTGACCTGTTTCGACCTTCGAGCCGGGCGCGATGTTCGTGTCAGTCATGGACCCGAGCGGTGCAAGTGCCGTACCCGACAGAGTCGTGAGAGAAGCTTGACGCCGACGAGTCCCAAGAAATTGAGAGCTGAGCGATCCAGCGTGGCTGGTTGAGCGCGACCGAGGCATCAGTGGCGGTCGCTGATGTCCTCGACTGCAACGTGCATCTCCTTGACGTGGACGGGGCCGTATTCAGTGAAAAGTGCAACGTCCGTCGCATCTCGACCGTAGGCGACGGTGATTCGACCGCTGGTCATCGGCGCTGGCCGCGTTCGATGCGCTCGTCGCGGGCGGCATGCCTCCTCGCGCATCGCGGTCGCAGGCGACTCGGCCGGCGGCAACCTCGCGCTCGCCTTACAGCTCGCCCTGCGCGAGCGTGGTACGCCGCAAGCGCGCGTGGCGCTGTTGATCTCGCTGTGGCTCGACTTGACTGCGAGTCGCGCGTCGTGCCGAGAGGCCGACCCGCTCGACTCTGGGCAGACGTGGTTTCTGCTCCAGCACGCACGTGACTTCGCTCCGGGATCGACGCTGAGCTCTACGCGGCCGACGACATGCCGCACAATCCGCTCGCGTTCGTCGCTTTTCACCCGAACGCGGCCGCGTGCATGAGCGAATGTGGCGATTTTCTAAGCAGATCGCTGGCGTGACCGGTGCCGAGTTCGAGTGCCCAAGCGGTCCAAGAAGGTCACCAGCCCATCTTGCTGAACAGGCGCCGCAACTTCCGGGACCGCGGGAAAGCCCGCGTCCACCAGTGCCAGCTTCCTTGCCTGGAAAAGTCCTGAATGTGCTGTTCTCGAAATGGAAAACCAGGTTGGAACCCACTGCTTCAGAGAACAGCCTTGTTACATCCCCCCTTGTCCACCCCTCGGCCGACCTCGTCCGCGATTTTTGAACAGCCTGCTAGGCGGGCGGGAATAGAAAGTATGAACCGGCCGCTCACGTTCGAGGGAACTGCTCTATTGGGAAAGCGTTTCACCTTGCGCACCGTGTTATCTCGTCTGTCCCTTCTTTCGCTGGCCGCCCTTCTGGCGGGGTGCGAGTCAACGAGTGACGGCGACATGGGTGCCGGTGGATCAGTAGGCCAAGGCGGCACTGGATTGCCCGCCGCAGGCGCGACATCCTCCGGCACGGGCGGCGTTAGCGGAGCCGGCGGCACGAACGCCGGGACGGGTGGCGTAAGCGCGGGGACGGGTGGCGCGATCGCTGGAACCGCTGGTAGCTCGTCGGTTCAGGGGGGCTCGGGCGGGACGTCACAGACGGGGGGATCGGGCGGCATCGCCGGTAGCGCCGCTGCGGGCACTGCGGGCGCGGGTGGGGCCACCGGCGGTGCAGGAGGCGGCAGCTCGGGCGAATGCAAGCCGCCTACGAGCTACGCCAATCTCTTCGTCACCGTCTCCGGCAAAACCCAAGCGGAGAGCGATCAGAAGCTCGCCACGGCCTGGTCCTCGCTCTTCAACCCCGGCGGCGCGGGGACGATCTACTTTGACGGGCCCGGCGCAAACGAATCGTACGTCCAGGACATCCTCAACAACGATGTCCGCACCGAGGGCATGTCCTACGGCATGATGGTCGCGGTTCAGCTGGACCATCAGACCGAGTTCGACCGCATTTGGACCTGGGTCAAGAACCACATGGCGAATGGGACCGGCGAGATCCGATGGTCGTGCAAGACCTCGGGCTCGGGGTGCGCCGGCGGTGGAGCGCCTGACGGCGAGGAGTACATGGCGAGTGCCCTCATCTTCGCCTCGCACCGCTGGGGCGACTCGACCGGCTCCGCCAAAATCGCCTATTCCACCGAGGCCAAGTGGGTCCTCGACCTGATCCGGACCAAGTACTTCAACTCGCAATACCACCTGATCAAGTTCGTCGCGAACTCGAGCAACGTCGACCCTTCGTATGTCCTGCCATCTTTCTACGAAGTGTGGGCCTGCTTCGACACCCAGAACGCGGCGTTCTGGAAGGAAGCCGCGACCGCGGGCCGCCAATACATGCAGAAGGTGGTGGACAGCAATGGAGTGTGTCCCTACCAAGCCAGCTTCACGGCCACCAACCCCCAGGCTGCCAACGCCGACTCAACTCGATGCGTCGTCAACCTCATGATGGATTGGTACCTGTTCGGCAAAGATGCCTGGCAGAAGGATACGTATGCGCCAAAGTTCGCCGCCTACGCGGGCTCCCGTAACAACGGCGGCGCAGCGGTGGGCTGCAACTCGACGCTAGGCTTCGGCTTACCGGCAGCCTCCGGCAAGCCGTTCGTGGACAAGCTCTGGTCGCTGAGCGTGCCCTCCGCCAACTACTGGGACGGCGTGCTCTACATGCTCGGCATGCTCCACGTCAGCGGCAACTTCCACATCTGGTAACCGAGCTCCAAGCCCGCGATTGGCAGCCCCCGCCGTCAAAGAGCTTTCTGAATGACAGAAGTGAAGCGACCTCGAACGCCTTTTTGACGCTGAGCGGCGCTGCTACCAAAAGCAGCCCTAGGTCTTAGGTGTTTCGCGCGTCGCGACAGCGGCTTCGAGCTCCTGAACGCGGCGTCGCGCTGCGTTCAGCTCTGCGGTAAGGCGGACAATGATCTCGATGCCTGGCCAGTCGACCTCCAGGTTGCGCCACAGCGTGCGAGCGAGGAGCACCGCATCCACGTCGACACTCATGACTTCGTCACGTTGCTCGATGAGCCCTTCCTCGACGAGGCGCACGATGAATTCGTCGTCGCCATCGACGAGCTCGAGCAGGTGCTGGTAAGTGAAACGGGTCATAGCGCAAGGCCCTCCCGGATCGGCGTCGTGTACAGCTTGTCCGAGGCACTCAGTGCCTTGGCGAACGCATCGTCGGCGATGTCCGGCGTCCGCACATCGATGTCGATGAGCATGTCGCCGCGTTGATCCTTGCGCTCCACGCCCTTTCCTCGAAGGCGCAATGTCGCATGTTGCCTGGTTTGAGGTGGGACCTTGAGGACAACCGAGCCGTCGAACGTCGGCACGTTGATACTCGCGCCGTTATACGCCTCGTTCAGAGTGATGGGCAGAGTCAGGCGAAGGTCGAGGCCCTCGCGCTGGACGAGGGGATGGGGGCGCACGATGGTCTCGATCACGAGATCGCCGTCTGGTCCGCCGTTTTGGCCTGGCGAGCCCTTGCCCCGGACGCGAAGCGTGTCCCCGGTGTCAGCGCCCCGTGGGATGCGAACATGAACCGTACCGTGGTTTGGTAGATCGGCCGTCAGCTCGGTGCCTTGGATGGCTTGTCGCAGATCGATATCAATCGAGGTGTACAGGTCGCGACCACGCGAGGGACCACGTGGCGCTGGGCGCCCGAAGAGCTCGCTGAGATCGAAGTCCATGGGGCCTTCGGTGTCGCCGAAGCCGGAAGTACGTCGCTGGCGCGACTCCTGCCAGCTCGCATACTCGCGTGCTTTGTCTGGGTCGAAACCGCTTTGCAACGAAGCGTCGCCGAATTCATCGTATGCCTTGCGTTTCGCCTCGTCGGACAGAATGTCGTAGGCGGCCGCAATCTTCTTGAAGGTGGCCTCGGCGGAGGCGTCGCCTGGGTTCAGGTCGGGGTGATGTTTGCGTGCGAGCTTGCGATAAACCTTGCGGATCTCGTCGGCGCTTGCCGTCTTGGCAACGCCCAAGGTTTCATATAACGACTGATCCATACGTGGATGCTATAGCGGAAGTGCTTCCGCGGCGCTGGACGCGGGGCATTCTTCTACTCGCTAGGTACGAAAAGCGCGATTCGAAGCCTTGTTGGCGCGGCCCTCGTTCTAGGGTTGCGCGCTCAGAACGGCCTTGAGCGCCGTGGTCAGACCCTTGAGGGTGGGAGGACCGTCGAAGCGTTGGCCGTTGATGAAGAAGGTTGGAGTTCCGTTCACTCCGCTTCTCACTCCGCTGTTGAAGTCGCTTTTGATGCGCTGGAGATGACGGTGAGCGCTAACGTCTTGTTCGATCTGTCGTGGATCGAGGCCCAGCGCGAGCGCGATGGCTTCGAACGCTTCCACGCCCAAGGATTCCGGTCCGTTCTCGCGCGACCAGGCGAAGATGGCGTCGTGCGCCTCCCAGAACTTGCCCTGCAGGGCGGCGCTCTCGGCGAGCTCGGCGGCTGGCTCCGCCGCTGGATGCATTTCGGTCAGCGGGAAGTTCCTGAACACGAAGCGAAGCTCGGCCCCGAACGCGCTTTGCAGGGCGTGCACCACCGGATCGGCCGCGGCGCAGTGAGGGCACTGGTAGTCGCCGTACTCGACGAGCGTGAGCGGTGCGTCGGCGCGCCCCGCCGCGTGATCGTGCTCCGTAACGGCCGGGCGGAGCGTCACGACTTGCCCTTTGCCTGATTCATGGCCTCGAGCGCGTCGAGAATGCCGTCGGCACCGGGATTGACGCCAATCGGTGAGAGGTAGCTCCAGCGCACCGTGCCTTGGGTGTCGATGACGAACAGCGCGCGTCCCGAGGTGCCTTCTTTTTCGTCGTACACGCCGTATTGCCTCGCCGCGGCTCCCTTGGGCTCGAAGTCCGCAAGCAGCGGAAACTTCAGGTGGCGCGCCGCCGCGAATGCCGCGTGGCACCAGACACTATCGACCGAGATGCCGAGCAGCTGTGCGTCCAGCTTGCGAAACTCGTCGAGCGTCTCGTTGTACAGCGCCATTTGGTCTCCGCACACGGGGCTGAAGTCAGCCGGATAGAACGCCAGAATCACGGACGTAGCGCGAAGCTCGGAAAGCGCGAGCTTCCGATCCGGCGCACTCGCCAAGGTGAAGTCGGGTGCAGCGCTGCCTGGAGCGAGGATTTGCGTCATCTCATGTCGCTACCACGGGGGGCTGTCGACGTCTCACCGCTGCCGAAGGTTCGTTGGCGTCAGCTATGTGGCAAAGTGGCGCTGCTCATCGGTACTGTCTCAAGAATCGGCATCCTGAGACTCGCGAGATCAGGAGTACTCGCGTCGCGCGTTGCCAAAACGTTTCTTGTCTCAGTCGGTCTGGGGCGTGATCGTACACGTCTGCGATGGCACCTTCACTTCATGGGCTCGCCCTCGACCGCGCGTGGAGCGTGTGCGTGGAGGTTTGTTTCGAGATTCCCCGTCGTGGGCTTGCTCGCCGCTTTGGACGACGGTGGCAATAGCACGCGAAACACCGTGCCATGCCCGCTCATGCTCTCGAACCAAATCTTTCCCCCCAATGACGTGATGATGCGCTGGCAGATGCACAGGCCGAGCCCGGTTCCCACGCCGATGGGTTTGGTCGTGAAGAACGGGGTGAACATGCGCCGCTGGACGTCGACCGGAATGCCAGGCCCGGTGTCGGCGACACTGACCAGCACGTGGCCGTGTTCGTCGAGCGAAGTGGCGACGCGAATCTCATTTGCATCGAATCGACCCTCTGGAAGGGCTTGGGCTGCGTTCATGAGTAGGTTCAGAAATACCTGACCAAGTTGGCCTTCGCTGCCGTCAACGGGTGGAACACCCGCGTAGCTGGTGACGACTCGCGCGCGCTGGCGAATTTCGTTCGCAGCCATGCGCAGCATGGATTCGAGGACGCGCTCCACCTCGACCGCGCCGTGTTCCTCATCCTCGTGTCGCGAGAAGAGCTGCAAGTCACGAACGATATGCCGCACCCGCTCGGCGCCGTCGCGGGCGTCCTTCAGGACTTCGGAGAGGTCGCCCGACAGCGGCGCGACGCTCGAGCACGCGATGTCGCGCATCGCCAACTCCAGATTGGCAATCACGGATACCAAGGGATTGTTGAGCTCGTGCGCCACGCCCGCGGCCAGCATTCCGAATGACGCCATGCGCTCGGAGACGACGAGCCGCGTTTCGGCTAGTTTCTTTTCGGTGATGTCTCGAGCCAGCAGCACGGCACCGCTGACGCGGCCCCCGCGCCGCACGGCCGCGATACGGGTCCAGTACCAAGTCGGTGCGCCCTGGTCACCCGGCCCTAAAATCTCGACCTCTGTAGTTTGGCCGGTGGCAAGCGTCTTCTGCAGTGCGGCGGTCGGTGCGCCGTGCTGGTCCGATCCGACGAACGCGAGCCACTCGGTTCCGATCACGTCCTCGCGACGGAAACCCTGAGCCAGCCGGTTGATGAAGCGAATTCGGCCTTGCTGATCGACGTGGATGACCAAATCTGGCGCGCTCTCGAGGAGAGCCTGCAGCACCGCGGCGTTTTCGTCCGCGTCGTCGGGCTCTGCTTGCCCGTGCTTCCCCGCCGCCTCCAACGGCGAGGCGGGCGGCATGGGCCCTGCCGCCGCCGCAAGCACTGGCATTGCAACGCACTCGCGTTTAGCGAGCGTACCAGAGTTGGCAGGCTTGCCGGACATGCTCCAGAACCTGAGGCTGACGCTGTTTCGTTTCACACCGTCCAGCACATCGCGGACCTTGCTCGCGAGCACGTCCGGTGTGATCGGCTTCTGGAGGAAGGCGACGCCCGCTTCGAGCATGCCGTGAAGCACGGTCGTGTCCGTGGTGTAGCCGGAGACGTACAGCACCTTCATCTCGGGCCGGGAAGCCCGGAGACGTTCGGCCAGCTCGCGACCGCTCATTAGCGGCATGACGACGTCCGTGAGGAGAAGATGGATGGTCGCGTCGAACCGCTCCGAGATCAGAAATGCCTCGCCCGCATTCTGCGCCTCGAGCACGTTGTAGCCTCGCAGGCGGAGGATCGATCGCGCGACCGCCCGCACCTGCTCTTCGTCCTCGACGAGCAGGACCGTTTCGTCACCCCGGTAGGACTTATCGGAGGGCTGGTCCGACGCGGGCGGGCTGGAACGGCGATCGGTCCTCGGCAGGTAGACCTTGAAGGTCGTTCCCGTGCCGGGCTCGCTGTCGACCGAGATGTGACCGCCACTCTGCTGCAGGATCCCGTAGACCGTCGATAGGCCGAGCCCCGTGCCCTTGCCTTCCGCCTTCGTCGTGAAGAACGGGTCGAAAATCCGCGAAATCGTCTCCTTCTCGATGCCCACGCCCGTATCGGTCACCGCGATCATGACGTACGGCCCCGGCGCGATGCCGTGATGCTCAGCGGCATCTTGCTCATGGAGAATCAAGTTGACGGTCTCGATCGTGAGGTTCCCGCCGCGCGGCATGGCATCGCGCGCATTGACCACGAGGTTCATGATCACCTGCTCGAACTGTCCAGGATCGACGTAGACCTTCCCGACATCCTGGCATGGCAGCAGCGTCAGCACGACGTCCTCGCCGAGCACGCGGCCCAACATCTTCTGGATGCCGGCCAGGCTCCGGTTCGGATCGAGAACGCTCGGCTGGAGCATCTGCTGGCGGCTGAAAGCGAGCAGCTGCCGCGTGAGATCCGCGGCGCGGAGGCCAGCCCTGCGGATTTCGTCGATCTCCGCCCGGATCGGATCTTCCGGCGTGAGCTCGTCGAAGAGAAGATTGGCGTAGCCGAGGATCACGGACAGGAGATTGTTGAAGTCGTGGGCGACGCCGGCGGCGAGCCTGCCGATCGCGTCCATCTTCTGCGACTGCCGGAGCTTCTCCTCGGACCGCCGCAGAGCGGCCTCGGCCTTGCGGCGCTCGGTCATGTCCCGCGCGATCTTCGCGACGTGGACGATCTCGCCGTCGCCGCTTCGGATCGGCGAGACGAGCAGCGACACCTCCACCCGCGAGCCGTCTTTCGTGACGCGCACCGTGTCGAAGTTCTCCACGTTCTCGCCGCGCGAGATACGAGCGATGATCTCGCGCTCCTCGTCGAGTCGCTCCGGGGGGAAGAGGTCCGTGATGGGGCGCCCCAGCATCTCGTTCTCGGAGTAGCCGAAGAGCCTCTCCGCTCCGCGGTTCCAGCTCGTGATCGTTCCCTCGAGGGTCTTGCTGATGATGGCGTCCTGCGATGACTGCACGATGGCCGCCAAGCGGTTCCGCGCCTCTTCCGATTTGCGGCGCTCGGTCATGTCGCTCAAGAGGCCCAGCGACCCAGCGAAGCGCCCTTCCTCGTCGAACACGGGGTTCGTCTTGGCGAGCACCCAGAGCGTGGTCCCGTCCATCCTTTGGTACCGGCTCTCGTAAACCTCCGAGAACCCTTGCTCGCGCCGCTGCCATTTTTCGGACTCGAGGGCGCGGGACTCTGCATCGATCAATTCGAAGGCGTGGCGCCCGATCAGCTCGTCGCGCGTGTACCCCAGCATTTCGGCCATGCGCTCGTTGACGAACGTCGTGATGAAGCCTGCGTCGACGAGCCAGACGCCTTCGGACGTCGTCTCGACGATCAACCGGTACCGCGCTTCGCTCGCTCGTAGTTGGTCGGTCGCGCGGCGGCGCTCGGTGATGTCCTGCGTGACGCCGATCATCCGTAGCGGGACGCCGGCCTCGTCGCGATCCACCTTCGCGCGCTCCAAGACCCAACGGACTTCGCCATCGGGGCGAACGATGCGATGCTCGATTTGGTACGCGGACTCTCCCGCGATCGCCCGATGGAAGGCTTCCTGAACCGCGTTGCGGTCGTCGGGGTGAACGACGCTCTCGAAGAAGCTCTGCACGGTGACGGGTGTCTCGTCGGGGATGCCGGCAATGCGATAAGCTTCCGTCGTCCAGAAGAGCGGCGCGTCGGTCAACGGTGCGACCCAGCACCCGATTTGCGCAACGCGTTGTGCCTCTTCCAAGAAGTACTGCGTTTTGCGTAGCGCTTCCTCTGCCGCCTTGTTCTCGGTCACGTCGCGCAACACCGACAGGTGAAGCCCGGGAAGGAGATTGGCCACGGCCGAGTATTCGAGCGTCCGGCGCTGGCCGTCGGGTCGCACCAACGGGAAGAACCCTTGGAGTCGGCCGTGCTCTCCGAACGACTTCCATTGGTCCGAGGTGGCGTAGTCCGGCGCTGCAAACTCGCGGATGTCGCGCCCGATCAGCGCGTCGCGCGGGAGGCCGAACAGCGCGCAGGCGGCGGGATTTGCGTCGACGTATTTCCCGTCGTCGTCCGCGAGGAGCATGCCGTCGAGCGCGCCCTCGAAGATCGCACGCAGCATTTGCGCTCGCTCGCGGAGCTGCTGCTGAGCGGCCTGGACCAGGATGGGCGTTGCCGCCCCCTCGATCGCCACGCTGTCGACGAGGCCGGAGACGAGCGCGGCCACGGTTTGTTTCGCGTTCTCGAGCTCGCGCTCGAGGTGCTCGTTACGTTTCGCGAGATCCGCGACCGAGCTCATGGTCGCCTGCCAACCTGGAGGGCCGTGACGAAGCGGTTCACGAGGGCGGGAAGCTCGTCAGGTAGCCGGTCCTTCTCGACATACGCGCAGGCGCCGGCCGCTACGGCCGCAGCCTCGTAATCATCGGCCGCCAGACAGCTCACGATCACGACCGGCACGCGCTCGTTCCGCAAGCGCATGTCTCGGAGTGCCTCAAGGCCGCTCATCTCTGGCATCGACATGTCGCAAATGACGAGGTCCCAAAGCTCTGCCGCGATCATGCGCAGGGCAGTCTTCGCCTCGGCCGCATCAGCTACGACGGCGGACGGGAAATCGAACTTGATCAATCGACCGATCGCCCGACGCGTGTGGTGGTCGTCATCGACGACGAGGATCTTCGGAGGCCGCGGAGCCGACATCCCTGCAATCTGGTCGATCGCACCCGCCGCGACCATAAGCGCGACTCTCGATCGCGCGTAGGACAAGACGCCTACGGCGTGTAGGTGTCGTCCTACAACACCGATCGCCCCCGATCGGTCCTCAAGCAGCGTGGGCTCAGAATAGGAGATTCGCGGCGACGCAATAGTGAACGAGCTGCGCCGTCGTACGCATCCCCAACTTCTCGAGGATTCGCGCGCGGTACGTGCTGATCGTCTTGGCACTCAGCGAGAGCTCCGCGCCGATCTCGGTCACCGTCTTGCCGCCGCCGAGCATCCGGAGCACTTGGAGCTCGCGGTCCGAGAGCGCCGTGTGCCCGGACGCTTCGGAGCGAGAGTGAAGGCTCTTGGCGAGCGCTTCGCCGGCCGAGGAAGACACGTATTTGCCGCCCTCAGCCACTTTGCGTACGGCAGCCACGAGCTCGGCGGGCGAGCTACCCTTGGTGATGTAGCCAGCCGCGCCCGCCCGGAACGCGCGCACGGCGTACTGATCCTCGGCGTGC
>JBEQSW010000031.1:0-40977 GCA_040348565.1 Myxococcales bacterium | reverse complement strand
GTCGGACTTGAAGCGATCTTGCGCGGCAAGCTCGCGCTCGATGCGCTCGCGGATGCGTCGCAGGGGCGGAGCGTCGCTGGCGACGCCGGTCGGGGCGGCGGCCGCCGGTCGCGCCTCGGCGGTGGCGAGCGACGAGTCCCCGGCGCCGCCCCCCAGCTCTCGCAGCTCGTCCTCCACCTCGACCTCGCACGGCTCGTCGAGCCCGAGATCGAACGACTGCTCGTCGCGCGCGCGCCCAAGCTCGCAGCGCACGAGCCGCAGATCGCGCTCGGCCGCGAACAGCCAGCGAAAGTCGTGAAAGAAGCGGCGTTCGGCGGCAGCGCCGGTCTGGACGGAGGCGACCAGAGCCGGCGGCAGGGCGCGCACACGCGGGGCGAGCGCGTCGACGAAGCGTTCATTCGCGGCCGAATCGGGCGATTCGATGACGACGACCAACGTCGAGGCGCCGCTCACTTTGCGTTGTAGGGCGGCGCGGAAGCGTTGGGCGGTGCCGCTTTTGCTCGGCAGCAGACTGACGAAGTCGCCCTGAATCTTCAGCTGGCTGGCCAGCGCCCAACAAGCGGCTGCCAGCAGCAGCGCCGTGCCCAGCACGCGCCAAGGGTGAGTGGCCGCCCACACGGTGTAGCGACTCAACAGTCGTTCCAAGGCTCTCCCCCGCGACGCAAATTCTTTCGTCACCATGCCGTGCTCGACGAGTCACCCAGCCATCACCCTGGGGCGTGATTGAGCCGCACACTGTGCGAGCTCACCGTTGCCGATTCACCACACTGGCGCCCAGCTCGCTCGGCCAACAGCCGTGCGTACAAGGCAAACAATCGCTCGAAATGCTGCTGCGAAGACGGGAAAGTGGCGGCGGCGCGAAGCGCGGCGTAAGCCAGCTCGGCCCGGGGCCGCATCAGCAGCCTTTGCACGGCGCGGGCCACGCCTTCGGCGTTGTCGCCGGCCGCGTAGGTCTCGGCGTAGTCGACGTGCGCGAGGGCTCCGGCGCCGCCGGCTGCGGGGGCCACGAACGGGGTGCCGCTCGCCAACGCTTCGGCGATCACGAAGCCGAAAGTTTCGCCGACGGAGCCGTGCAGCAGCAGGTCGGCGCTGGCCAACACACCCGCATATTCAGCGCGATCGTGGGTGAAAGGCAGGAAGGTGACGTGGCCCAAGCCGCGCGCGCGCCGCTCGAGACTGGCGCGTTCTGGACCGTCTCCCAAAACCACGAGCCCGACTGGTCGCGACCGACTCACGACATGTAGGGCATCTATCAGCAACGCTTGGCGTTTGTCGGCGGCGAGCCGACCCGCAATCAGCACCAGCGCGGCGTCGGGCTGGTCCGCGAGCGGCCCCAAGAAGCGCGCGCGCAGCGCGACGTCACGGCAGTGTGAACCCAGGTCACTCTGCGTGATGCCAAACGGCACAGTGGTGACGCGCGCGCAACCACGCGCGCTCAATTCCGTTTCCAACCAGTGACCGGCCACCACCGTCGCCGCGCAAAAGCCGGTGATTCGGCGGTGCCAACCCCAAGCGGCATGCTCGATGCAATCGGCCAGCTTCGTCGGCAACGCGCGCGCGAGGAGCGGGCGCACGTAGCAACCGATGGGATCAGAATGGTGAAAATACACGCACGGGGGAGCATCACGGAGCCAGCGCGCGGCCACGGCCGGAGCGAAGGGGCTGGAGATCTGCACGATGTCGGGCCGCTCCTCCGCGACCAGTCGACGCATGAGATCCAATCGCCAGGGCACTCGGTAAGTGGCGTCATAGGGCATGGGCGGCGCGGCGTAGCGCACGAGCTTCATGCCCGAATGGCGGCTGATGCCGTGGGCTTTGCCGGGCGCCACCACCGTCAGCGTGTGACCGGCGTTTTCCGCGGCTTTTCCCATTCTTTCCAAATACGAGCGAACTCCGCCACCACGGTCCGAAAAGAACTCGCAGAGGTCCAAAATGCGCAGTGAAGAAGCTTGGGTCATCGATGATCTCCCTCGGTCGGACGTCGGCGCCGCCGAACGCCCAGCGGTGAAGTGGCCGGCGCGTATCGGCATCGTCAACGACTACGTTCGCATTCCGTATGCCAACGGGTCGTCGTTCGCCTCGCAATTCTTGTACCGTGAGTTTAGGAAGCGCGGCCACCGCGTCACGGTCATTGGCGCCGACGACCCCGAGAGCAGACCCGCCGACCTGCCCGAGCACGCGGTGTCGTTCTTCAGCCTACCGCTGCGCAACCACCCGGGGGTGCACCTGGCGCTGCCTTCGCGCACTCGGCTGCTGCAGTTGGAGCAAGAGAACCTAGACGTGGTGCTCGCGCAAACGGGCTCGGCCATGCTCGAAGCCGGCGTTTGGCTGCGCGCGCGGCGCGGCGTGCCGTTGGTGTGCGTGAACACCATTCACTTGCCCAGCGTGTACAAAGTCGTTTTGCCCGAAGCGCTATACGAAACGCGCGCCGACGAGGCGTTTCGCGAGCACGTCATCCCGTGGGTCGAGCAGCAAACGGTGCACGCCTACAACCAGGGCGACGGCCTAGTCGTGCTGTCGGCGGGCTTGCAGCGCTACTGGGAAGAACGCGGCGTACGGGTGCCAATTCACGTCATTCCGCGCGCCATCGACGCCAGCGTGTTCGACGCCGCGGACGCGCCGGATCCGTTCCCGGAGGCGGCCACCCGCGGCTCGCGCTTGCTGGTAGTGTGCCGGCAAGTGCGCGAGAAAGGCATCGCGGAGCTGCTGGAAATCTTTGCCAAGTTCGTGGCGCCGGTGGTGCCCGAAGCTTCGCTGACGCTGGTGGGCGACGGACCGGATCGCGATACGTTCATGCAGCTGGCCCTGCGTCTGGGAATCGAGCGGCGCGTGTTCTTCGCCGGCGAGCAGCCGCTCGGGGCCGTGCCCGCGTTCTTGCGTCACGCGGACGTGTTCGTTTACACCTCGCTCAGCGAGACCTACGGGCAAGTCGTTAGCGAGGCGCAGTGGTGCGGCCTGCCAGTGGTGGCGCTGGCCGACGGCATGGGCGTCTCCCAGCAAATCGAGCACGAGCACAGCGGGCTTTTGATCGATCCCCACGGCGATCCGGAACAGATGAAGTGGCGCTTTGCCAAGGCGGTGCTGCGGTTGCTGCACGAGCCGCGCGAGCGCGAACGGTTGCGCCGCACGGCGTGGGAACAAGTGCGAAAGCGCGCCCGGCCCGAGCTCAGCGTGGCGCGCTACTACGAAGCCTTCGCCACCGCGCGCCGACACCTGGATAGCTCCAGCAAAATTTCGGGGCCGCTGGCGCTGCGCGAAATGCGCTCGCTGGCGCGCTGGACCAGCCTGCACCTCACGCTGGCCGGCGTCGGTTTGCTGCGCCCGCCCACCACCGTCAACCGCAACGGCACTCGGCAACCGAACTGGGACGGCGCGAAGCTCAAGCCGCTTTCGTTCGATGGTGGCCTTGCCGCCCGGCCAGGAGCATGAGCGACGGATCGAGCACCAGGCGGCCGCCGCGCTCGACGAGAGCGCGGTGAAAGCTCACGTGCTCGCAGTCGCGCGTGGTCGCGTCGTAGCGCAGCCCGCGCACGCGGTCGCCGCGATACAGGGCCAAACCGGCGAAGGCGCTGTTGACCGCGAGCGGGGCGTCTCCGCGCCGTAAGCCCGCCAGGCGATAGCGAATCGCGGCGTCGCTGGCACGGCGTTCCCACGCCCCCTCCCGGAAGGCGATGGGATCGTAGTAGCCGTAGCCCAAGAACGGCATCAGCAGCGGTAAGCCGACCCAATTGTTGACCCCGAGCGCCGCGACGCCGTCTGGACCGTCCGGCTCGGCCAAAAGCGCGATCGAGTGAGCCAGCCCTTCGAGGCTCAACGGACCTTCCAGGTCGCCGTCGAGCACGGCTACGAAGTCGCTGGCAGGTTCGTCGTCCAGCCCCTCCAACAGCGCGTTTCGCAGCCGCGCCATGCGCGCAAAGCCGGAAATTCCCGGTTCGAGACGCGGGGCGGGCACGTTCACGACCTGCCCGGGGCGCGCACGTGACCAGTCCGCGATCACTCGTTCGGTGCCGTCGGTGGAGTCGTCGCAGAGCACCAGCACGCGTCCGTGTTGGAAACGTTCCAGCACCGCCTCACAGCGAGCCCGCAAGTACAGGGCCAAATCCACGCGATCGTGAAGCAGAGTCACGATCGTCAAGCTGCTCTGTGCCTGCACGTCACGCCCGCGCTCGACTTGGGCCAGGTAGCGCGCTTCGCGGCCTCTTCGGGGCCGGAATGCGCGTTCCGGAAAGCGCAGCTTGTAGCGCTCGGGCCGCACCAGCTCGTCGACCGTTCGTTGTCCGCGCAGCACCGACGCGGCCCCTCGGGACCAGCCGAGCAGCTGCTGAACCCGCCGATTGACGCCGGCTTCGGGGATCCAGCTGTGCGCCCAGTGGTGCACCCCGAAGCTCGAGCTCGGATACAGCTCGAGCTCACGCATGCTGCGGAAATATTTGAGCGAGCGGGCGTCGAGAGGCAGGCTTTGAGCGTCCACGTCGGGTAGAGGGAAGAAAGCGTCGGGCTCGGAAACCCGGACGCCCAGCTCGCGCCCGCAGGTTTCGAACACGAAGTCGAGCGCCAGCGGCCCCGTGACACCCACCGGCTCGCCGCCGCCCAACGCGGCGCGCCGGGCAATCTCGTCCATCATGCGCCGCCAGAAAGGGTGGCCGGGGGCCGAGGCCATGATCGCGTTGCAGGCGAGGGTAGGCTTATTGCGTCGCTTTCGCGCGTGCGCTTCAGGCTCGGCGCCGAGCACGCATTCGCCCGCCTCGGCCAGGAAGCCGTGCAACGGACGCAGCGGCTCCACGTCCAAGTCGACGTACACGCCCCCGAAGCGCAGCAGGTACAGGCAACGAACCATGTCGGCGCGGTAGATCTCGCGCGTGAACGAGCGGTAAAGGCCGTACAGCTCCGGAAACTCGTCTCGTACGAAACTGTCATTCTGCGCGTCGGTCCACAGCCGGTATTCGAAGTCGGGGTGTAGCGCGCGCCAGCGAGCTTGAAAGCCCGCCAAAGGCTCGGGCACATCGGCACACTTCCACGTCTGATGCAGGATACGAGGAATAGGCACATTTTCGATTTTGCAGTTCCCATGCCAACGGTTGCCGCTTCCTCGGTCTGGCTGCAGGCCCAGCTGGCAGCTGTCGTTCAACCACGTCTAGGAGTAAGGTCGGATGGGTGTCGAGAAGCGGCAATCGAACGGTGATGAGCCTTGGGACAGCGTGAAATTCGGATACTGATGCTGGAGCTCGACGGTGGAACGGCGCGGGCCACGCTCCACGCCGCGACGGACTTGGTGCTGGTGGTCGCCGACTCGTTCGCGCGTGCTACCGAGTTGCTGCGCTCGAGCCGCGCGGACGCGGTCGTGGTGGCGCTGGCGGTGCCCGGCGCCAACGACGCGACGGCGCTGAAGGAGCTGGTGACCGCTGCGCGCGGCATCCCGGTGATGCTGGTGTCGGAGCCCGTCGCCGAGGAGCCGGCGACCCAGCTGCTCAAAGCCGGCATCAACGGCTACCTGTTCGCGCAAGACACGCGCTTCTTGCCCACCAGCGTGCGCGAGCTGGTGCGTGGCGGCGTGCCCATGTCGCCGCCGGTCTCGCGCTTGGTGCTCCAGCGCGCGCGCCGCAGCTCTTCCACCATGGCCGCCGTCCGACCCGAGAGCGCCGCCGCGCAGAACCTGCTCAGCGCCCGCCAGCGCGAGATTCTGGCGCTGCTCCAGCGGGGTCACAGCTACGACGACATCGGCGTCGCGCTAGGCCTGAGCGTCAACACCGTCCGCAGCCACCTTCGCATCATCTACGAGCGCCTGGGCGCCGCCAGCAAAGTCGAAGCGGTCATGATCGGCATGGAGCTCGGCCTGCTCGAACGCGCCCGCTTGGCGTGACGTGACGAGCGGCAGCGGAGCGGACCGAGATTTTTTCACAGGGAGGACGGGAGGTCGAGACAGAGGCGAGAATTTTGGGGTCGCGCTGCCGCCGGCGAGTTTGCCAGCGCCATCGCGCTCAATCCCCTCCGGCTTTCTCCAGGGATATTTTGGTTTTGGTCCTCCAAAAACAAAAGTGCGTTCTCGCCTCCCGTACCTCCCGTCCTCCCTGTGAAAAATCTCGATCGCCCAAGGTGGCCTTACGCCGCCACGGAAGCTTCTGCGATTCAGGCTGCAGCTTGGCAGCCCCAGCTGTCATGAATCCGCAAGGGGCTGCAGTCGGGTGGCTTTACGCTTTCAGCTCGTCGAGGGTGCCGGCGTAGTCTTCGCCGAAGGCGGTGGTGGGGACGTCCATGGCGTTGCTGAGGGAGGCGAGCAGCTTGTTGTGGGGCACGTTGCTGTCGCCGTTCCAGTATTGGCCGGTCTTGTTGGCCCAGTTGCCGAGCTTCACGGTGCGGCCGGTCTTGAAGTAGCCGCCGCAGCTGCCGATGAGCACGAACGGCAAGCCGGCGATGTAGTGCGAAGAACCTTCGGCCATGTCGTTGCCGACGGCGATCACGCTGTTGTCGAGCACGGTGCCGGTGCCTTCGACCGAGCTGTCGAGCGCTTGGGCGAGCCGCGCGACTTGCTCGTACATCCAGGTGTCGGCTTTGATTTTGGTCGGATAGCCGTCTTTGCCCAGGTGGGCGATGTCGTGGAAGCTGGAGTTGATGTCGAGCCAGGGCAGCGTGATGGGACGGTAACCGCCGTCGTCGGCCCAGCAAATGCTGACGGCGCGGGTGATGTCGCAACGCAGCGCCACCGCCGTCATGTCGAGCATGGCCGCGACTTTGTCTTGGAACACCTTGCTGCCGGTCATGACCGTGGGCGGCATGCACGCCATGCTGCTGGCTTCCAGTTGCGCTTCCAGCTGGCGAATCGACTCCAGGTGCGCGTCGATCTTGGCTTTGTCTTCGGTGCCCATGCGCTGAGAAAAGCCCGTGAGCTCGCCGCTGACGAAGTCGAGCACGCTCTTGCGCTTGGCGCGGATCTTCTCCAGATCGGCCGAGGGCATGGCGGAGCTGGCGAACAGCTTGTCGAAAAGCCGCTTGGGATCGCCCTCGCCGGTGTTCTTTTGGCCCGCCGCGCGCCAGCTAGGCGACTCACCCTCGACCGTGATGACCAAGAGCGGCTGCTGCAGCGAGACCTGCTTGGCGATCGCGTCGGACACGACCTGATCGATGGAGGGGCCGTTGGAGGTGCAGTTCTGCCCGCCGGTGTTCTTGTACGTACCGGTCCAAATCACCGGGTAGGTGAAGTGACCGTCGTACTTGTGATCCGAGTCGACCATGGCCTTGTAGTCGAGCCCGGCGGCCACCAGCGTTTTGGCCGCGAAGGGCGCCAGCGGCTTCAGCACCTCGCTGTTGGTGGTGCCGTCGGAGGGATAGAACGACGTCTGGCAAACGCCGTGACCCCAAGTGATGGTGACCAGGCGCTTCGGGAAGCCCGTGGGCCCAGCCGCTTGCGCGCGCTCGGCGTCGATCAGCGGTAAAAACGCGGCGCTGGCGCCGATGCCGGCCAGCATGGCCCGGCGCGAGAAGCGCAGCTGGCTCTTGGCGGTCTTGATCAGAGTCATTTCGTCACCTCTCCAGCGGCCAAGCTGCGGTAACGGAAGGAACGCGAGGCGGCGATGGCTGGGGCTAGGTCGCGCATGTCGTACTGATTGGTGGCGAAGGCGGTGGCGATGGCCGCCAGCGAAGGCGCGTCGCCGTCGGTGTCGTCGCGCCCGACCGCGAAACGGAACCATTGTTTGGCGAAGCAGCTGCGCACGGTGTTGCTGGTGGACAGCACCTTGGTCAGCTCGACCGCGTCGGCAAAGCTATGGTCGGCGCCATCCACGTTGAGCGTGCCGGTGGAGTCCACGGGCTGGCCGTTGTCCATGGTGCGGTAACGACCGATGCCGTCGTAGTGCTCGAAGGCATAGCCGATGGGATCCATCAACATGTGGCAGCCCTTGGCGCACTCGTTCTGGTCGTGCTCGGTGAAACGCTGGCGGGTGGTACCGCCGGCGGTGGCCGGCTTGGCGGGGGGCACGTTGGGCGGCGGCGGCGGCAACACGCCGCACAGCAGCTTGGTGTACACGGCTTTGCCGCGTTTGACGGGGTTCGAGCCGTCGGGAGAGCCCGTGAGCGTCAGGAAACTGGGCTCCATCAGCAAGCCGAGCCGCTGCGTGGGGTCGACCATGGTTTTGGTCACGGTCGCGCCGGTAGCGCCGTTGCCGTA
This sequence comes from Myxococcales bacterium, assembly GCA_040348565.1. Lineage (GTDB taxonomy): Bacteria > Myxococcota_A > Polyangia > Polyangiales > Polyangiaceae > PMG-095. The sequence goes on along the minus strand of JBEQSW010000031.1, from coordinate 32,816 downwards.
GACCTTGCCCAGAGTCTGATTGCTGAACGTGTAGTTGGCGGTCAACAGCGTCTCGAGCTTACCGCCCGACTCGAACAGCACGTCGCGCGCGAAGGCTTCGGTGCCGGAGACCAGCGCCGCTTTCAGGTCGTCGTTGTAGTCGGGGTACGCCTTGGCATCTTTGGGTAGAGGCGCCAGCTGATCGATCTCGAGCCACTCGCGGAAGAAGGCGGTGGCGGCGTCCTTGGCCTTGTCGTCCGCCAACATGCGGCGCGCTTGGGCAGCGATGTCCGCGTCGGCGGCGAGCTTGCCGGCGGCGGCGGCGTCGAACAGAGCCTGGTCGGGCATGGAGCCCCAGATGAAATACGAGAGCCGAGACGCCACGTCGTACGGCCCGAGCTGCACCACGTTGCCGCTCAGCTTGGGCGCCTCGTACGGCGACTCCCAGTGGTACAGGAACGCCGGCGACTGCAGCATGCCTTCGAGCAAGGTCTCGATGGCGTCGTTGAAAGACATTTGCTGGGTAGTGCGCGCGTTTTGATAGAGCGCGGTCAGGCGCATGGTCTCGGCGTCGCTCAGCGGCCGGCGGTAAGCGCGCTTGCCGAAGTCGCTGATGAACTTGGCGGCGCAGGCGTCTTCGCCGCTGGCGGCGTCGCAGGGCAAAACGCTGGACGGGTTCTTGATTGCGTTTTTTGCCAGCGTTTCAGCGGTGGTGCGGAGCAAATCGGCGTCTTGAGTGGCGACCAGGCCGGCGCGACGGAACAAGAACGCGCGATCGCGATCGTCCGGAAAATCATCGGCGGGGTGCGTGGCGTCACCCAGCAAATCATGCACGGTGTTGTTGTATTCGCGCCGCGTGAGACGAGAGAGCGGACGTGGACCAGCACTGGCCTCCACGCCCACGGAGCCGCCGCTTCCGCTGGCACCGCCGCTGGGCCCGGCACCGGCCGCCGCGCCCGCGCCGCCGTCGATGGCGCCGTCACAGCCCGCCAAGGCCGCCAAAGAAATGCCGACGCCAACCAGTAACCTGGCCAGTGAAGGCACTCCCGCGACGACGCTCATTGGATCTCTCATCGGGGACACCTCCATCAGTACCCACCCCAAAGGGTAATGGGCCAGGCTGCGCGTGCCAAAATCAACATGGCTCCAAACGGCAGCCAGCACGATGAAAAAAGGTGCGCGAATGCAGCGAAATTGCAAAGCGACGAGTGCCTACCTTTGCTCACCAACGTTCGCCGCGCCGAAACGCCGGGCTGCGCGGCGTTCCGCGCTTACCCGAATCTTTTGGCGACAATGTCGGCGCCGAGCGAAAACTCAGGGCGAGCAGCGATGCGGCAGCGCGCGCGGCGCGGCGAACACTTCGACCCTACAGGCGACGGCCCCCACCATGGGCACGTCGAAGTGCACGGCCACGCGACAGTCCTTTTCGTTCTTCGGATCGAACCACCAAGCTTTTTCGCACTGCCCGCGGCCATCCCCGAGCTCGGTCACCGCGAAGCGCCCGCGCGTGCGCAGCGCCCCGCAGCTCGAAGCGCCGAAGATCCGATCGACGCTTTCGCCTAGGATTCCACCGCTGACCACGACGTCTTCGCGCGCCAGCTGCGCCTCGATGTCGCTCTCCGGATCGGGCTTGCAGCGCAGCGCGCCGGAGCACACGTCGTTCGCGCAACACGGCTGGGTAGCGCCGCCGCAAGCGGTGCGGCACCGCCCGCCCACGCAAGCGCCGGTCGCGCAGCGCTCGCCGTCGCACGGTTGGTCGGGGCCGCCAACCTCGACGCAGCGCTGGTCCACGCAGCCGAGACCGCCGTCGCAGGCCGGAGCGCTGGCGCAGCAAGCTTGCTCGCGGCGGCCGCAAAACTGGCAGAGCCGTTCGGTATTGGCGGTGCGGAAAGCGCTGCGCGCAATCGCCAGCGTCACCGGTTGGCTCGCGGTGATTTCGCGCGAGCCGCGGCTCAGCTCGCGGGTCTTGTAGCTGCCGGACAAGAACGGAATGCCGAGCCCCACCTCACTGCCGCGCTCGTCCTCGGCGCTGACGGTCAGCGTGGGGATGCCGATCAAGGCTTTGTGCACGTATTGGTACTCGGGCTTGCACAGCGCCGCCAAGCATTGCGCCTCGCGCCGTTGGCCCTGCATGCGGCTGGCCACGCCGAGCAGGGTGACGAAGCGCGCCTGCTTGACCGACACGTGGGCGTTCAAGCGCCGCGTGCGCGAAAGATCCAAGGACAAGCTCGGCAGCCACGGCACCAGCATCGCCAAGTTGGCGCGCCCGCCCTGCCCGACCTCGGAGGTGAAGCCGTCGTCGATGCGCAGGTCGAAATCCGACGCCGAGCTCTCGAGCAGCTTTTGATATTCGGCCGGCTCATCGAAGCAGTCGGCCAGCGCGCCTTCTTCGGCGGCGTTCGGCGCGCCGAAGCGGCCAAGCTCGGTCACGCCCGGGATGTCGAGGCACGACATGGGAGTGCCGATGCGGGCGGACGTCACCGCTTGCGTCAACAACGGCTGCAAGCGCTCGCAGTAACCGGCCTGGCTGGAGGCCACCGGCTTGGGGGCGGGCAGCGGGGGCACGGCGGCGGCAGGGTGTTTGGCACCCCCGCAGGCGCTCGCGAAAAGGAGCGTGAGCCCAATCAGCCAGCGTCGAACCAAGCGCGCTCACCGTAGCGGAGAAGCTCTGCCGCCGCCACCGCGAGACTGGCGATGCAGGCCGCCGCCGCCAGCAAAAGGACGATGACCAACGCCGCGAAAGTTCCGATTAGCTCGACCATGCAGGAATCCTTGGAAGGGGGAAGCCGTTGGGTTTCGAGAGCACGTCGTTCGTGGAGGGTCGAAATCGACATGCGGCGGCGGATTTTTTTCCGAAGACGTCGGTGCCGACCTCGGCCGCGCCGGGGCGCGTGTCCGGCTGCCCGGCTCGGCCTCCCCGGGCAGCCCGCCATCGGGCCGCGCTAGCCTTGCGCCATGCGGCATTGGGTAGCCAGCGCGGCGTGCACGGTCACATTCCTCGTAGCTTCGGGCGCATTCGCGCGCGGACACGGCGGAGGTGGGGGCCACGCAGGAGGCGGCCACGGGGCGTGCGGCGGGCACGGCCACGCCGGCGGTGGCGGGCACGGGCCGCCCAGCGCCAGGCTCTACCCACCGATGAGTCGTCACCCGTCAGCAAAGTCCACGCGTCCTGGTTGGCGGTTTGACCCGGCGCGCTGAGCGCGACTGCTAGGCTGAGGGGACATGGAGTCCAAGAACGAGGCGGAGCACGCCGTGCGAGTCACGGTGCGCGCCAAGCCGCGCGCCAGCCACAGCCGCATCGCGCGCGTCGACGGCCTCAAGGTGGAAGTGGCGCTGGCGGCGCCGCCGGTAGACGGCGCGGCGAACGAAGCGTTGATTGAGCTGTTGGCCAAGGCGCTGTCGCTGAGCAAAAGCTCGCTCACGCTGGTGCTGGGGCAAACGTCGAAGCACAAGGTCGTCGAGATTACGGGGCTCAGCGCCGACGAAGTGACGGCGCGGCTCGCGGCCACGCTGAGCAGCTGAGACGCGCGGGTCGCGATCCCGCGCGCCAGCCGTCCCGTCGCGCGCCGTCGCGCCAGGCCGAGCGCGGCGGCGATCCATCTCCCGTGTAGTCGACGGGGGCGGCGTGCTAGAAATGCCGAACCATGGCGAGCACGCGTGGTCGCTACATGAAGGACTACCTGGCCGCCGTGCGCCGGCTGCCGCCCAGCAAACAAGAGCTGGTGCTGGCCGGGCTCGACACCTTGGTGGAGCGCATCGAGGCCGCCAGCAACCTGGAATGGCTACCGGTATCGGTGAACCTCGAGCTGACCGACGCCGTATTTCGTGGTTTGGGCGAGGAGCAAGCCAACCACTTTTACCAAAGCTGGTTGAAGCGGCAGATGAGCGCCCCCGCTTTCGCTGGCTTGGTACGCACGGCTTTGTCGCTGTTTCGTTTCGATACCGGCGCGATCGCCAAGTGGATTCCGAAGGCGTTCGATTTGATGTATCGCGACTACGGCTCGTTCACCATCGAGCAAGTGGCGCCTCAACACCTACACGTCGTGTTGAGCGCGATGCCAACGGAGCTTTCAGCGCACGAAAATTGGCAGCGCTCGGTGTCGAGCGGGCTGCACGCGCTGTTCTTTTTGACGGGCGTCCAAGGCACCACCGAGCTGACCCGCGCCAGCGGTCTGCAACGTCGCATGCAGGTCGATTTGCGCTGGACTAGCTAGGAGCTTCTCGTAACGGTTCCCCTTCGGCCCAGGGTCTGTATTCTACCCTGATGCTCAAGTTCAGCTCGAACGGGCCCGAGGCGGAGAAGCAGATGCGGGCGGTCATCTTCTACCTGACCACCTTCGGCTATATCGACGGCGACTTCGACGCGGCCGAAAAAGACTTCGTGCGCGGCTACATCAAGAAGCTGGTGGTGCATCGGGTGGCGGGGGCCGGCCTGGAGCCGAAGCTCGCCAGCGAGCTGACCGCCAAATTCACCACGCATTTTTTGGAGGTGTTCGAGAGCATCGACCGGCAGGTCATGGATCTGTTCACCGAGGCGGTGGCCGAGGGCGAAGCGCAAGACACCTTCGTGCACGCCAAGCTGAAGCTGCGCTGCTTCGAGATCTTCAAGAGCTTCGACGAAGCCAGCCAAGAGCAACTGATGTCCACCGTGGACGAGCTGATCAAGGCCGACGGCAGCGTGCACCCGGCCGAAGCCAAATTCCGCGCCGAGCTCTTGGACTTGCTCAACGAGCAGTTGGGCGTCGAGCTGTTGGACGACGAGACCGAGAAGCCGTTCGCGGTGGCCACCCCGCGAACCATCGCCACCAAGGCGGAAGACCACCCTTTCTTCGCTCAGTTCGAGCAACACTACTCGGCCAACCGCGACGCCTTGGTTCGGCAAGTCGACAGCGACCGCACCCTGATGGACCGCGTTATCGCGGTGTGGGACCAGCAACGGGCGCTCGGACGCAACAAGCTCAAGGGCAAGACCAACGTCAATCAGTTCGCGCCGGGCAGCGAGTTTTTGGACGGGCACGTGCACCTGCTGGCGCCCGAGCCTGGCAAAGAATACGAGCTTACCATCATCGGTGATTTGCACGGCTGCTACAGCTGCCTGAAGGCCGTGCTCACCCAGACCGACGTCTTGCGCAAGATTGCCGAGTACGAAAGAAAGCCGGACAGCGCCGTATGCCCCAAGCTGGTGCTGCTAGGCGACTACATCGATCGCGGCATGTTCAGCTACCAGGGCGTGCTGCGCTCGGTGCTGCAGCTGTTCTCCAAGCATCCGGAGCACGTGGTCGTGCTGCGCGGCAACCACGAATACTACGTGGAGCATCAAGGCAAGGTGTACGGTGCGGTTCGCCCGTCGGAGGCCATGAGCACGCTGAAGCCGCACTTTTCCGACGAAGTTTTTCAGCATTACATCAAGTTGTTCGAGTCGATGCCGACCAGCTTCTTGTTCGAAAAGTTCATGTTCGTGCACGGCGGCATCCCCAAAGACAGCACCATCAAGAGCCTGTACAAAGACCTGTCCAGCTTGAACGAGTGGGACATTCGCTTCCAAATGATGTGGAGCGACCCGAGCGGCGCCGACGTCATTCCCGCCAGCCTGCAGGACCAGTCGGCGCGCTTTCCGTTCGGCAAGCTGCAATGTCAGGCTTTTCTGCAAAAGCTCGGCTGCCACACCATCTTCCGCGGTCACGAGAAGGTCGACGAAGGCTTTCGCCAGAGCTACGCCGACGACGCCATCTCGCTTTTCACGATCTTCTCGTCGGGCGGAGCCACCAACGACGACCTGCCGGCGGACAGCAGCTACCGCTCGGTAACGCCCATGGCGGCCACCCTGCGCTTCAAAGACGGCAAGGGGGAGGTCACACCTTTTGCCATCGATTACGAAAGCTTCAACGATCCGGCGCGGAACAAATTTTACCAGTCGGCGCCGGAGATTGCGCACAGCGCGTAAACGGCGTGGGGCAGATTGGACGCGACCGGCGGTAAGCAATTTTTTATGCGCCGGTGCGGCGCGCGAAACGGGGTGCATGCTTTCATTACCGGAGCATGCAGTCGACCGAGCACTATCGCGCCGATGCAAAAGCGAGCCTGTGGGTCGCGCTGCTGGCCTTCGTGTTCGCGGCCTTAGCGCTGTTCGAGGGTCGTGCCGGCCTGACCGGGGGGCTCGCGTTGGCGTGCGGGGTTTGCTTGTTGTTCGTGCGCTTGCGGCAGGAGCGCGACGCCGTCGACCTGCGCCGTGGCCTGGCCGAGGAGCTGGAGCGAGGGCGCGAGCTCTTGGGGCGGAGCGCGCACCGGCAAGCGCTGGCCGTCGCTCACGACGTCGCCGAGCGAGCGCAGAGCGCGCGCATGCAAAGAGCCGCGCTCGAGCTGGTGGCGTGGTGTGAGCTTCAGCGCGGGCGGCCGCGGGCAGCGCGGGACGCGCTCTCTTGGCTGTCGGAGTCGGCCGACCCGTATTGCACCGCCGCCGTCGAAGACGCGTGCGGTCAAAGCCTGTGGGCGCTGCACATTCTCGAGCGCGCCGCGCGCAAACGGCCGTTGGCGCGAGAAGCCATGCTGTTTCGCATCGATCTGTGCGCGCGCTTGCGCGGTGTCGAAGCCGCGTGCGCGTTGACGCTGCAACAGCTCGCGCGCCTCCAGCGAGACGACGCCGTAAAGGTGCTCGGGTTCGCCCAGGCGGCACAGATCACGGGCGGCGCGACGCTGGCGCTGGCGGCCGCCCTGGCGACGCCCCGCGAGACGAGCGCGTAGCGGGGCGAGGGCATCCGTGGGCAAAAAAGGGCGCCCGGGCGGGCCAGCGTGCCGGAAATAGCGGCCAATCTGCGGCAATTTCCGGCCGAGGTTGCAAAGCGGGGCGGGCCCGTAGACTCTCCGCGCGGCTCGGCGCGAGGTAGCGCCGCGTGACCCTTTTGACCGAAGAAGTCGACCATGCTCGAGAGTGAGACGATCGCCGTGGCGCAGGTGCCCGGGGGTATGGAATTCGTGCTGGCTCGGCAAGACACCGATTGGATCGTGCGCGTCGGCGGACGCACGCTGATGTCGAGTCGCATGCACGACTCCGAGGAAGCGCTGGCCGAAGAAGCGCTGGAGCGGGCGGACAATCCGCGGTCGATTCTGGTCGGCGGCTTGGGCTTGGGCTTCACGCTGCGGGCCGTGCTGGACCGCGTTGCCCCGAACGCCAAGGTCACGGTGGGCGAGCTGGTACCCGAGCTGGTGGAATGGAATCGCACCCACCTGGCGGAGCTGAACGATCACGCGCTCGACGATCCGCGCTGCTCGGTCGTGCTGGGCGACGTGTTCGAAACCATCAAGCGTCCACCGTCGAAGTTCGACGTGATTTTGCTCGACGTCGACAACGGCCCGGTCGCGCTGTCGCACGCGCAGAACCAGCGGTTGTACGGCGAAGTGGGCGTGCGCCTGTGTCACGACGCGCTCAACCCGGGGGGCGTCTTGGCGGTTTGGTCGGCGGGGCCGAGCGCGCGCTTCGAGCGGCGTTTGGCCGGCGCCGGTTTCGACCACGAAGTGATGCGCGTCGCCGCGCGGCAGGGTTCACGCGCGCGCCACGTGCTGTTTCTGGCCGCCGCCAACGGCCGGGCCCGCTCGGCCATGAATCACAAGCGCCGCGGCTAAATCCCGCTTCCGCTCCGCTGCCGCCGCTGCGCACGGCAGCGTTGCGCAACTCGCCCTCGCGTCGCGCCCCGTAGCGTTGCGCAACTCGCCCTCGCGTCGCGCCCCGTGGCCTTCCGTGGTGCCCTTCTCCTCGCGCCAATCGAAGTCACCCGGGTAAGGAAATTTCCCCAATCATTTCCGGCTCGCTCAACGCCGAAGCGCGATCCTCCATTCTGTAAGGACTCGCGCCACCGCGTCGTTGATCGACGCGACGTGACTGACGCGACGCCAACGACAAAAACCCGATGACTCAATTCCGTGACTGGGTCGGGAGATACTTCTGATGATTGGTCCCAATTCGAGTTGGCGGCTGATTTCAGCCAAGTTGAGTGGTTCGCTCGGTGTGGAAAACAGCGGGGTGCCTTGGCCGTTGCCGGTGAGCCAGCCAACGCCCCTTCGCTCACGACGGAATGACTTCGCATGCGAAGTCATCTCCGCTTCCAGTGGCAGCAAACCTTCAACTATTCGTATTCGCTAGTGAACGCCAGCTAGCGATTCAAGAGCATCGCGATGACTTCGCATGCGAAGTCATTCCGAGACCCGGCGAGGGACAAAAGCTGAAGGCGCTGCAGCACGACAAAGGGGCGAAAGAAGGCCCGGGCGCTGCTTGAGCGAACGATGCGATGAGTGGTGAGGAAGATACTTACGGGTAGGAGTATCGCGCGACGGCGGCTCGCAGCCGCGAAATTATTGAGGAATTTTGCTTACATGGGTAAGTCCGTTTTGCGAAGCGAAAACCCCTTCGCCGAAATGGCTCATTGTTCGCCGACGCTTCGTTCGGGTTGCCGGCGATTCGCCCCGCCGCTCGGGCCACTCACAGCGCACGCCGGACTACGCCTTCAGCAGGCGGTCGAAGAGCGCGCTCAGGCCGCCGACGAAGATGGAGTGGTCTTCGTCGCGGGACTCGGGAGCGCTGGGATCGAACGGGAGCTGTTGGGGGTCAATCACGTCCAGCACCGCCCGCTCGTCTTCGGTGGGTGACGGATGCAGTCGCAGGCGGCCTCGGCGGTGACGCGCCAACTCGTCCAGCTGCTGGACGATGCCCGCGCCCTCGTCCAGATCCGGTACGCCCAAATGCTCGGACAGCAGGCTGCGCCGAGCGGAGGCGATCGACTGGCCCAACGCATCCTCCGTCTCGAGCGTCTCGAGCGCGGCGTTGAGCTCGGTGTCTACGCCCACGCTGCGATTGGTCAGGTTGGCGGAGCCGACGGTCAGAAACCGGTCGTCCACGATCAACAACTTGGAGTGAATGTACGTGCCGCGCTCCGGCTCGGTGCCGCCGTTCGTATCGGGCACCGTGTAGTAAACGCCGAGGCGGTTGTTCGTGCCGGCGGTTGCCTGGCGCAATTCACCAATGACCTTTGCCTGAGCCAAACCGACCGCTACTTGCTCCTTGAACGTCTCGCCCCGGATATTCAAAACCACCACCACTTCTAGCGAGCCTTGCGTGGAGCTCAGGCGCTGCGCCAATTCTTCGCCCATCTCTCGCGAGCTGAAGTACTGGGTTTCGAGGTAGATCAGCCGTTCAGCCGAGCGGATGGCGCTGCGATACAGCTCGGCAATCTCTCGACACTCTGCGGGTCCGTCCGGCGCTCCAAACGGATCCGTACGGCTGAGCGCCACCTGCTCGGCCGCCAGTGGCACGGCGCCCTGCGGGGCAAAGCTCGCAAATGCCTGAGCCGCGGCGACGGCGTCGAGCTCAGGCAGCTCTAGCGGCGCGCCACCCGCCGCCTGCCAGCGGCGAGCAAACAGCGCCGTGAGCTGTTGCCCGACCTCGCCCCCCAGCAAATATGCTTGCACGTCGTGAAACGGTTGGTGCGGCTCGCCGCGGCTGACGCGCAACGGATTGGGATCTTTGTGGGTGCGGTCGTCCCAGCGGTGGTCACACAAATCGAGCCCGCCCAAGAACGACAGCTGTCCGTCGAGCACGGCGAATTTTTGATGGTGGGAGCCACCTTCGACGTGATGCGAGTCGAACAAGAACTGCAGGCGATCGCTGGTCATCCACTTGAAACGCAGGTCTTGCATCCATTCGCGCTCGAGCGCGAAAACAGCGTGAAAATCCCAGGCCAGCATATAGACGCGCAGCGTGGGCGTACGCGCGCACAGCGCGTCCAGGTATTTCATCAGCGTGACGGGTAGAGGTGCACCCTCGACCTCGGCGCCGCGCAGCAAACAGGCGTCGCTGTCGAACTGCCAGCCCGCCAGCAAGATGTGACTTTTAGCCTCTTGGGCGGCCACGTAGAACGCCCGATAGTAGTCGTCGCCGTCCACGAGCAGGCCGGCCCCCGACGTTCGTGGCTCACACCAAGCGTTCTGACCTGAGCGAAGAATGCGCTGCATTGCAATTTCAACGGGTCTGCATCAGCGGCCTTCAGCCGATCGACCAACCCAAGTGGACGAGATAGAAGAATGCCAAGAGCTTGGGCACGCGGCACAGCATGAGCAAGCCCAGAAACCGTCGCGGCAACCGGTTCAAGCCTGCCAAATAACACACCATCGAATACGGAATGGGAAGCACGCTCAGCACCAGCGCTGCGCGATAGCCATGGCGCGCGAACGACGACGCCAGCACCTGACGCGGCGCGGCCGTTTTGCGCGACATCCAGCCCCAGTGCGACACTTTCTCGGAGAGAAAGTAGCCGACGGCACCCGCCGCCACCGACCCCAGCGCGATGGCCGTGAACGCTTTTGCCACGTTGGCGCCGGAGGCAATGGCCATCAACATGTAAAACTGCGGCGGCACCGGGAAGGACAGGCCGTCGGCCAACAACGTGCCCAGCGCCATGCCCAGCACGCCAAACCTATCGACGAAGCCGCGCGCGGTAGCCTCGGCGGCCGGGCGCGCAAAATAGGCAATGGTGGTGACGGTCAGCAACACGACCGCGAAGGCCGCTATGAACCGCAATAGCAGGGCGCGCAGCTCGGGCCGCGAAAGCGTGGAGGACGAGGCAGCCACGGTCACGGAGCGCTCAAAACCCCGCTCGGTGCGCGTGATGACCTACAACGTTCACAGCTTCGTCGGCACGGACCACGTCTACGACCCGGAGCGCGTGGCGCGCGTGATCGAGGCCGCTGGCGCCGACGTCGTTGCGCTGCAAGAGGTCGACTTCGGGCGTGGCGACAGGCTCGAGCCGGCAGCTATCGAGCGGCTGGCGGCGGGGTTGCAGATGCGTTGCCACTTTACCTTCACCCGCGACGGCAATCGTGGCCACTTTGGCAACGCCGCGCTGACTCGTCATGATCTTTCGCTGGTGGCCGAAGGCAGCTTGCCACAGCGGCGTGACGAGGCGCGCGCGGTGCAGCTGTTGCGGGTGCAAGGCGAAGGCTTCGCGCTCCATCTGATGAATACACATTTGAGCGTAGACTTGCGAGAGCGCAAGAGCCAGGTGAGAGCTCTCTTGGGCGCGGAGTGGCTGACCCGAGCGGGGCTGGAAATCCCACTCGTGGTCTGCGGAGACTTCAACTCCTGGCCACTGTCGGCGGCGTATCGCATGCTGGGGCGGCAGCTGGTCGATGTTCAGTGGGGCAGATCGGAACGCCGCGCTACGTGGCCGTCTCGCCTGCCCTTGTTGCGAATCGATCACATCTTCGTGGGCCCGGGGGTCGAGGTTCAGGGCTGCGCGGTGCTGGACAGCGCGCTGGCGCGCCGCGCCTCCGATCATCTGCCGTTGACCGCCGATTTGACGTTCGAGAAATCTTTCACGGCGCGCGCCGCGACGCTGCCTTGATTGTCGGCCGAGCTCACGCACTGGCTCACGCCACGCGCGACATTTTGCCCACCGGAACCGGCTCCTCGGCGCCGACGTACTGGCGCGTGGGCTCCGAGAATCCGCACGACGTGCCGTCGACGTGCGTGACCTCGTCTTCCCACGGCACGCGATATTGGCCCGCGACCAGGTCGGTCATGAACGTGTAGGGGCAGTCGCGCGCGCCGCCTTTGACCGCTACGTAGCCGCGGTGGCCTAGCTGATAAATGTTGTTTTCGACGCCCCAAACCCGCCGGGCTTCGCGCACCAAGTCGGGCCGCACCTCTGCGCACACGATTTCGTCGGGCCGACCGCCGCCGCTGGCCAACGGCACCCCGTCGAAGCCCACGATGCTGGCTTCGCCCATCGAGTCGAAGGTGCCGTCGCTGCCGCACATGCACACCGACGCCGTGTACATCAAATTGCAGAACGCGTTCGCCTGATTGGTCACGTGCCAAGCGTGGCGAATCGGCGCCGTGTAGCCGGCGGTGCGGATCATCACTTCGGCTCCCTTGTAAGCGCACTCGCGCGCCATTTCCGGGAACATGCCGTCGTGGCAAATGATGAGACCCAGCTTGCAACCGTTGGGTCCGTCACACACCGGAATGCCCAAGTTGCCCGGCTCCCACGGCTCGACCGGCACCCACGGGTGCAGCTTTCTGTAATAGAGCTGAAGCTCGCCGCGATCGTCGATGATGATGCCACTGTTGTACGGGTTGCCGCCCGGGTTCAGCTCCATGAGCGAGAAGCAGCCCCAAATGCGATGCTCACGACACGCGGCGCGCAACAGCGCCACCTCGGGTCCGTCGAGCCGGCACATGATGGCCGGGTTGGTATCCATCGACAGGCCGTGCAGCGAATATTCGGGGAACACCACCAGGTCCATGGCGGCGGAGCTGCGCCGGGCTTTACCGACCAGCGCGGCCACTCGCTCCGCTTGCAGCTTCAAGTCCGCCGGCGTCACCACGTTCGGCAGCTGCAGCTGCACGAGGCCGATCACGACGCCTTGGGGTGACTTGTTCAAACCACCGAGCCCGCTCATGCCGTCATGCTACGAGTCGCCGGTTTCGGCCCCATCTCGGCTAGGCTTCGGCACGGCGCTTCAACCCAAAACGCCGGGCCGGGCGGTCAGAAATTGGCCGAAGCGGCCGTGGTTTTGCCCGGATTCACGATCACGCGGCGCAGCTTTCGGCCGTACAGCGGATGGATGAAGACCACGGTGTGAGTGCCGGCCGGCACCTGAACGATGCGCGGCGCTTGACCGATGGGACGACCGTCGAGCACCACGCTCGCGGGCGGGCTCGAGAGGACGTTGAGCGTGCCCACCCGCGCGTCGGCGCTGTTGGACATGTCGATCACGGTGGGAGGCGGTAGCTCAGGAAGCTTCACCGGCACCACCGGCGGCGTGGGCGGAACACTCGCCGCGGCCACGTGCGGTGCGGCCGCAACACGCTCGGGCGCGGAGCGCTCGTCGTGTCGCTCGGTCGCGCTCGCGTCTTCGGTGGGTGCGCCCTGTGCTGGCTGTTCTGCGGAGCTCGTTGGGCTCGGCTCGGTGGCGGGCGCGGCTGCGACGAGCTTCAGCGCGTCGATCTGCGCGTTCAAGCTTGCCGAGACCTTCGGCGCCACGGCCGCAACCGCGAGCCGACCGGTAGCGGGCGCCTGAGAAACCAACGGACGCAACAGCGCCATGGCGGCAAGACCCACCAGCGCCGCCGCGGGCAGCGCAGCCCACCGTGTCAGCTTCCGCCCGCGCAGAGAGCGGGCCAATTCTTCGTCGTCCTCGTCGTCGGCAATGAACGGCCCGGGCGGCTCGGACGGCGGCATGCGCTGGCTTTCCGGCGCCTCCGTACCCGTGCGCGAGCGACGCGCGCGCTCCACCGGTCCAAGACCGACCAACGTGCGACTGTCACTGTCGAAACCGTAGTCAGCCAGCTTGCGCTCGCCAGCTTCGCGGCTCGACGGCTGAGCGTCGTCGAGAGCATCCGCGTCGTCCCACGCCGCAGCAAGCTCCTCGAGTTCGACGGCGATGCGGCTTTCCGTATTCGTCATGGATCGTCTCCTCGGCCTGAGCTGGTCGCGACCGTACACTCTCGTGAGCTTCGTGCACGTTACTTTTGCGCTGCGCAGACGAACAATGTCCGTTTCTTTTTGATGAGGGTGTACGAATGACGCTCATTGCGACGTCGTGCCACGGCATTTCACTTGCTGAAGTAGCGGCACGATGCCTCTGGTGCGACGAGGTGACGCGAGTCGCGCGTGCAGGGGCTGCCGCGACGCAGCCTGTCTTGCAGAAGCTTTCGTGTCGAATCCGGGTGCCAATGCCGCGCCCACTCGTTCGGCGGTCAAGCGCGAACGCCAGTGTGAGCGCACCAGCGCTCGGCTCGATTCGTGCTCGGCGAGCGCGCATTCCCAACACGAGCTCAAACGCTTAGCTTCATCGCAGAACGTGGCCAGCGGCGTTCGGCGCGCTCGGCCCCTTACCGCCATTTTTCGGCGCTTTACCGCGTTCTTGCGAGCCTCATGACTCGGGCGGACACGGCGGCGAGCAAAGCGCGGGTAAGGCCGGCCAAGCGGGCAGCGCAGGTCAGGCAACGGGCGGCGCAGGCGCAACAGAAGCTGGTGCCGGTGGTGAGAGCGAAGCGCCCGACCTGGTGAACGAACCGTTGCTGGGTCGTGTCGACGGCGTCAGCGGCAAGCTGACTCCAGGTCGTTTCGAAGCCGTCTTGCCTTACTTCGATTTGCCAGCGCCCGACAGGGCTACACCGTGGATGCGAAAATCCGCATCGAGCTCAGTCAATTCAGCCGACGCCTTTCAGAGCGCGACGCACGCGCCACGGAGGAAGGATGCGCCCGCGTAAACGCCGCGCGTGGTGACGCGTCGAGCCTCCAACGAAGACTGGGCTAGGCTTGGGCCCATGGCGAACAGCGAGCAGAAGTTGGCGATCGTGACCGGCGGTAATCGCGGCTTGGGGCTGGAGACTTGCCGCCAGCTGGCGAGCATTGGCTACCGCGTCGTGCTCACCGCGCGCGATCTCGAGCAGGCCAAGCGCGCCGCGGCCGAGCTGAGCACCGCCGGCACCGTGAGCGCGGCGCAGCTGGACGTCGCCGATGACCGGAGCGTGCAGGCCTTTGCCGAGTACGCCAAGAAGGAGCTTGGCCCGTTGGCGGCGCTGGTCAACAACGCCGGCATCTCGATGAAGGGTTTCGACGCGAGCGTCGTCGAGGGCACGCTGGCCGTGAACTTCTTCGGCGCTCTGCGGGTCACCCGCGCGTTGTCGCCGCTCGTGGTCGACGGCGGCTGCGTGGTGATGGTCTCCAGCGGAATGGGCGAGCTCAACGCCTACTCGCCCGCCATCAAAGCGCGATTTCTGGACGAAGCCCTCGATGTGGCAGGGCTCGAGGCGCTCGTTGGAGAATTTGCCGCAGGCGTGCGGGCCGGGCGACACGAGGCCGAAGGCTGGCCCAGCTCCGCCTATCGCGTGTCCAAAGCGGCGTTGAACGCGCTCACGCGCATTTTGGCGCGGCAGAGCGCGCGCGTGCACATCAACGCCGTCTGTCCCGGTTGGGTGAAGACGGACATGGGCGGCCCGAGCGCCAGCCGCACCGTCGAGCAGGGCGCCAGCGGGATCGTGTGGGCGGCGACGCTGCCTGCCAGCGGCCCGCATGGCGGCTTTTTCCGCGACGGCAAGGCCATCCCCTGGTGAGCGCTTTCGTGGTGGAATGCCGGCCATGAAGACCCGCGCGGCCGTCGCCTACGAAAAGGGCAAGCCTCTGGTGATCGAGACCGTCGACCTCGAAGGGCCGAAAGCCGGCGAGGTCTTGGTCGAGCTCAAAGCCACCGGCGTCTGCCACACCGACGAGTTCACGCGCTCGGGCGCTGATCCGGAAGGCTTGTTCCCGGTCATCTTCGGCCACGAAGGCGCCGGCATCGTGCGCGAGGTGGGCGCGGGCGTGACCAGCGTGGCGCCGGGCGATCACGTGATCTTGCTGTACACGCCCGAGTGTCGCGGCTGCAAATCATGCCTTTCGCGCAAGACCAACCTGTGCACCGCCATTCGCGCGACTCAGGGCCAAGGCTTGATGCCGGACGGCACCAGCCGTTTTTCGATCGGCGGCAAGAAGATCCACCACTACATGGGCTGCTCGACCTTCGCCAACCACACCGTGTTGCCGGAGATTGCCGTCGCCAAGGTCCGCCGTGACGCGCCGTTCGACAAGATTTGTTACATCGGCTGCGGGGTCACCACCGGCGTGGGCGCGGTTTTGTTCACGGCCAAGGTGGAGCCCGGCGCCAACGTGGTCGTGTTCGGCTTGGGCGGAATTGGCTTGAACGTGATTCAAGGCGCGCGCCTGGCCGGCGCCGACAAGATCATCGGCGTCGACATCAACCCCGAGCGCGAGGCCATCGCCCGGCAATTCGGCCTGACCGACTTCGTGAACCCCGCGACCTTGGGCAAAGACCTGGTGCCGCACCTGGTCGAGCTGACCGGCGGCGGCGCCGACTACAGCTTCGAGTGCGTAGGCAACACGACCTTGATGCGGCAAGCCCTCGAGTGCTGTCACCGCGGCTGGGGCGAGAGCATCATCATCGGCGTGGCCGGCGCCGGTCAGGAAATTTCGACCCGCCCGTTTCAGCTCGTCACCGGCCGGGTCTGGAAGGGTACGGCCTTCGGCGGCGCCCGCGGCCGCACCGACGTACCCAAGCTGGTCGATTGGTATATGGACAAGAAGATCGCCATCGATCCGCTGATCACCCACACCCTGCCACTCGAGCGCATCAACGAAGCCTTCGACCTGATGCACGAAGGCAAATCGATCCGCACGGTGATTCAATACGGCTAACCTGCAGCTTGAATGGCCGCCGCGCGAGAACGAGATTTCAGTCCTCGCAGGCCTCCCGATCTCCCGATCTCCCTGTAAAATCTTAGACGGATCGACGCGACGGCCCGCCCTAGTCACCATGGTCGCCCAGACTGCGGTCGCCCAGCGAGACCTCTCGACGGTACAGAAGTTTCTGCAAGAGACCTGCGGCGTGGCAGCCCGAACGGGTGTTGAATCGCCGTCGCAGCGCGTGGCTCCGCCGCGCGATTTGCTGATCCGCGAAAGGGGGCTGGCGGTACCTGGCATGAATGGTCGTGTTGCGTCGGAAGCTTGCCCTCGGCTTGGGCCTCGCGCTCAGCCTGTTCGGCTGCTCCGATCAACGGCCTGGCTCGTCCGCTACGGCGGCGAGTACCGGCGGCGCGAGCGCGGGAGCTGCGACCAGTCCTGATTCGGCGGGAACGAATCCCGCTGGGGGCACCGGCGGCGGCACCGCCGAGGCGGGTGGCGGCGGCAGCTCCGGCGCTGTGGTCAGCACGGTGAAGAGCGACTTCGAGGAGCTCGACAACGTCGTCTTCGGCGACGCGGCGTCGGAGGCGACGCACACCTTGCAGGCAGCGTTTTTCCCGGTGCAGGCTCAGGTGGCGCCGCTGCCTTCGGAGCCGTCCAGCGGCCCGCCGAGCGACGTGGTCGAAGGCGCCTTGGGTCAAAGCGCGCGCCGGCTGCTGCCGCGCACCCCCGACGGCGACTACTACGGCGGAGAGATTTCGTTCACGCTCGCCGTCGCGCCCGAAGGTCAAAACTATTTTACGGCCAAGCTGTGGGGCGACGACCAATCCGCATCCTGGCTGCTGTTGAACGTGGACGGTTTCGAGATCGGCGCGCGCCACGCCTACGGCGACGGCTCGGGCAACGAGATGCTCTTCGGGAGCTCGTTCGGGTGGTTGCCGAAGCGCTTTTTGTACCGCACCGAGCGCATTCCCGTGCATTTGACGCAGGGCAAGACCAGCGTGCGCGTGACCTTACGTTCGCTCGGCACCTTGCAGTACTACGCGGGCGGCAACTACGACCACGCCCAAAGCGGCATGAGCGCGCCCACCGTCGGCGTCTACCAAGCCTACTCGCACGAAGGCGCGTTCTTCGAGCCCGGCTCAGAAGCGCAAGGCTCCGCACCTTCGTTCACCGCCGGCTCCGCGCCCAGCGCCGCCGAAGAAGCGGCCATGCTGGACAGCTGGCGCACCAAGGTCAACGCGCGTATCGACAACCGGCTGGCCGCTGCCCCCGGCGACCTCAACTCCGACGACGTGCAATTCTTGGCCGAAGCCTACGGCGTGAGTTGGACGAAGGCCTATCAACAAGCCAAGGTCGTGGACCAGCTGCGCGCCAGCATCGACGCCATGGTGACGGCGTACGCCGCCGACCCCGCCGGCTATTTGGCGCAAAGCTACGCCGCAAACGCGGGCTGGGGCGGCTACTTTGGCCCCATCGGTGAAGCCATTCACCTCACCTGGCCGGCGCTCTCGGACGGGTTGACCGAAACCGTGAGCTACGGCGGCACGCTGGGCAGCAGCACGCGCCGCGCGGCTTGGGCCAGCGCGCTGCGCGCCAGCGTCGACTTCGGGCGCACCGACCGCAAGAGCGTGACCAACCAGCAAATGGACGCGGCTTGGCGCGTGTATGCGGCGAACCGCGGACTTTTGCTGGTCGACTCCGCCAGTGCCCTCAGCGAAGCCGAAGCCAAGCGCTACTTGTACGAAGCCGTGGGCCTGCAGCCCTTCGTCGGCAACGATCAGGCGGGCGGCGGCGCCACGCCGGTGCGCGGCAACTCACCGTACGGCCCCGATTGGTACACGGTCACGTCGCGCGGCACCACGAAAGACGGCACGGCTCAAAACGACTGCTTGGTCGGCGGCGACTATGGCGAGCGCGGTCCGCAATTGTTCGATTGGTACCGCCGCACCCAAGACCCCAAGCTGCTGCCGCAAGCCGTAAAAATGCTGAGCGTGCGCGCGCCGCTGCGCCACTTCGTCGCCGACGCCAACGCCAAGCGCGTGGCGTTCGCGATCGAGCACATCGGCTGCCGCAACTTCCAAGAGGTCGATACGCACTTGGTGTATCTCGGCCGCGGTGGGGCTCCAGACGTCGCGGTGGCGGCGGCGGGCACTGCTGTCGTGGGCGCAGATGTTGTCGGCTACTTGCAGCAGCAATTCGACGACGGGCAGCTCTTGCGCACGCTGCAGAGCATTCCCAGCAACTACTGGAGCGGCGCGGCCTACTTGCCCGACGACTACCAAGCCTTTCGGGCCGCCCCCGCCACCGGCGTGGTGTTGCCGATGACGCCAGGTCAGCCGGATTTCGCCTGGGCCGACGAAGAGAACATGGCCGTCGCGGCGCAGCACGGCGACGAGCGCTTTTGGGCGGTGCTGAATTGGCGCGGGGCGGGCTACATCAACGGCCTTTCGCGCGTGTATTTGGAGACGCCCGGTACCTCGTGGCTGGCCGAGGTGACCAACACCGACGTGCAATTCACGCCTTCGGGCAAACAGGCCACCGCCAACGGCAACGTGGAAGGCTTTCCCGATTGGACCCCGCCCGACCACCCGAAAAACGCCGAAGGCGGCGTGTCGTACCCCATCGCGCTCCGGCCCGATTTGAGCCAAGCGCCCGCCACCAACCGTGACGGCGGACGCGGCACCGCCTACACGCTGCGCTTCGGCAACTGGCTGGTCGCCATCAACGCCCACCCGAGCGAGCCGTACGATCTAGTCGCGCCCGCCGGCTTCATGGGCGGCGTCGATTTGGTCAGCGGCAAGACACTCACCCAGCCGGTCACGCTGGCGCCCAAAAGCGCGGCTGTGTTTCGGATGAATTGAGGCGCGGGCGCCGGCGCAAATCGCACTCCCACCCGGCAGAGTGAGCTACGGTTGGGGTGATGGCTGCCCCGGACCTGCCGACCATTCAGGCTACGTTGGAAGCAGCCGTGGGCAGGTCGCGCCGCAACCGCGAAGGCAAGCCGGCCAACTACATTCCCGAGCTGGCCAACGTGCCCCTGGAGCAGACCAGCGCCGCGGTACTGCTGGCGAACGGTGAATTGGCCCTGGCCGGCGACTTTGCGACCCATTCCTTCACGTTTCAAAGCTCGGCCAAGTTGTTGGTGTTGATCGGCTTGCTCGAAGAGCGCGGGCCCGTCGAAGTCTTTCTCACCGTCGGTTCGGAGCCGTCCGGGGACAGCTTCGGCTCTGTCGCGCGGCTGGAAACCCATGGTCCGGTGCCCGCCAATCCGCTCATCAATTCGGGCGCAATCGCGCTGTGTGGACAGCTGCGCGGCAGCGTTTCCCAGCGCGTGGCGTGGCTGTCGCGCTGGGCCGAACGCCTATACGGCGCGCCCGTGCCCATTGACGAGAAAGTTCGCCAAAGTGAGCGGACGTCAGCGGATCGCAACCGGGCCATCGCTTATTTTCTCAAACACGGCGGCGTCATCAAAGGCGACGTCGAGGAGACGCTCGACGTCTACTTCGCGCTCTGCTCATTGGCGGGCAGCGTGAGAGAGGCCGCGCACTTGCCGGCCATTTTGGCCAGCGGCGGGCGTCGTCCCGGCAGCGGTCAGCAAGTGTTGTCGAAGCGCACGGTGGCCATCGTCGTTTCGATCATGGCCACCTGCGGTATGTACAACGAGTCGGGCAACTACTTGGTCGCGACCGGCATGCCCGCCAAGAGCGGAGTCAGCGGCGTCATCGTCTCGGTCGTGCCCGGCATCGCCGGCATTGCCGTCTCGAGCCCGCGCTTGAACGACAAGGGCGGCAGCGTGCGCGGCCACCAAATTTTGCGCGACCTTTCGCGCGGCCTGGGCTGGCACTTCGCGCTCGCGGCCGCACCCGGCTGAGTCGCAGCAAAAGCTCAAAGCGGGCGCTGGCTCAGCGGCGAGCTGCCCGGGGGCAGCGACTTTGGCCGCATCAACCAGGTTTGGCGAGCGCGGCCGCACAAGCGCCCGTCTTGCCCGAAAATGGCCGTACCCGCGTGTAATTTGCGCCCGTCTCGACCCAACGACCAGCCGATGACGACGCAAGGCTCTCCGATCCGAATCGGGGCCAGCACCTCGGCCGTGATGCGACCGAGCAGTGCGACCGAATAGTCTGGCGCCGCACAGGCGAAGTAGCCGACGCAATCGAGCGCGGCCCAAACCAGCTCCGCCGCCAGCGGAGCCCGAACGTCACCCAAGCTGGCGTCGGGTCGAAACGGTGCCGCTACCAGCTCACTGCCCCGCTCCCCACCCGGAAAGATTCGTAGCCCGTCACCCGCCTCGCGTCCGGGACCGCACACGAAGCAACCCGGGAAGTGATGTCGGCGGTGGCCAAGGTAGTGGCTGGCCATGTCCACCGCGCGTTCGAACGACGGCGCGAGCGGCACCTCTACGTCCACGGCGGAGCGGCGCGCTTCCGCCACGAGCTGCTCGCCGTCTCGCAGCTCGACGGTGTCGGACGACACCTGCAAATCCAGCTCACGCTCGAGCGGAGGGGGCGCCCGCAGCGTGACCTCCACGGCTCCTGACAGGGCGTTGGCGAGCAAGCCCGCGCAATAGCCACCGTTGGCCGACCCCGGAGGACCACAAAACCTGGCCGCAATGCGCATGAGCCCAACCGAAGAGTATCCAAAATCCGGACTTCGGACAGAGCATCTGGTGGTTCGACGCGAAGACGAGAACGGTAAAGGCTCTTTGCCGTCCTGCGGACTCAGCGCGTAGGCATTATTTCAGGCCCCGATGCCAGCCAGCGGGATGCCCAAAACCTGGGTCGCAATCACGTCGAGCGCCGGCTCCTCACCTACGAAGTGGAACGTCGAATGGTCGTGAGCCAAAGCCTGATTGGGCTCGAGCGCGGCGCCCGGAGAGCTGGATTCCAGCTCGTAAAACCGCACGTCGGCGAGCTGCCCGGGGGTGAGGGTGCCATGGTTGTAGCTGTTGAAGAGATCGCCCGCGAAAGGCTGAGCTTGCCTTTCCCACTTGCTATTGACGTACGGCCGCGGCGCCCCCGGCACCGAATAGCGAACGATGGTGAGACGCTTCTCCGACCGCGTGTAGCTGCCCGCGACGGGGCGCGAGCGCGACTGCGACAAGCCGATCTTGCTGCGGTACTTGCCGTCGGCCAGGAACGTCACGACACCACGAGCTTCGTCGACGGCAAGGCGCTCGCTCGGTAGCGGTCCAAAGTAGTCGGAGCTGACGACGGGGCCCTGGCCTTTGCGCTCGAACGGCGCGATGACCCAGGTGTCGTCGGCGGGCGCGAACATGCCCAGGCTCCAAATGCTGAGCAACCCCGTTTCCTCGGTCCAGGCGCGCCTGCCCACGTTGCGCAGCTGATTGTCGGAACGAAACGCTACCCACTGCACCCCAGGCGGCGGCGCGATCTCCAAGGCTCCGGTCACGCCCGCAGCGTCGAGCAGCTCGAGCCGGCGCTCCACCTCGACCTCGAACTCGGTACCAGACGCGTTCTTCACGCCGAAGGCGCGCCGGAAGCTCACGTGGCACTCGCTCTGCGCCAAGATGTCCCATGTCCCCTCCTGAAAGCCGGCCGGCGTTTGCCAATGAGAAAGGGCGAAAGGCGCCCCGGGCGGGAAAAACACCGAGAACTGGCCGCCTTCGGGCCCGAGCCAAAAGCGGTCTTCCCCGCCGTAGTTGTCGAACGGCGTACCCCGCCGCCCACTTTCGATCTGCGCGCGGTTGAGCCAGCCTAGGCTTTGGCCGCTCGGGCCGACCGCGCTGGTCAGCACGCGCGCCTGGTATTCGGGGCTCACCGCAATGCAACCACCGTCCGCCGCGCTCAGCAAGAGTGGCTGCGAGTACTGCCTCAGAAACGCCACGTCTTCTGCGAAGCTGCTCGGGCGCGCGCTCGATTCGCTCGATTCCATTGCCGCTTCCTCTACTGCGACCGTCGTAGAAAGACTAGGCGCTCGGAAAGCGCACGGGTATCCTGGGCGACGCTCATGAAACCGTCATCGACGGAAGCTGCGCGTACGTCGGACTGGGCAAACCTGGGGCTGGCGGTGGACGTCGACCAAGGCGAGCTGTTCGAGCGCGCATTTCGTCAGGCCGCCATCGGCATGGCGTTGGTCGACTTGGAGGGACGCTTCCTCAAAGTGAACGACGCCCTGTGTCGCACCCTGGGCTACGGGAAGGAGGAGCTGCTGGCGCTCGACTTTCGAGCCATCACCCACCCCGCAGATCGGGAGCTCGACGTCGACTTGCACGGGCGATTACTCGGGGGCGAGCTCGACAGCTACCAGCTCGAAAAGCGCTGCTTGCACAAGATCGGCAGCGAAGTGTGGAGCGTGCTGAGCGTGACGTTGGTGCGCTCGCCCAGCGGCGCCGCGCGCTTCTTCATCGCGCAGCTCCAGGACGTCAGTGCCACCAAGCTGGCGGAAGCAAGCATGGCGGAATTTTTCGCCACTTCACCCGATTTCCTAGCCATTGCTGGCCGTCGGGGCGTCTGGAGCTGGTGAACCCGACCTGGCACGCCAAGCTGGGTTGGAGCGCGGAAGAGCTGACGAGTCGCCCGTTCTTGGACTTCGTTCATCCGGACGATCGCGAGCGCACCGAGCGCGGGACGCAGGCCGTGTCTCGCGATCGTCCCACGGCGGGCTTTCGCAACCGCTACCGGGGGCGCGACGGCAGCTACCGCTCGCTGGAGTGGAACACTCGACTGAGCAGCGGCGGCAAGCTCTACTGCATTGCGCGCGACGTGTCACAGCGCGACCAAGCCGAGCGTGAGCTTCGCCACACCAAGCTCCTGCTCGAGGCGACGATCGCCAACATCGAAGATGGCGTCGTCTTGCTCGACTCGGAGCGCAACGTGGTGCTGTTCAACCAGGCCTACTCGGCGCTGTTCGGGTTGGACGAGGGCACGCTGCGCGGCATGAGCCGCGAGCATTTTCGGAAGCACGTGTGCGACCTGGCCGAAGACCCCGCCGCCTTCGATCGCGATTTTTCGCGCATCTCGAACAACCCCCAGCCCAACGTCGCCATTTTCACGCTGGTGCGGCCCACCCGCCGCGTGCTGCGGCGTAGTGCTCGCCCCGTCGGCAGCGAGGGTGAGCATCTCTACTTGATCGTTTGGCACGACGTGACCATCGAGCACGACCGCGCCCGGGACCAAGAGCTCGCCGCGCACACCGACGCGCTCACCGGCCTGCCCAACCGCCGCGCCGCCGACGAGGCGCTGCCGCGCGAGGTGTCGCGGGCCCAGCGCAGCGCAGGTCCGCTGTGCGCGGTGATGATGGACATCGACCACTTCAAGCGCGTCAACGACAGCTTCGGCCACGCCGTGGGTGACAGCGTGCTGCGCGAAATCGCAGGCGCCATCCAGAGCCAGTCGCGCAGCGCCGACCTGGTTGCCCGTTGGGGCGGCGAGGAGTTCGTCGCCTTGCTGGCATCGGATCGTGCCGGAGCGGTGTTGTTCGCGGAGCGCGTACGCGCATCCGTCGAAGCGCTCGACTTGCCCCAAGTCGGCCGCGTCACCATCTCGGCCGGCATCGGCGAATACGCGCGCGACGGCTCGGGCTCGGCCGATCAGCTATTGGCCGACGCCGACGCGCGCCTGTACGAAGCCAAGGCCGCAGGCCGAAACCGCGTGCGCGGCTGAACATCCGGGGCTGCCAAAACGCAGCTCGAATCGCAGAAGCTTTCGTGTCGGAATCAGGCCAATCCGTCGAGTGCCACGCTTTGGTAAGTCGTGGGGCTTTCGCTCGCTGCACGCTCGTCTCGAGTTCCTGAATTTTTCACAGGGAGGACGGGAGGACGGGAGGACCGAGACAGAGGCGAGAATTTTGGGGCTCGCGCTGCCGCCAACGAGCTGCAAACCTCGGTCCTCTCCTGAACCTCGGAGAAATATTTTTCGATTCGGTCCCTCCGAATCGAAAAATGCGTTCTCGCCTCCCGCCCTCCCTCCTCCCTGTGAATCTCGAAGGCGCTCGAAACGAGCTGTCCGGACGGTAGCAGCCCGAAGCGCTCGTTCAGATTGGCCTTGCGCCGCCACGGTAGTTTCTGCACGCGAACTGCGGTGCGGCAGCCAAAGATGTGTTGAATCGTAGAAAGGCTGGAAACAGAGTGGCCCGGGCTCGATCCGCGTTCTAGGGTGCGCCGCATGTATTTCGAAATGATTGGTCAGATGAAGAAAACGTTGGTGCAGCTCGAGAAATGGCTCGAGGCGGCGGGCGCGCACGCGACGGCGAAATCGTTCGATCCGAACATTTTTCTGGGGCTGCGGCTGGCACCCGACCAATTTGCCTTCGCGCGGCAGGTGCAGACGACGTGCGATACCGCCAAGCTCGCGGCCGCGCGGCTGTGCGGCAAGGAAGCCCCCAAGCACGCCGACACCGAGCAGACGCTGGACGAGCTACGGGCGCGCGCCAAGAGCGTGGTCGAGTACCTGGACGGCTTCACCGCCGCTGATTTCGAAGGCGCCGCCACCCGCCAAGTGACGCAGCCGCGCTGGGAGGGAAAGTTCATGCTGGGCGCCGACTACTTCCGCGAGCACGCGCTGCCGAATTTCTATTTTCACAGCACGCACGTTTACGCCATCTTGCGCCACAACGGCGTCAACCTGGGCAAGCGCGACTTCTTGGGCACGTTGAGCATGCGCACTCCATGACGGAGGCGGTGAGCACCAACGCCTTTTCGTCCTTGCCGCTGCTACCCGAGCTTTTGGCCGTCGTGGCCGACTTGGGCTTCACGGAGCTGACGCCGATTCAGGCCCAAGCCATCCCGGCCCTGCTGGACGGCAAGGACCTGGTCGGCCAATCCAAGACGGGCAGCGGCAAGACGGCAGCTTACGCCTTGCCGCTGCTCAACGCGCTCGACCTTTCGCGGCGCGAGGTGCTGGGCGTCGTCGTTTGCCCGACGCGCGAGCTGAGCGCGCAAGTCGCGCGCGAGCTGCGCAAGCTGGGCCGCAATTTGGCCGGCTTGTCGGTGCTGGTGCTGTCCGGCGGCGAGCCGGTGCGAGACCAGACGCGCGCGCTCGAAAAGGGCGTACACGTGGTGGTCGGCACGCCGGGCCGCATTTTGGACCACTTGCAGCGCCGCACGTTGAAGGTGCACCGCGTCGCCACCGTCGTGTTGGACGAAGCCGACCGCATGCTGGACATGGGCTTTCAGGAAGACGTGAGCAAAATCCTGAAGGCGCTGCCGCCCAAGCGGCAAACCGTCTTCTTCTCGGCCACGTTCCCCGCCTCCATCCGCGAGCTGAGCCACAAGTACCAGAAAGAGCCGCTGCGCATCAGCATCGAGGACGACGACGGCGAGAGCGCGCCCCGCACCAAGGAGCTGGTGGTGCACGTGGAGGCACCGCAAAAGCCGGCGGCGCTCAGCTGGATCTTCGCCCAATACCCGCACGATTCGGCGCTGGTGTTCGCCAATCAGAAGCTGACCGTGGCCGCCATCGCCAAATCGCTGTCGAGCATGGGCAGCAGCGTAGAAAGCCTGCACGGCGATCTGGAGCAACGCGATCGCGATCTGGTGATGGCCAAGTTTCGCAACGGCAGCACGCGGGTGCTGATCGCCACCGACGTCGCCGCGCGCGGCATCGATCTCGAGAAGCTCGACTTGGTCGTCAACTACGATTTGCCCAACCAGCCTGAGATCTACGTGCACCGCATCGGGCGCACCGGCCGCGCCGGCAACGTCGGCCTTTCGGTATCTCTGTGCTCGCGCGCCGAACAGCCGCGCTTGGAAGCCATCGAGCTTTTCACCGGCAGTGCCCTGGTGCCGCTAGCCCGTGACCGCACGCCGGCGGCCGCAAAACCGGCGGCGCCGATCGCGCGCGACGCCAAGATGGAAACCTTGCGGCTGTCCGGCGGCCGCAAAGACAAGCTCCGCCCCGGAGACATCTTGGGTGCGCTGACCGGCGAGGCGGGCGGGTTGGCCGGCGACCAGATCGGCAAGATCGAGATCCACGAGCGGTTTGCCTACGTTGCGGTCGAAAAGAGCGTGAGCCGGCGCGCCCTCGACAGCCTCAATCAGGGTCGTATCAAGGGCAAACGCTTCAAGGCCGAGCTCGTGAAGTGAGCTCGAGGCGCTGGTCGTTTTGCTTACCTTGACCTACACCTAGAACGCCGCTCAGTTGGCAGCCACTGCGTTCTAGGCCTTTCCTGGTGGGGGCGGCACGCGCCGCCCCCCTCGGCCGAAGTGAATTCGGCCGAGCCTCCCCCCACGCGGCGACGCCGGAAGTTATCAACTCGTGAAAATCGTTCTCCCAGCAAACCGTTTGTCGCTCTGGGCCATGGATTCTTTCGGCTTTTCGCGCGCGCTGCGTTCCACCGCTTGCGGGCTGGTCCTGCTCGCGGCCGCAAGCTCGTGGGGTTGTGCCTCCAGCGTGCAGGTCGTGCCGGTGAGCGTGAAGGCGACGCCGCCAGGTCGGGTGGTGGCTTTGGTGTCGGTGAGCGACCGCGGCGCTGCGCCCGATGATCTGACCCCCGAGAACTTCGAAGTGCGAGAAGAAGACGTGGCGCTCGATCCGTCGCGCATCGAGCTGCGCGTGCAGCCGTTCGGCAAGCTTGCCGGACACGAAGCGGTCGTCCTGGTCGACGGCAGTCACGCGTTCACGGACGCCGAACGAGGTCCGCTCGGCGCGGCGTTGTCGCAGCTGGTGGACCGGCTGCGCTTTCACCAAGCCGTCACGGTGCTGGCGTTCGATGGCTCGGCCGAGCTGCGCTTCATCGCGCGCTACCCTCGCAGCGAGATCGCGCCGCCGCTCGGAAAAGATCCGGGCATCGAGCGGCTGTTGGCGTACAAGCCGCGCGACAACTCGAGCAGCTTGTACTCGGCCATCGTGGCGGGCCGAAAGGCGCTCGACGCCCGCTTGGGCAAAGACGCCGGCATCGCGCCGCTCGGCAGCTTGGTGATCGTGGCGCGCGGCCCCGATTTGGCCGGGCGCGCCGACGAAGCGCGCGCCCGCGCCGCGCTCGAGGGGCAACGTAGCTTCTTGTTGAAGGTCGGCACGTGGTCGAAAGACACCAGCCTGGATTGGGTCGGTGACGACGGCACGCGCGCGGCCGCATCGCTCGGCACGCTGGGCACCCCCGTGGACGAGCTGGCGCGTCTGGTGGACGAAGTCTTCTTGCGGCGCTATCTGGTCTCGTATTGTTCGCCGGCGCGCGCCGGCAAGCGCACCGTACAGTGGGTCGTCAAGCTGCGGGACGACTCCGGCGCCACGCGCCAGGCTCGCGCCGATTCCGAGTTCGACGCCACCGGCTTCAACGCCAGCTGCCGAGCGACCTCGGGCTCGACGGGCGCGCTGTGATAGGGCTGAGCGCGCACGTCGGATCTGTTACAAGCGAGCGCAGGGCTGCACCATGAGCAAACACAAGCATTCGTCGAAGTCGTCCAAGTCGTCGAAGTCGAAACCCGGCAACTCGACGATAGCGCCCCCGTCACGCACGCCCGAGGCCGTTGCCGAAGCCGAAGACAGCGTGCGCGCCATGCTGCGCTACCTGGGTGAGGACGTGGAGCGCGAAGGCCTGAAAGAAACGCCGGCGCGCGTGGTTCGCGCCTGGGGCGAGCACTTCTCCGGCTACCAGCAGGACCCCGCCGAGTACCTGGCCAAGACCTTCGAAGAAGTCGACGGCTACGATCAACTGGTGCTGGTCAGCGACATCGAGCTGTTCAGCCATTGCGAGCACCACATGGTGCCGTTCGTGGGCAAGGCGCACGTGGCCTACATTCCGGACGGGCGCGTGGTGGGGCTGAGCAAGGTGGCGCGCGTGGTGGACGTGTTCGCCAAGCGCCTGCAGGTGCAAGAAAAGCTGACCAAGCAGATCAGCGACGCCATCGAAACCCATTTGAAGCCGCAAGGCGTGGCCGTCATCTTGCAGTGTCAGCATTTTTGCATGTGCTACCGCGGCGTGAAAAAGCCAGGTTCTTGGACCACCACCAGCAACCTGCACGGCATCTTCCTCAAGGACGCCGCTTCGCGCATGGAGCTGTTCACGCTGATCGGCCTGAAGCGCGAAATCGGCGCCTGAAAAGCTAAACGCGGCGAGCGCCGACGACGCGCTGCCACACCGCTAGCCGGAGCGCGTCGGCGCGTTCTGGCCGCCACGGCGCCGATTCGTGAGCCGAGCGCGCCACGGCGGCGCCCCGCCGACCCAGCTCGTAGTCCACCGCTTCGACCGCGGCCTCGATGCTGGAAAAGTGCTCCTGCACCCGACCGTCGATCATCACTTGCCAGCGCTTGCCGCGAGCGGCGCGCGCCAGCACCGTCACTTCACTGATCACGCCCGGGCGCTTCTCGAAGTGCAGCCCCAGGCCGTGACGTCCGAGCGAAAACCAAGCATTGCCGGAGATGGCCCGCACGTCTTCGTGCGCTTCCAGCGTGAGCGGGTCGAAGCTGGCCGCGCGCTCTTGGATTTCTGGCAAGGTGAAGCTGCCTGCTTCCAGCTCGAAGCCCGGGTGATCGAGCAAGATTTGCTGCCAGGCGTGGCGCGCGCGGCTCACGTCTTCGCCTTGCAGATTCAGCTCGCGCGGCACGCCGAACAACGACGGCAAGCTGCACAAGCTCAACTGCGAGACGTCGACGAAGTCCAAGATCAAGCAGTCTTGCTTACCGGGGTGGAGCCGCGTACCCCGCCCCACACACTGCGCGTACAGGCCCTCGGAGCGCGTCGGGCGAGCCATGGCCACGCACGACACGCCCGGATCGTCGAAGCCCTCGGTCAACACCGCCACGTTGCACAATACCTGCACGCGCCCGGCGCGAAAGTCGGCCAAAGCCTGCGCGCGCGCTTCCGCTTTCATCGCGCCGTGCACGATGCCGGCCGGCACACCCAGCAGATTGAGCGACTGACACAGATTGCGCGCGTGATTGACGGTCACGCAAAACGCGATGGTGCGCCGGTCACGGGCCAGCTCTTGAATCGAGCGCGCCACGAGCGCATTGCGCTCTTCGATGTCGACGGCTTCGGCCAGCTCGTCTTCGGCAAAGTCGAGCCCCGACGACGAAAGCCGGGTCAAATCCGCGGAGGTAGAGATGCGAAAGCCGCGCAGCTTCGACAGATAGCCGTCGTCGATCAGCTGCGGCAAGGAACGCGCGTAGACGATGCTCTCGAACACCGTGTCCAGCCCTTTGCCGTCGCCGCGCGCCGTGGTGGCGGTAAAGCCCAGCAGAGTGCCGGTCCAAGCGTGGTCGAACGCACCCAGCTGGCGCAGCACGCGCAGGTTGTCGTCGGCGGCAGCGTGGTGGCACTCGTCGTAAACGATGAGCCCCAGGTTGCGGCCGCGCATCACCTGCGTCAGCCGCTCTTGGTGCAGCGAACGGATGGAACACACCAACACCTTGGCGTTTTCGGCCGCCCGCTCGGCGCCGCGCTCGATGGCGACGACCTGCCCTTCGCCCAACGCCCGCTGCAACTTGTCTTGGGCTTGAAACAGCAGCTCTTCGCGGTGGGCCAGCACCAGCACCTGGCGTTGCGCCAGCCGCGCCAGCTCCGAAAAGATGACGGTCTTGCCCGCGCCCGTTGGCAAGCACACGAGCATGCGCCGCACGCCACGCCGTCGCGCCGCCAAAACGGCGTCGATGGCTTCGCGCTGATACGGCCGCAGCGTCACTTCCCGGAGTATAGTCGGCGCGTGAACGTCGCCGCCATCGACATTGGTACCAATTCCGTCCGCTTGCTGATCGCCGACGAGACCGGGCGCGAGCTCGAGCGCCCGATGCGCATCACCCGGCTGGGCCAAGGCGTCGACGTCTCCGGGTCGCTAGCACCGGAGGCCATCGCGCGCACGACGGCGGTGCTCGCGGAATACCGCGCGTCTATGGAGCGTTACGGCGTGCAGCGCGTTCGTGCCACCGCCACCAGCGCCGCGCGTGACGCTCGCAACAGCCAAGAGTTTTTCGACGCCGCCGAGCGCGCGCTGGGCGCCCGGCCCGAGCTGCTCAGCGGCGAAGAAGAGGCGCGCCTGTCGTTTCGCGGCGCGACGCACGGCCTTCCGCCCGATGCGGCACCGTTCTTAATCATCGATCTGGGTGGCGGCTCGACCGAGCTCGTCTTGGGAAAGAGCGAGCCCGAGGCGTTGATTTCGCTGCAGATGGGCTGCGTGCGCATGACCGAGCGACACCTGAAGAGCGATCCACCGCTCCCCGCGGAGCTGGACGCATGCTTCGCGGACGTGCGGCGAGAGCTCGAGCGGGCGCGCGGCGTGATCGACCCAGGGCAGGCTCGCACCGTGGTCGGCTTGGCCGGCACCGTCACCGCGCTGTCGGCCCTACAGCTGGGTCTGACCCGCTACGACGCGAGCCGCACGCATCACAGCCGGCTCACGAGAGCGGAAGTCGAGGCCTCGTTCAGCCGCTTGTCCACCGCCAGCGTGGCCGAGCGCCGCCGCATGCTGGCCGAGCCGGCGCGCGCGGAGGTGATCGTCGGCGGGGCCGCCGTCTTGCTCACGCTCATGCGAGAATTCTCAATCGACGAGCTGTTGGTCAGCGAGCACGACATTTTGGACGGGCTCGCGGCGTCGCTGATAGCCCGGTAGACGCCTCGCGCGTCGACGTCACGCAAACGTGAGCCGTTTGGCGCCGCACCGGGTACGCTCAATAACTAGCGCATTACGCTGGATTTTGGCCTAACTGGAGCGCGGCGCGTCCTTGTCTGGGACCGGTTCCATGATAGGATACGAGAATGCGTACGTCCCCTCTGGCGCCCGGCCTTGCTCTCGCTCAGGGCGCGCTTTTGGTCGCGTTGGCCTGTGGTTGCTCGGCCAGCGGCAGCAGCGGCAGCAACGCCGACCAGGGCGGCGACGGTACCCCCACCCAAGGCAGCGCCGGCAGCGGCTCCACGCCCCAGCAGCCCGTGCTCAGCACCGCCGGCGGGCCGGACCTGGGCACGGTGCCCGACGCACCGGTCGAGAAGTGTGACGCCGTGTTGCAGCTCACCCTGCGTGACTTCCAGCCGGCGACGCACCCCGACTTCGAGGCGTATCAGGGCCTGAATGACATTGGCTGCGGCATGGTGGCGCCGGCCCTCGGCCCCGACACCAAACCCGTGTTCGTCTCTGGCATCGGCACCAAGAAGCGCGTGACCACGGGCGATTGGGAGCACTTGGCCGTCGCTTCATGCGACGACTGGAACGGTTGGAACCCCGACCCCGTCATCACCAGCCAAGCCAGCTTCGACCAATGGTACCGCGACGTGCCCGACGTCAACCAAACCTTCCAAGTCGACGTCACGCTCGTCGACGATGGTACGGGCAGCCTGGCTTACGACACGACCGCGTTCTTCCCGCTCGACGGCATGGGCTTCGGCAACACCGCCGGTAAGGACCACAACTTTCACTTCACGACCGAAGCCCATGTGAAGTTCGGCTACATCGCCGGCCAAAAGTTTACGTTCCGCGGCGACGACGACATGTGGGTGTTCGTCAACGGTAAGCTCGCGCTCGATCTAGGCGGTCAGCACCTGCCCATCTCGGCCACCATCGACTTCGACGCGCAAGCGGCGGACTTGGGCATCCACGCCGGCGGCACCTACCAGATGGACATCTTCCACGCCGAGCGTCACACCAACGAGTCGAACTTCCGGATCGAAACCAACATTCGTTGCTTCGAGCCGGTCGTGGTCAAATAGCGGCGCTCAAGCTCCGCTAGACCGCTTCGGGGCGAGGCTCAAGAAGCTCTTCAGCTCGGCTGATGACAGCTCCCGCACGGTGTCGGCCGCTTGCACCAACGCGGCGGCTTGGTTCTCGCGGGCGGGCGGAATGCCGACTAAGTGCACCCGTACGCCCAACGCCTGCGCTTCTTCGACGCCGTCGCGCAAATCGTCGTCGCCCGTGACCAGTACCGCGTCGCACAGCGCGCGGTTCTTGGCCAGGGTGACCAAGTCGGCCACCAGCAGCTGATCCACGCCCTGCTGCTGGCCCTGCGCGTCCACGCGGCCCAAGCGCAGCTTCAAATTCGGGCGATAGGCGAGCGCGACGTGCGCCGCGTTCGGCCCCGTGGAAGCGCCGTCGTACCAGTAGATGCGCAACAGCGGCAAACCGGTCAGCTCGTCGACGAGCGTACGGAGCAGCGCGAGCACCGCTTCGTGATCGAGGTGAAGCTGCGAGCGCTGCAGCTTTTCGCCCGTGAGCGCGCGGGCGCCGGAAGCAAACACGTAGCCGGCGTCGACGAAAACTGCGGTTCTGTCCAAGTGGCTCCGAGCGACTACGGGGCTTCGAGCAGGCCGCGCGTGCTGCTGATGACGGGCATTCCGGATCCGTAGGTCGTCAGCTCCGCGTGAAGCTGGTTGCCGCTAGCCTGGACCACGAAGCGACCGCCCGCAAACAACACCAGCTCGAACCAGGCCTCGTCTAGGTGCTTGGGGTCGCGAGTGCCGTGAGCGACAGCGCCGCCAGCGGTGGGCGTAAGATCCAGGGTTTGTGCGTCGCTCGAAAATTTGGCGACCCAGGGCGGGAGCGCCTGCGGCTCGTAGTCGGATTCGGACAGCTCGGTGGAGATGGTGACGGGCGCTGCTGGTCGCTGCCAGCCCCTGTCCGGCACGTACAGCAATTCGGCGCCCAACAGACAATCCAGCCCTGCGCAGTCGAGCGCCGGCTGGCCCGCGGCACCAGCCGCGCCTGCCTCGGCACCGCCC
>JBEQSW010000021.1:0-8485 GCA_040348565.1 Myxococcales bacterium | reverse complement strand
CGGCGGCGTGGCGGCGTTGGCGGGAGGTTATTTCTATTGGGACGCGCTGCGCCATCGCGGTGGCGGTGCGGCTCAAGGAAAAAGGCGCACGATTCTCGCGAGCCTGACCCCTTCTTTCGATGTGGAACACGCGCGCGCGAACGACGCCATGTCGATCGGAGCCGTGAAGCTGAGCTTGTCGGGGAGTTTCTGATTCTTGGAGTAAGGGAGCCATCTATATGCGAATTTTAGCTTTCACCGCCCTCGCGCTCGGCTTCGGCCTCACCGCCATCCAACTGTCGGCTTGCAGCAACTCCTCCGACGACTGCAACGCCACCGCCACCTGCGGCGCCACCGCCGGCAGCTCGCACGCCGGCAACTCGGGCAAATCCGGCAGCGGCAGCACGGACGCGGGCGCCTCCAACGGCGGCAGCTCGGGCACTTCTGGCTCCTCCAACACCAGCGGTAGCGCCGGCGTCATGGGCGGCGGTGGCGACGGCGGCGCTGGCGGCAGCGCGTGCACCGGCGACGTCTCGGACGACGCCGCCTGCTGGACCACGAACGACCTCGGTGTCTTCGTCTCCAGCGACACCGGCGACGACACCACCGGCAACGGCACCAAGGAGATGCCGTTCAAGACAATCACGAAAGGCATCGCGTCCGCGTCCGGCAAAAACGTCTACGTCTGCGTCGGCGCCGCCGACTACTCGGAAAAGATCTCGCTCGATCTCGCCAGCGACGGCATCCAAATCTACGGCGGCTTCGAATGCGCCACCTGGACCTACGCCACGACGCGCAGCGCCCAAGTCTTGTCACCTTCGAACATCGCGCTCCGCATCGACGGTTTGAAGAAGGGCGCCCATATCGAAAACGTCAGCTTCAAAGCTGCGGACGCAACCGGTACGGGGACGGATGCGAGCAGTTACGGGGCGTTTGTTACGAATGCCAAGGGTGTGGTTTTCAAGAATGTAAAGGTCGTGGCTGGCAAGGGAGCCAACGGGCATGACGGCGATGCAGGCGTCAAGGGAATGGATGGCGCAACGGTGCCCGCCGCGGACGATGCTCCGCAAAAAGGCAAGCCCGCGAAGTGTTCAACTCCGCCTGCCACGCAACTTGGCGGGGCGTGGTCGGAGCAAGCTTCGTATGGAACGCTCGGCGGAATAGGTGGCACTGGGCGACTTGATGCTGGATTGTCCGGAGGCAATGGCGACCCCGGAACGCCGACAACAGGTGTTGCCCTTCCCGGAACCGATAACTCGGGCGCCGGTGCAACGACAGTCGGCGTAAAGGGCGCGCGAGGGGGGGATGGCTCGGAGGGACTGCATGGTGAGGTGGGGGCAGCTGCGGCCCCCGCTGGCGAATTCTCCTCGAAGGGATTTACTCCGGCAGACGGGCTCATCGGGAAAGAGGGATTCACTGGACAAGGAGGCGGAGGCGGAGGTGCAAGCAAGGGCAATGGTGTTTGCGTTGGCGCGAGCGGCGGCGCCGGAGGCATGGGCGGCGAGGGTGGCGCGCCGGGAGCAGGAGGGAGCGGTGGCGGTGCTTCGGTCGCGCTTCTGAGCTGGAACAGCCAGATTGTGGCGAGCAGCGCGCTATTCAACGCCGCTGCCGGTGGTGCTGGCGGGTCAGGTGGCGGCGGCGGACTACACGGCCAAGGTGGCTATGGAGCGCCCGGCGGGCTTGGCAGTGGACAGATTGACGATGGCGGACGAGGCGGTGATGGCGGCGATGGCGGTGATGGCGGATCTGGCTCGGGAGGTACTGGAGGTCCGTCCTACGCCCTCGTCTATTCCGGCTCGAAGCCCACGTATGACCCCGCGGACACGACGCTGACGCCTGGCGTAGGCGGAGACCCGGGGGTCGGCGGAAGCGTGTCGGAGATCCATGCACCGGACGGTCTCGCGGGCGAATCGGCGACCGACCTTGAGGTCAAGTGAGGGTGTCTAGCTGAACGCGAATGACTGAGATGAACACCACGACCAAAAGCGTAGTCGCGATGGGGCTCGGCCCGTTCATCGCAATTGCTTTCGGCGTTGGTTGCGCCGACGGTGAGGACTGCGCGGCAAATCGCACCTGCGGCGCCACCGCCGGCAGCTCGCACGCCGGCAACTCGGGCAAATCCGGCAGCGGCAGCACGGACGCGGGCTCCTCCAACGGCGGCAGCTCGGGCACGTCCGGCTCCTCCAACACCAGCGGCAGCGCTGGCGTCATGGGCGGCGGGGGCGACGGCGGCGCTGGGGGTAGCGCTTGCACGGGCGACGTCTCGGATGACGCCGCCTGCTGGACCACGAACGACCTCGGCGTCTTCGTCTCCAGCGACACCGGCGACGACACGACCGGCAACGGCACCAAGGAAATGCCGTTCAAGACAATCACGAAAGGCATCGCGTCCGCGTCCGGCAAAAACGTCTACGTCTGCGTCGGCGCCGCCGACTACTCGGAAAAAATCTCGCTCGATCTCGCCAGCGACGGCACCCAAATCTACGGCGGCTTCGAATGCGCCAACTGGACGTACGCAACGACGCGCAGCGCCCAAGTCTTGTCACCTTCGAACATCGCGCTCCGCATCGACGGTTTGAAGAAGGGCGTGCACATCGAAAACGTCAGCTTCAAAGCTGCGGACGCGACCGGTACGGGGACGGATGCGAGCAGTTACGGGGCGTTTGTTACGAGCAGTAAGGGTGTGGAGCTGACGCGGGTGACGTTGACGGCGGGGGATGGGGCGAAGGGGGGGGACGGCAAAGACGGGAACAAGGGAGCCGACGGATCCGTGGCCGGCACAGCGCCCCCCGGAACGGCCGGTTTATGCCCGCCTTTTCCTGTGGATCCAGCCCCGATCTTTGCTGGCGGCAAGTGGACGATCGAGACCGAGTGCGGTTCGCAAGGAGGAACGGGTGCAACCGCTCTGAAAACCACCGCCAATGGGCCTTCCGGTGCGCCCGGCGGTCCCACCGAGCACATCGATCCCCTCGCCGACGTGGAGAATGGCGGTCCCGGTGAAACGGCTTCGATCACGATGCTAGATGGCAAGCCCGGTGCTCAGGGCGATCCTGGTGCCTTGGGTGATGCAGCGCCGACGACGGGTGCTTTCTCGACCGTCGGCTTCATTCCCGCCGACGGGAAGCCCGGTCAGGCGGCGTTCGCAGGCCAGGGCGGCGGTGGCGGCGGCGCCAGCAAGGGAACCGGCACGTGCTACGGCGCTAGCGGCGGCGCTGGCGGCATGGGCGGCTGTGGCGGATCCGCTGGCGGCGCGGGCGGTGGCGGCGGTGCCTCCGTTGGCCTCTTCAGCTGGTCGAGCGACATCTCTCTGATTGCGAGCACCGTAAAGTCTGCCGCTGGTGGTGACGGTGGTGCTGGCGGGGAGGGCGGATTGCCCGGGGCCGGAGCGCCTGGCGGTGCCGGCGGTGAGCAGGACAAGGCTCAGCTCGTTGCACTTGGCGGGAGCGGAGGTCGCGGCGGGAACGGCGGGCGAGGAGGTAACGGCTCCGGCGGTACCGGCGGCCCGTCCTACGCTCTCGTCTACTCCGGCATGAAGCCGCTGTACGACCTCGGCGACACCACGCTGACGGCTGGCACACCGGGCGCCGCGGGCGTTGGCGGTGAGCAGGTTTCGACGACCAAGGCCCCCGACGGCAGCGTCGGCAAGTCCGGCACAGAATTTCCGGTGCCCTAGGCATTTCTCACGCAACTGAGCTACGAGCGAGCCGATAGGTCGCTAGCACTCGCAATAGGAAGACGGAGTTTGGTCATGGCAATGCGCATCAACGGAATGGGTGGGGTGGTGGGGGCCGTAGTAGCGGCGCTCGGGCTTTCGGTGGGCTGCGGAGATGGCTTTGCCAGCGGGGATTGCCATGCCAGTCGCACGTGCGGCACGGCGGGGGAGGGCGCGCATAGCGGCACCAGTGGGAGCGACGCGACGGCGGGCGCAGCCGATGGCGGTGGTGGGAGCGATCCCACGATGGTGGGCGGAGCTGCAGGCATGGCGGGCGACGGCGGCGCGGCGGGAGCCGACGGCTGCGACGTTGACGCCGATTGTTCCAATGGAGTCGCGGAAGACGGAGCTGAGGTTTGCGATGCGGGCGCGTGCCGGGCCGGCAATCCGCCTCCCACGATCGTCTCTTTCACGCCCGAAGACGACGCGATGGGCGTCGAACCCGACACCAGCGTCGTCATCGAGTTCAGCGAGCCGCTGGATCCGACCACTGTCCACGCCACGAACATTCGGGTCTTGGACGGGGAGACCCCCGTTGAGGGGAAGCTGGACTACGCAAATGGCAAGGTGACGTTTACTCCGACCTCACCGTTGGCCCTCCTCGCGGAATACAAGCTGTCGGTGACGAAGGGCGTCTCCGATGCCGCTGGCGCGCCGTTGTTGCAAGAGCTCGCCTCCACGTTCGTGGTCAGAGATGGCGCCTGGCACGAGCCGACCACCGTCGCGAAGGACACGAAGGGGCAGCTCTCCTTCGAGTTGCCAATGACGGCCGACGGAAGCGTCCTGCTGGTTTGGTCCGGCAGCGTTTCGAGCTATTGCCCGACATGGGCGCGTTGGTACTTGCGAGGTTTGGCCCAGGGCGACGTCAAAGCGCTTACGATTCCCGGCCAAACCGAGTGTAGTCAAGTCTCATCGGCCAGCAATGCCGCCGGCGTTGCCGCCGTGGTTTGGCAAGAACCCGATGGTCAGAACGGCCTCGACGTCTCGCAGCAGCGGGCCGGCGCCTGGGATACTCCGGTCCGCGTATCGACTGATTTTTTCGCGGAGCGACCGCAGGTCGCCGTATCGCCGACCGGCGTCACGACCCTGTTTGATCACAGCGCTAGTGGCCCCGAATCGACAGCCTGGACCACCGATGGCGCGGGAAAGTGGCCCACCCAAGGTGACGTCCTCTCGTCATTTGCCGTCCTCGGCAACACCAGCGTGGCCTTCGATGCGAAAGGAAATGGCTTGGCCGCCTGGCGTGCCAGCACTTCGCCGGCAACCGGTATCCAGCGGGTGGCGGCATCTCGATTCACGCCCGCCAGCGGTAAGTGGAGCACCGCGGTCGAGCTGCCTGGCAGTGTGGCTGCGACGGAGTCGTTGGCGGCCCAGCGTGGTGTTCCCGTGGTGGCGATGGACAATGAAGGTGGCGGCATGGCTCTCTGGGTTGATACTTCCTACCCAGGCAAGCTGATGGCGAGTCGCTTCGCGCAGTCTGCTTGGGCAGAGCCTGTTCCGCTTAGTGGTGCCAATACGGTGGACGTGCTCGAACTACCTCCCGCTCTCGTCTTTGACGGGCAATCATTCGTTGCCGCCTGGACTGCAAAAGATTCGGACAACCAATACATCTATACCGCCCGCTACGATCTCAAGACGGGCTGGGAGCCCTACGAACAGCAGCAGGCTGCCGCGGATGGTACGAGCGCGGCCGTGATGCCGGCGCTCGTCACTGACGGTCGCGGCACGCTGCTGCTGGTGTTCGCCAAAGGAGCAGACCCGAGCTACTCATTGGCCTACCAGCGTTACTCGGCACAGACTTGGGGCCCCATTATGGCGGTGCCGGGGGGAACCATCACGAACCAGGGCTTCGTAGGCCTCGGCGGGCTGCGGTTGTCAATGAGCCCCAACGGCTTGGCGGCGCTGGCCTGGACCAACTACGACGCGGTCAAGTACGTCAGTGCCGTGCGTCTCGCCAGCTTCTACTGAAACGCAGCGCGGCGCCGTGTGCCCACTACCTCGGAAACCGCCACTGGTCGTAGGCTTGCCAGGAGGGTTCCGGGGCGGGGAAGATGGGGACGCTGATTTGCTCCATGTAGTAGAGCGGGAAGGCGCGCCAGAAGACGAGCACGGGCAGGATTAGTACCGTGCTCAGGTAGGGGATGGTGCTGAGGCAGCAGGTGATGCATTTGAGCACGAACACTGCGATGGCGATGCCGAGCGCCAAGAGCACGCGCAACAGGTAGAAAAGCAGCAGGTTGCCCCAGTTGCCGTTCAATACCTCACGCCGGCAAATGCCCCACGCCTCGCCCACGTGCGCGTTACGCACGACCATCAGCGGCACCACGAAGTCGTCGAGCAAGAGTCCAACGAAGCCGAGCGGCATGCCGACCGCCACGAGGGCGAAGCCGAATAGGGCGTAGCCCATCAGCGCTTGAGACCCTAAAAAGTCGCCCTTTTGGAAGTCGGACAGGCCTGTGACGATGGCCAGCGTGAGGGCACCGAGCGTGAGCAAGCCGCCGCCCAGCTGGAGCCACAAGCGAAACTTGAACAAGCTGCTGCCGAGCTCGGCCGCGCGCGTCCACTGGCGCCCGATGTCGACGCGGTCCCACACCACCGACTCGATGAACATCAGCTTGGCGCGGCTGGAGACCCAAAGCACCACGATGGACAGCACGACTGCCACCAGCAAGCCGCCAATCACCAAGCTCAGGTACAGCGCAAAGTCCGCGTTGAACGCCTTCACCGCTTCGTCGAACATCTTCGTGAAGTCGGCGCCCGAGCTGGTGGGCGAGGGTTTGGGAAACGTGGGGCTGCTGCCCGAGCCGAACGGCAGGTTCGGCACTTGCACGGTGTTGAAGTTGCCTTCCCCGCACTGCGCCAAAAATACCGTGAAGCCGAGCGCGAACCATTTCTCCAGCTTGAACGGCTGAAACAGCAGCTGCTTACTGCGCTCGACGGCCTGACCTATCGCGTCGGCGGCGGAACCTGCCATACCGCGGAAGCTTAGCCCAAACCCGCCGCCTTACGCGAAGGTGCGCGCGCGCTCGCCCAGGCCCTGGATGACGCTGTGCAGGCTGCGCAGCCGCACCAGTTTTTCGGCGCCAAAACGGCTCTGGATGCCGGCCGAGAGGGCCGCGACGCGCGCCGTGCCGCCGGTGCAGCACACCAAGTCGATGCCGGCCGCGCCGAGCCCGCTTTCCGCCAGCGTGCGATCGAGTGAGCCCAAGATGGCGTCGACCTGAGGAGCCGAGAAGGTTTGAAACTCGGCGCGCGTGATCGGCTCAGCGATGTCGATGCCGGGATAGTCGAAGGTGAGGGTGGTGGCTTCGCTGTCCGACAGCTCGCGCTTGGCGTGCTCGATGGACACGAACAGCTGAAAGCCGAGCGAGTCTTCCACCAAGCACAGCAGCTGGTCGATGTGCCGTTTGTCGTCCTTGCCCAGCGAGCCGCTCTTGATGTCGCGCAAGAAGGCCATGATGTCGCGTTGCGCGAGCA
Organism: Myxococcales bacterium; assembly: GCA_040348565.1. Taxonomy (GTDB): domain Bacteria; phylum Myxococcota_A; class Polyangia; order Polyangiales; family Polyangiaceae; genus PMG-095. The sequence goes on along the minus strand of JBEQSW010000021.1, from coordinate 1,317 downwards.
GGCAGGTTTCGGCTGGGGAGCACAACGCCTCCATCAGCGGCCGCGGCATGCTGAGCACGTTGGAGCCGAACGGCACCTTGTACTTCACGTCGGCGCCGAAGTGCCGGCTCACCTTGCTGCGCATGATCGAGCCGTCGAACGCGTCACCGGCGATCGATACGCCGCCGATGGCCAAGACTTCTACTTCTTGCTCGTCCGGGGTCAGGCGCGCGACGGTAAAATCGGACGTGCCGCCGCCGAAATCGGCTACCAACACCACCTTCGGCTCGGTCAGGCGGCTGCGAAAGTCGTAGGCGGCGGCAGTCGGCTCCGGGCAAAAGTGCACTTCGCTGAAGCCGGCGAAATTGGCGGCGGCGCCCAGGCGTTCTTCGGCCAGCGCGTCGTTGGCGTCGCTGTCGGAAAAGCGCGCGGGCCGTCCGAAGAGCGCGCGCCGCACGTCCACGCCGTAGTGGGCGTTGGCCCGACGACGCATCTCGCGCAGAAATACGCCAATCAGCTCTTCCAACTTCACCGCCTTCGAGCCGATGCGCGTCTCTTCGAAGCTGGGCATCGGCAAGAAACGCTTCAGCGAGCGCAAGAAGCGGCCGCGCATGCCCTCGGCTACGTAGCGTTCGAGTGCCTGCGCGCCGAAGTACTGTTCGGTCGTCTCCGAAAAGAACAAGATGCTGCGGAAGACGGATGGATCGCTCGCCGACGGATCCAGCGGAAGCGGCGCATCGACGCCGCGCGCGTTGACCCCGCACAAGAGTGAGTTGCTGGTGCCAAAGTCGATCGCGTAGAGCGTGGGTTTGTCTTCGAGCATGGTGCGTGGCGGCAGACTCGCGCTTTGCGACGCTGCTTTACAATCTGTGAAGTTTCTGGCACCCTCGCGTCAGGGTATCTGGATGGGGTGAAATTCCGTGCGCGTGGTGTCTGCGCTGCTCGCACCTTCTGCGCAAGTCGAATTTTGGCGATTGAAGTAACCGGTCGGCGCGCCGCTTCATATGGTTGAGATGAGCATGAGCATCGTCAACGGCTACTACTGCCGTAACTGCGCTGATGTAGAGCTCGCCAAGAAGGGCATGAACCCTGCTCACCCTGGCAAAGAATACTCGGGTGACGAGGTCTACGTTCCACCCTCAGCCGATTCGAAGGCGGCGCTCGGCCTCAACGCCCCCGAAAAAGACGGCCCGCTCGGCACCCACCTGAACCTGCACGCCTAGGCGTGGGAGCTCCCCTGAGCCGACAAGCGCAGCCCGGTTCGGGTTCGCGGCCCTTGCGCATCCGTGGCTTCGCGGGACATCGCGGGAACAAGCTGAGCGCCAGCGATTGGCGCGG
>JBEQSW010000008.1:0-2841 GCA_040348565.1 Myxococcales bacterium | reverse complement strand
CGGCGGTGCGGGTGGGTCCGGGATCGGTCGGCTGACGCACTCCGGGCGCCAATGGCACCGACAGCAGCATCTCCGTGCGTTCGGGCGCAGCCCCTGGCACGACGGTGGGCGCCTTGGTCAAAGGATCGACCAGCGTGTCGGGTCCGTAGAGCGACGGCGTTGCCGCCGCCACGTCAGGCAGCCGCTGGGTGACGTTGGGGTTCGGCAGCGCGTGCGCGGCGGTGGTGGCGATTTCGAAGGCGGGCTGGATGGTCGTGGTGTCGCCCGACTGCTCTTGGCGAGCGAGAGCAGCAACGCTGTCGGGCCGAGTGGGACCAGCGGCGGGCCGCGCGCTGCGACGCTGACCCTCGACGCGCGTGGGCGGCTCGGACAAGGGCGTGCGCGGGGCGTTGATGGTGGGCGCCTCAGTCCCGACGTAGTGCGCGTAGCGCTCGCTGAGCGCGCGCAGGGTGTCAGCAATCTGCCGCGCGCTCGGCGGGCGCTCGCGCGGATCTTTGGCGAGCATGCCCGCCACCACCGCGTCCAACTCCGGAGCCACCACCGAAATGCTGGACAGAAGCGGCGCTTTTCGGCCCAAATGAGCCAACAGCAGCTCGTTGTGATCGCGCGCGTCGTCGAAGGGACCGACGCCGCTCACCATTTCGAACAGCATCAGGCCGGTCGCGTAAATGTCCGAGCGCGCGTCGACTGGCGTGCCTTGAGCCTGCTCGGGCGACATGTAGCGCGGCGTGCCCACGGCCAGACCACGCGCGGTGATGACGTCCTTGGCGTCTTTGATCTTGGCGATGCCGAAATCCAAGACTTTGACCGTGGTCGGAGCGGTCAAGAAGATGTTGGGCGGCTTGACGTCGCGGTGCACGACGCCGATTTGGTGAGCGGCGTGCAGGCCGTCCAAAATGCCGGCCGCGATGGCCAGCGCTTGCTGCGGCACCAGGCGCCGTTGACGGTGCAGCAGCGACGACAGCGTCTCGCCTTCGAGCCGCTCCATCACGTAGAACGGCACGTCGTTTTGGGAGGTGCCGGCGTCCGTGACGTTGACGATGTTCGGGTGCTCGAGCCGCGCCAGCGCGCGCCACTCGTTGCGCAGGCGAGCCACCAGATCTTCGCGCCGCGCGAGCTCGCGCTGCAGCGCCTTGAGCACGAAGCGCTTGCCGAGCTCCACGTGCTCCACTTCGTATACGCGGCCCATCCCGCCGGCGCCGATCAGGCGGGTGACGCGGTAGCGCGTGCCGGGAACCAGCTCCCCATCTTGAAATTCCCGAAAATCGCTCACTCGCCTCGGCGCGTGCGGATTCGGTCCGCGCAAGCGCTCCGGCAGCCTAGCCAGGGCCACGTGGCGCGTCGAGTCGGGGAGCTCGCGGACATCGTCGAGGGGGAGCTGGGCCACGCGGGTCCATCGGACAGGGCCCGGGCCGGTTGCGCGCTAAAGCCGAGACGAGGCGCCATTTTCCGCGGTCCTGAACGCCTGTTAGGCATCCTGCGACAGGTAATAGACCAACAAAAACGTCCACAGCAGTAGGTTGACCACGCCGAGCGCAATGCCGACGGTGGCCATGCCGCGCCCGCCCACCACGTTGGGTTTCCGCTGAGCCTGCGCTCGGGCGACCAGGCCTGCGATGATGGCCGTCGGGCCGGTGAGCGGGCCCAAGCAGAGCAGGATGCCGCAAACGAGCGCGAGCACCGCCGCCGGGCTGGCGGGTGGCTTCTCGCCCTTCGGCAGCCCCGTCTTGGGATCGATCGTCATGGCGTGCAAGGCCATGGTCTCGGCCGAGCCCGTGATGGGCTTGTGAGCGGATGCCGGCTGCTGACCGGGAGGACCGTAGCCGGGCGGAGGCGGATAGCCGCCGCGCGGAGGGCCGTAACCGCCGGGAGGCGACGCCATGGCCCGAGCATAGCTGACCTATCGCCGAAATGGGCTAGGCTCCGCCGCGCGCCGGGTGACGGCGCATTTTCATCATGGCCATTACTCGCGACAACGTGCTCCACGTAGCCAAGCTTGCCCGGCTCGAGCTCACGGAAACTGAGATCGACCGGATGCAGCGAGACCTCGACGGGATCCTCGAATACGTCAACCAGCTCTCCGAGCTCGACACGACCGACGTGCCCGCCACGACTCAGGTTGCGGTGGTGGCCGCGCCGTTTCGCACCGACGAGCCGCATCGCAGCTTGCCGCACGATTTGGCGCTGAGCCAGGCGCCCCGCTCTTCATCGGACGGCTTTGCCGTCCCTGCTTTCGTGGACGAAGGATGACCGACGTGCTCGACCTCTCCATCGCCGATCTGGCCGATCAGGTACAAAAAGGCGCGCTGACCGCGCGCCAGGTGACCGAAGCCGCGCTCGCTCGCGTCGACCAAACGCGCGACTTGAACGCCCTTTTGTACGTCGCGCGGGATGCCGCCCTGGCCGCCGCCGACGCCGTCGACGCCAAGCGCAAAGCCGGCGCGCCGCTCGGCAAGCTTTCGGGCGTGCCCATCGCCATCAAAGATGCGCTGTGCACGACGGACGCGCCCACCACCTGCGCCTCGAAGATTCTCACCCGCGTGGGTGAAGGCAACGCCGGCGGCACCGACCCCGAGCATGGCTTCCGCCCGCCCTACGACGCCACGGTGGTGGCTCGCCTGCGCGCCGCCGACGCCGTCTTGGTCGGCAAGGCGAACATGGATGAATTTGCCATGGGCTCGTCGGGCGAAAACAGCGCCTTCGGCCCGCCGCGCAACCCTTGGGATCGCACACGCACACCGGGCGGCTCGAGCGGCGGCAGCGCCGTGGCGGTGGCGGCCGGCTTGGCGCTGGGCTCGCTGGGTAGCGACACCGGCGGCTCCATTCGCCAACCCGCAGCGC
>JBEQSW010000641.1:0-14127 GCA_040348565.1 Myxococcales bacterium | reverse complement strand
GTGGGCGAGGCGGCTGGAGCGACAGGCGGCGCGCACCGCCAACGTGTGCTCAGCGTCCAGCACGCGCTGCCAATCGATGGCGCGTACCCCGTCGTACAGCGCGTCTTCGTCAGGGCTGGCAAACTCGGACAGCGGCTCGAGCACTCGCTGAGCGATGCGCGACCACAAGCACGCGCGGTACGCATCGCGCGGCTCGGCGCCGAAATGCACGCCGCCTCGATCCGCGCGTACGCGCGGGAGCCCGAGCTCGTTGAGCTCGTCGCGCAAGAGCGGCTCGGTGCCCTTGGCGGCAGTAGCGAAGAAACGGGGCTGCGGGCGCTGATTCTTTTCCGACATGGCGTGACCGGCGTCTACGGACTTTGAGCGGAGGAGAGGCCCGCGAGCAGCTTGCGGGCTACGCGCAGCACGGATTCGTCGCTGGAAAACCGCTCGATCTGGTCGAGCCGGGCCCAGCGCGCGTCGACCACCTCGTCGTTGATGGCAAAGTCCAGCGAGGGCGCGTGGAAGCAAAAGCGCACGTCGAAGTGCTCGTGGGAGGGCTCGTCTTTACGCGCTGGGATTTGGTGAATGTCCAAATCGAACACGGCGCCGGTGAGCGATTCCGGCAGCCCGAGCCCGACTTCTTCGGCCACTTCGCGGCGCGCGGCGGCCAGCAAGCTGGCGTCGCCGGGCTCGATGTGCCCGCCGGGCTGCAGCCAGAGCTGCAGCTTCTTGTGCAAGATCAGCAGCACGGCGTCGCGCTCGGGAGAGAGCACGAAGGCGCTGGCGGTCAGGTGACCCGGAACGAATTGCCGGCGTGAGGTCGGGGCCGGAAGCGCCAGCAGCTCCAGCATGCGCTCTCGGAAGCCGCGCTCGCGGGCGTCGCTGGGCCGGTACTCGCCGATGGCGGTTCGGGCGGACTGCAAAATCACGGGCCCTTGTTCATCAAACCGGCCCGAGCGGCAAACGCATTTCCGGTGCGCTCCTACTTGCCGGAAAGCAGCGGAATTTTTCGACCGAAACCGGCGGCGAGCCGCGACGGCAACCTCGAGCTTGCCGTGCCCGCGCCATGCGCGGCCCTCTTACCCAGCGGCAAAGTCGGCCGTTCGCCCCTTCAAGGCTCCCCACCCGCCCGAGGCCACCGAGTTGCGGCCAGGGCGACCGACGCCTCCCCCACCTCCACCATGCAAGCCCGCGCGCACCTAAAGCTCATCGTCTCCGAGGCCCCTCGCCAGGCGCCGGAAGAGCCGAGTCCGGAACGGGTGTCGATGGTGCAGCCGGTCAGCGTTCGGCGCCTGCGGGTGCAGTGGCTACGCGCGCACCCGGGCGTAGTCGCGCTCTGGTCAGCGTCGTTGGTGCTGCTGTCCGTCGCCGCGCTGGTGGCTTTGGGCTGGCGGTAGCTCCCTCTGCCGCGAGCCTTCGCGGCTGGCCCTTCGCCGAAGAATAAAGTGCCAAAGGCCTGGGGCTCCCGGCACCAACCCGAGCACACATGCAGCTGTCGTCCGGCCGAAGGCCATTTGGTGCTCGTTCCGTGGGTCTGGTCGCGTTGCTGGTGGTTACCAGCGCCTGCGGGGATGGGGCCGCGCCCACCCCCACCGCGGGTGCCACCGGGGGCCAAAGCGGCGCGTCGGGTAGCAGCTCGGGCGCGGGCGCGGCTGGAGCGCCGGCGGCCGGCATGGCTGGCTCGACCACCAGCGCCGGAACGTCGGCGTTGCCGGCGGCGGGCGCGGCAGGACAAGCGGGGACGGGCGGAGCGGCAGGGCAGAGCGGCGGCGGCGCGGGCGGTGCGGGGATGGGCGGCGCTGCGGGCACCGCGGGCAACAATGGCGGCAACGCGGGCGGGGGCACGAGCCCGACCGACGACAGCGCCGCGCTCGCACCGTTGAACGGCTACCAGCTGCTCGACCCGTGCGATCTCACCAACTACAAGGTCGAAGCCGGCGCCGGTGCGGTCTGCCCGCAGCTGAACGCGGTCAAGAACCAGCACGTCATGCGCAAGCTGGCTGGCGACGCCAACGTCACCTATGACGTCACGCTGCGTGTGCGCGGCATCGTCGAGCGCTATTGGTACGAGGGCGGCACGCTGGATCCGGTCAGCAAGGTGTTTTACACGGGCGGCGTGCCCACGGTGGGAGGCTTTGCTTCTGCGTGCAAAAACAAGGCTTCGGAGCTGCCGTTCCAGCTCCCGGCGGAGGTGTCACCGAGCGACGGCTGCTTCAACGGCTTCAACGTGTTCGCGATGATGGTTTCCTCACCGAAGCAACACTTCTACCTGAACTACACCACCGACAAAGACAACGATCGTCCGCCGCACGCCGTCTATTCGCAAGACTACACCGTCACGATCAAGATGCAGGGCCAGGCAACGCTCGATTTCTACATCATCGGGTCCGACGAGCATCAGTGTTACAACCACGACAAAGTCATCGACGGCGTGACCCTGACCAGCAGCCCCTACATCGGCGAATTTCTGCAGTTCGACGTGCTGAAGGTGGCGCGCGCTCCGTAGCGCTGACTGGCTACGGATTCTGGATCATCAGCTGGACGCGCCGGTTCTTGGCGCGGGCGTCCGGAGTGGTATTGCGAACGAGCGGCTTCTCTTTGCCGTAGCCGCGCGCCGAGAGTCGGCTGCTCTCGACGCCGAGCACCACCAGGGCGTCGCGCACGGCGGTGGCCCGCTCTTCGCTCAGCCGCAAATTGTGGTCGGCGCTGCCGATGTCGTCGGTATGGCCCTGAATCTCTACGGAACGAATCTCGGGGTGGTTGCGCAGGGCTTCCGCGATCTCCTCCAAGATTGACTGAGAGTCCGGCTGAATTTCGGAAGAGTCGAACAGGAAGTGAACCTGCCGCTTCAGCTTGAGCTCGGTCTTGGTGACGACGACGCCAGCTTGGGCGGGGCGCTTGTTGACGAAGAGCTGCGTGTTGAACGGTACGCGCGCCTTCAGCTCGAGCTCGGTGACGCTCGGCAGGTAGCCATCGGCGGCAACCTCCAAGCGCAGCTTGCCGGCCGGGACGTTCTCGAATCGGAAACGCCCTTCGGCGTCGGTCTGCACCGCGATGTCGCGGCCACGTGCGTCCTTGGCACTGACCGTGGCGTTGGCGACGAACTCGGTGGAAGCTCCGTTTCGCACGGTACCAGTGACCGTCGCGACTTGCGGCAACGCAGTGAGCTCGCAGCGAATCTGCGTCTCGCTCACGAGCGGCGCGGTCGGGGCCGGCGCCGCTGGCGAGCCGGTAGGCGCGCCCTTCGTCGACTTTTCTGCGGGAGCTTCCACCAGCATCGCTTGGCAGTGGCCGTCCAAGTAGTCGGCCTTCTTCACCAGGAACCGGTACTCACCGGGCGTGAGCGGCGCGGTGCGGAAGCCGCCGTCGTTGGCGGTGAGGACGGCATTCTGGTCGGAGCCCTCGAAGAAAACGCCCGCTTCGGCGATCGGCTGCGAAGTCTGCGCGTCGACCACCGTGCCCATGACGACGTATTGCCGCGCGGCCGGCGCTGCCACCGCCGGCGCCGGCACCAGCTTGGTCTCTACGACGCGCTTCACTCGCGGTTGCGTGTCGAAGGCGTAGCCCAGCCCGAAGTGCAGCGTGTAAGGCGCTTCCGGCGCTACCTCTTCGATGAAATTGGACGTCGCGCCGGTGCCGATGTCGACCGCCGCCAGCAACGACAACCCATCCAACCAGGGCGTGACCCATGGGAATACGCGCGTGCCGAGCGTCAATCGCGAGGGCGTGCTGGAGAAGCGAGCGTCGCGAGACATGCATTGGTCCCCCGCGCTGCGAGCGGCCAGGTTGCACACGTAGCTCTGGCGATTGACGGGCACGTCCATCGTCCACTCCACGAACGGACGGACGAAATCGAACGCGCCTTCGACCCCGAGCCCCCACTTGAAAAAATCGGTACGATTGATGCCGTAGCCGAAGCGCTCGACTCGCGTCAGCGTCTGGGTGCCGCCCAGCACGCGCTGGCGTTTGGATTCGATGTCGTCGGCAATCACGCCGGAGTTGTCGAAGGTGTAGCCCAGGTTGGTGTGCACCCGCAGCGGCAACCGGGATTTGGCCGGCAAGCGGCTGAAGTCCAGCGTGCCTTCCAGGTGTAGATCGACGTTGGCGGCCGCGACCCCGACGCCGTCGGTCGGCGTCAGCAAGCCAACGGCAAGGCCGCCGCCAAAGGCATAAATTCGGCCGTCTTTTGCGGGCAAGAACGCCTTGGCGCCCAGCACCGTGTCGCCCGCGACCGGAATCACCCGCGAGCTGGGCTGATTGTTCGAGGTGGTTTGGTAGCGAAGCCCCGCGTGCGCCTCCAAGAACGGCAACGGCGTCACGGCAAGCTGCGCGCGCGTGGCGAAGAAGCTGGCGTCGTCGGCTTTGGTCGACACGTCGCCTTGGGGATTTTCGCAAGGCGGGCATAGAAAGCCGTTGCCGGAGTAGAAGCTGCCGCCGAGTGAGAGCCGAAATGTGCCGACCGCGCTCGCGTCCGCGGATCTCAGTCGCAACAGCCCCGTCGACCCGTCGAGGGTGCTGCCTCGACGAAGCGAGGCGTGGCGCGCGTCGCTGACGTCCGGCTCGTTCTCCGCTGGCAGCGGCGATTTCGCGGGCTTTTCCGGCTCGGCAGCGCGGGCCAGCTGAGAAACGAGCGCGAGCGAGCAGACGACGAGTAAAGGATGCAATTTGATCATGGCGGTCGAACGACGCGACAATGCGAGACGAAACGGAACGATGCGAAACGAAACGATGCGTCGTGTGATGGTTAGTCGGCGAAGCGCGCAGTCGGCGGCGGACGATTCCCACTCTCGGCAGGAATGAGCGGCGGCGCACTGACGGGTTTCGCTGCGGGCACGCGCTGGCGCGCGGCGCTGCGCTGCGGCGCACTGGACTTGGTCGGGCGCGCGGACGATGCAGTGCTCGGCGCTAATTCGGGCGACGCCGAAGGTGCCGGAAGAGCAGGTTGCGCGACCGCAGCAGACGCGACGGCGGGGTCGTCGGCCGTTAGCTCGAGCGGGAGCGTAATGGTGGGTTCTTCCGGAGAAACGGGGACTATTTCAGCGGCAGCAGGCGGGGCCGCGACGACCACGGGCGCGGCCTCGGCGGGGCGAGGAAGCGGCCGCGTCAACGCCAACAGCGCGCCGACGCCAAGCGTGCCGACGATCGCACCGACCACGCGTGTGAAGTGCGCGCGTCGCTGCTCGCGTGTTTCGAGGTCGCGCGGTACCGAGTCATCTTCCGTGTCGAATGATACGGGGTGGTCGCTCAGCACCATCGCTCGCGCGAAGAAGGCTTGTTCAACCGAACGGTCCACCGTTTCCATTTCCGTTTCCAGGCCCGCCGTTGCCGGGACCGCCGTTGCCGGGACCGCCGTTGCCGGGACCACCGTTGCCGGGACCACCGTTGCCGGGTCCGCCGTTGCCGGGTCCGCCGTTGCCGGGTCCGCCGTTGCCGGGTCCGCCGTTGCCGGGTCCACCGTTGCCAGGACCGCCGTTGCCGGGGCCGCCGTTTCCGGGACCGCCCGGACCGCCATTTCCGGGACCGCCGGGACCACCGTTTCCGGGACCGCCGGGACCACCGTTTCCGGGGCCGCCGTTTCCTGGCCCGCCGATGCCGGGTCCGCCGTTACCTCGTCCACCATTGCCGGGACCACCATTGCCACGGCCACCGTTTCCGGGAAAGCCGTTGCCAAAACCCCCGTTGCCGAAACCGCCAACTCCTGGAAAACCATTGCCAAAACCGCCGGTACCAGGGAACCCGTTGCCAGGGCCGGTGATCGGACCGCGGCCGCCCGTCCCGACCGGCGGTGTGCCGGCCGTTCCGAGATTGCCCGCTTCTCCGCCGGCTCCATCGCCGGCCGCGCCGCCCGTACCCGAAGCGCCCCCGTGGGTCGAAGAGCCCGCGACGTCGATCGAAGAGGGCGCACCAGCACCGTCAGCTGCGCCTCCGTTCGACTCTGGATTGGTGACGTCGGCTGAGTCGCCACGACTGCCGCAAGCGGCAAACGTCAGAGCCAACGCCAGCATCGCGATTGAGCACAACGCCGCACGCGGCGCGCTCGCGGAGTGAATGGACTTAGCAGGCATTCGACCCAGTGGTCACCCCACGTGCTGGTGCGCAGGCAAAATAATCACCCACGAGGTGAACAAATAATTCGTCGAAGGCAACTGCAGGTTCGACACAATGCTGGCCCTGTGTCGCGCTGGTCGTCATTGCGATCACTGCGCGACGAAAAAAAGCCGTGCCCGACCAGCGAAAGCCGAGCGCTGCGAAACCGCCACGTCGACTGACCCGACGAGCACCACCGCGCGAAGGCAAGTGAACAGCGATCCGGCGATGCGACCCACGAAGCCCACGCCGCCTGTTTAGAAGCACAGCGTCTTCGCCAGCTGACGGGCGTTGGAAACCCGCGTGAAAGCAACTTGCAGAGGTAACGCAACGTCGCCACCGCCAGCACCGTCGCCGACTGCAAGCCGCGTCTCGTCCGCGGCTGGTCTGGCCGCCAGCTCGCCACCGGCAGCCAGCCCTCGGTTCAGCCGCACCCCGCGTGTTCTCGAGCATTGTTGGCCTGGCACGCGGTTCGCAAAAACAGCGCGCCGACATGACAAGCTCAGGCTCCGCAGCGCAGGTCATCGCCGGCACACCAACTGGCATTGCCACGGCGCAAACTTCCGTGCTCATCGGGCTGGAGGCGCATCCCATCCGCGTGGAGGTGTCGTGCACGCGCGGTCCTGCGTTCTTCCAAATGGTCGGCCTTGCCGAGGCCGCCGTGCGCGAGTCGCGCGTGCGCGTGCAAGGCTCCTTGGCGTGCTTGGGCGTGCTGATCGACGCCTACGCGGTGACGGTCAACTTGGCGCCCGCAGACTTGCGCAAGAGCGGCGCGGCGCTCGACGTGGCGATCGCGCTGGCTCTGCTGGCTGCCATCGAGCTCTTGGAGCCGCAAGCACTGGAGGGTGTGCTGCTCGTCGGAGAGCTGTCGCTCGATGGCTCTTTGCGACCGGTGACGGGCGTCTTGCCTCGGCTCGAGGGTGCGGAGCGGCGCGGCATTCGCACCGCCATCGTGCCGCGCGGCAACTCTGCCGAGGCGGGCTTGGCGCGCGGAGTGAAGGTGCTGGTGGCGGACTCGCTCGAGCAAGTCGTGCAGCACCTGCGCGGGCGACGCGCGTTGCCGCTAGCACCCGCCACCCACTTCGTGCCGCAAGCGTCCACGGCGACAGGAGACTTGGCCGAGGTGCGCGGCCAGGGCAGCGCCCGCCGCGCGCTGGAAATGGCGGCGGCAGGCGGGCACAACCTGTTGCTCGTGGGGCCACCCGGCAGCGGCAAAACCCTCATGGCGCGCCTGCTGCCCACCATCTTGCCTCCGCTCGAGCTCGAAGAAGCCATCGAGTGCACCGCCATCCATTCGGTAGCCGGCACGCTGCCGACCGCCACCGGCATCGTCACTCAACGCCCGTTTCGGGCCCCGCATCATTCAGTGAGCGAAGCGGGCTTGGTCGGTGGCGGCGACATCCCGCGACCGGGCGAAGTCAGCCTCGCCCACCATGGCGTGCTGTTTTTGGACGAGCTAGCGGAGTTCCGACGCGGGGTGCTCGAAGCGCTGCGCCAGCCGCTGGAGGACGGTAAGGTTTGCATCGCGCGAGCGCGCGCCCGTGCTTGGTTCCCGGCTCGGCCCGTGCTCGTCGCCGCCGTCAACCCATGCCCGTGCGGCTACTTCGGCCACCCGCGCTTGGCGTGCCGTTGCTCCGAGGCCACGCGCGAACGCTATCGAGCCAAGCTCTCGGGCCCCTTGCTCGATCGCATCGACATCCACGTCAGCGTGCCCCCCGTCGAGGTGGCGGCGCTCGTGCGCAAAGGCGGCGGCGAAAGCTCGGCGGTCGTGCGCGCTCGCGTGCTCCGCGCCCGTGAACGCCAGCAGGCCCGCGCCAAAGCGCTCGGCGTCGACGGCTACCTCAACGCCACGCTGCCCTCGGCCGCGCTCGAGAAAGTCGCCGCCATCGACGACGAAAGCAAAAAGCTCATCGAAGCTGCCGTCAACCGACTGGGCTTGTCGGCGCGCGCCTTCAACAAAGTGCTGCGGGTGGCCCGCACCCTGGCCGACTTGGACGGCGAAGAGCGGGTCCGAGCGACGCACGTGGCCGAAGCCATTCAGGGGCGCATTTTGGATCGAAACGGCCGCTCCTAGAACGCCGATCAGTTTGCAGCCACTGCGTTCTAGGCCTTTCCTGGTGGGGGCGGCACGCGCCGGTCGGTCTCCGGGGAGGCACGCGCCTCCCCGCCCCGCTGAAATGAATTCAGCGGGGCCCCACCCCACGCGGCTCGTCGCGGCCGCGCCCTCGCGTCGGCCGAAGTGACCCGGAGTGGACGAAGTCCGCGGAGGACCACGGCCCTCGCGAAGCGAGGGAGCGCCGAAGGCGCAGTGAATTCGACCGAGCCTCCCCCCACGCGGCGACGCCGGAAGTTACCAACTCGTGAAAATCGTTCTCCCAGCAAACCGTGTGTCGCTCTAGAAACGTTCAACGGCGCGACATCAAGATGCGCAGCAGGAACATGAATAGGTTCCGCAGTTGCACGAGCAGCGCCAAGGCGTCTCCCACCGCGTCGTCCATCTGGCTGTTGCGAAAGATGTACGAGGTGACGTAGAGCAGCATGCCGATCGACAGCAGCGCGCCCGCGCTAGCCACCGCCAGCGAGAACACCTCGGTGTGGAACACGAAGCTGAGCAGGCAGGCTCCGAAGATCACCATCACGCCCATCGACAAGATGGAGCCCATCCAAGAAAAATCTTTGCGGGTGATGAAGATATAGCCGGTAATGCCCGCAAAAACCGACAGCACCATCACCATAGTGTCGCGGATGGGGTTGGCCGACATGGTGTCGCCCACGCCCGCGTAGTACTGTGAAACGAAGGCCATCGGCGCAAGCTCGATGCCCATCAACAGCGCGACGCCCATCAGCGCGCCGACGTTGATGACTCGCACCTTGCTGACCGCGCTGGCCCCCAACGTGGCCACGAACAACAAGCCGAAGGCGGCGTACATCACGATGCGATTGCCGAGCATCAGCGAAACCAGCAGCGGCACTGCCACCGTGGCCCCCTCCGGCGAGGTCATGGTGACCGTAGGTCCGAGGCTGATGGACGCCCAGCCAGCGAATACCGCAATGAACGCGGCGGCGCCGAGCAAGCTGTACACCTTACGCAGGTAGGCGACGCGCTGTTGTGTCAGCGGCTGGACGGCTTCACCCGTGGCGGCACCTGCCATCACCCCGCCGCCGGCCATGGCATAGGCTGCGCCACCTCCGTAGTTGGAAGCGACGGGCGCGCTTTGCATTTGAGCCGGAGGTTGCGCCGCGCCGTAGTGCTGCGCGGGAGCTTGCGGCCCGCCGTAGTGCTGCGCAGGAGGCTGCTGCGCGCCGTAGTGCTGCGCCGGAGGCTGCTGCGCGCCGTAGTGCTGCGCGGGCGGCTGCTGCCCGCCGTACTGTGCGGCGCCGTACGGCTGCGGAGGCGGCGGCGCGGCCGGCGCGGAGGAGCGATCGTCACTTGGTAGCCGCCGGTCGGCAGGGCCTGGGCGTAAAGCTCGAGACCTTGCTGGCGGTAGTGCTGTTGATAGCGCGTGAGCTCTTCTTGGTCGCGACGCTGATCACCCGTGTTGACGACAAAATTCATGGCCACGCCTCCGACGATGGACGTTAGGACGCCCGAGCTACGTTGGCCACCGCCATTATCTTCCTCGTTCTCAGGCAAACTCGCGTTTTGCCGCGATCGCCCTACATCTGCCCGCCACGGCGCCACCAGTTGCCTACATCTCGGGCCGCGCTTAACGTCTCCGGCGACGAATGCTGGGCAAAACGATCGACGGCAAGTACCAGATCGTTCGTTTGCTCGGCCAAGGTGGGATGGGCGCCGTTTACGAGGCCGCCCACACGGGTACCGGGCGACGCGTCGCGCTCAAGCTAATCATCGCCGAGACGATCTCGCGCGATGCGATTTTGCGCTTCCAGCGTGAGGCGCGCGCGGCCGGGGTCATCGAGTCACAACACATCGTTCAGGTGCTGGATACCGGTATCGACCGCGAGCAGGGCTTGCCGTTCATGGTCATGGAGTACCTGGTTGGCGAAGACTTGCAGCACCTATGCGGGCGTATCGGCGCGCTCTCGCCGGAGCTGGCGCTGCGCATTGCCACCCAAGCCTGTAGCGGTATTCAGAAGGCACACGAAGCGCGGGTGATTCACCGCGACATTAAGCCGGCCAACATCTATTTGGCGAGTCGCGACGAGGACGTGGTCGTAAAGCTCTTGGATTTCGGCATCGCGAAGGTCAAGGAGGAGCACCTCCCCGGCAGCACCGACCAGGCGCTCACCCGCACCGGCAGCATGATGGGCTCCCCACTCTACATGTCGCCCGAGCAAGCGATGGGCTTGAAGACCATCGATCATCGGACGGACCTCTGGTCCCTGGGCGCGGTGCTGTACGAGGTGCTGGCCGGCAAGCCTCCTCATCACGGCGCTGAAACGCTCGGTCAGCTGATTCTAGCCATCTGTTCGGCGCCGCCCGTGCCGATTCAACGCTTGGCGCCGTCGGTGCCCGACGAGCTGGCGGAGATCGTGCACCGCGCGATGCGCCTTGACCCGAACGAGCGCTTTCAATCGGCAGCCGACATGCGCGACGCCATGCGCCGGCTGCTGCCCCAAGGCGCAAGCTTGACCCAAAGCATGCTCGTGCCCGACGCGGCCGTGCCGTCCACCGCGAATCTAGAGCCGCGAGCGGCCGCCACCGATGGCGCGGTGGCAGGCAATACCGGGGAGCCGCTGACCCGCACCGCCCATCGAGCCCCCGCTGGCAAGGCCCCGCTGCTACTCGCCGGGCTCGCGCTGGGCGCGGCGCTCGGAGGTAGCGGGCTTTGGCTCGCCCTACGGAGCCCGAGCGGTGTTCAAGCCGGGCTCGACAGCGCCACCGCCCTTGGCTCGCCGCCGAGCGCTGCGGCGTCCTTGCAAGCAAATCCGGCCCGCGCCGAGGCCAGCCCGTCGGCAACGGCGGCCCCGGCAGCGACGGCGTCGACTGCGGGGAGTCGTCCTGTCAATGCGGCGCGACCGAGCGACGAACATGCAACCAGCGCCTCGCGAGCGCCGACGCCCTCCCCCCGCGCACCCGCCGCATCGTCCGCTGCCACCGCGGCCGCCGCCACCGCCACGCCCAAGACCCCGGCTGCCAAATCGACGGGGCTTACGGTGGATCGCAACTTCGAGTAGGCCTCCGCTCGGAAACCCAATGACCCGCGCCACGACTCACTGGCTAGCCGGAGCTTGCGCCGCCTGTAGCTTGCTGTGCGGCGCACCAGCGCGCGCCCAGGCGCCGGCCGCGATCCCCGCGGGGCCCGATGCCGCGGCCAGCGTCGATGCCCAAAAGGCGGACGCCAAGGCGCACTTCGACAAAGCGCTGGCGTTGTTCGAAGACGAAGCCTGGGACGCGGCGTTGGTTGAGTTTCAGCAGTCGCGCGCCCTGTTTCCTACGCGCGCGGCCACCAAGAACGCCGCCATTTGTCTGCGCAAGCTGCATCGCTTCGACGAAGCCATCGATCTCTTCGAAGAGCTATTGCGCGCTTTTCCCAACTTACCGGCTGACGAGCGCGCACTCGCGCTCGCGCAAACGAAGGAGCTTGCCAGCTACGTCGGCACCCTCGTCGTCCAAGGCGCCGAGCCTGGCTCCAAGATCGTGATAGACGGGCGCGACCGCGGTCAAACGCCTATGCCGCCGCTGCGCGTGCCAGCCGGCACCCACGTCTTGCGCGTCACGCACGAGGGCTTCATGCCGTTCGAGCAGCAGTTCTCCGTCACCGGCGCGCGTTCCACCAGCGTCGCCGCGAACCTTGCCCCGCTCTTGCAAGGTGGGCGCCTCCACGTGGAAGAGGCGTCGGGACGGATTGTCGACGTCGTGATCGACGGCGCGCTGGTCGGCAAAACGCCGTGGGAAGGCCTGTTGCCGGTGGGTGAGCACGTCATCACCCTGCAGGCCGATGACGGCAGCGGCACCCAGCCTTCGGTCGCTTCGGTTCGGCTGAACGCCTCGACCCAGCTCCGGCTGCGCAGCGAAGCGTTGCCAGCAAGTCTGCGCATTTCGCCAGAGCCCGCGGGCGCAACCTTGATTTTGGACGGGGTGCCGGTCGGGCGCGGGGCTTGGCGAGGACGACTGCGCAGCGGCTACCATTTGCTGGAGACGCAGGCGGACGGCTTCGTGAGCGATCGCCGACGGCTAGCGACTCCTGCCGAGCGCGAGACGGCTGTCACCATTGCGCTCCAGCCCGCCATGGCGCCCAGTGGGCACGTCTTCATCGAAGTCGACGGCGGATTCGCGTTTGCGCCGTCGCTGGGAGGCGCCCTGGTCCAGGGCTGCGAAGCGCCCTGCGCGACGTCGAGCGCGACCGGCTTCGAGTTGATGGGGCACGGCGGCTACCAGCTCGGCACCGGCCTGGCCCTGCTGCTCGACGTCGGCATTCTTTCGCTGAAGCAGCGCATCGAGCAGCGCGGCGTCAGCCTGTACCCTCAAGGTTTGGATGCCAATCTGGGCGAGGCGTCCGATGCTCTCTCGTTGAGCGGGGTGCGCGTCGGACCTTCTGCGGAGTACCGTCGAGGCGACGCGGTCACGCTCACCGGCCGCTTGGGCGTGGGAGTCTTCTTGGGCTGGGTGAAAGACGACCGGGTGGGCTCGGCTTCGACCAACGAGCGCGACGACGGCAATAGTGACCGTCACTACCCCGCGCGCCGGTACGCCTTCGACGTGACCGAGTCGCCGCAGGCGCGCTACCTGTACGTGGCACCCGAATTTCGGGTGGGTTGGCGCTTGGCGCAGCGTCTCGAGCTCAGTGCCGGCGTTCGAGCCCTGCTGCTGGTCGGGCTTTCGGAGCCGCGCTGGCATGACGAAAACCCGGTATTTCCGGGCGACAGCTACAACGTGGGCCCGCTCCGCTTCGGCTCGGACATACTCGCGGGCCGTGCGCTACTCGTAGTATCCCCGAGCCTGGGCGCGCGTCTCGATTTCTAATGGCTGCGCGCGAAAAGCGCGGTTAAGAACGGCCGACATGGCGGGTTCCCTCGTTTGCGTACGGCCAAAGTGGCGGGCTCTGGTCTGGATGGCCCTGGCGTTGGGGTGTGCAAAACCCGACCCTGGCGGCGTCTCGGGCGCGCGCGCGGCCGATCCCGCTGGGAGCTTGCGGGCCAGCTTCGGCGAACGCCGCGTGTCGTTCGAGCCCGCGGACGGAGTCTGGCACGGTGCGCTCGAGCTGGTCGGGTACGGCTGCGCGGACGACGTGGCCCCGCTGGTCTCCACGCGGGCGCGCCAGCAGCCGCGCCGTTTCGAATACGAGCGAGCGTCGTCGCACGGCGCCGTCGTCGAATGGTACGAGAGCACGCCGCAAGGCTTGGAACAGGGCTTCACGCTCGAACGCGCCCCCTGTGCCGACGGGACGGTCTTGCTGCGCGTTGCGACGGGCGCGCTCACCCCGCGCCTCAGCCCGAACGGCAAAGGCGTCGAGCTCACGGACCAAGACGGCACCCCACGGCTCCTGTACACGGACTTGAGCGCCAAAGACGCCGCGGGGCGCGCGCTCCCGGTTGCCCTGAGCGTGCAAACCGGCGCGATTGCCCTGAGCGTCCAGGCCGAGGACGCCAGGTTCCCCGTCGTGGTCGACCCCCTGGTGTGGTCGCCTCAAGGCGCGCCGCTCGTGGCCAGCAACGGCGTGGCGAACGACAGCTTCGGCTACGCCGTTGCGCTGTCGGGCGACACCGCCATCGTCGGCACGCCGTATCCGAAGGTGAATGCCAACACGAACCAAGGCGCGGCCTACGCCTTCCTGCGCACGGGAATGACCTGGGCCCAGCAAGGGCCGGCGTTCGTCGCCAGCGACGGCGCCAAGAACGACTCGCTCGGCTGGGCTGTCGGCATCTCGGGCAATACGGCGGTGGTTGGCGCGCCCATCCAAAAAGTCGGCGCCAACTTCGCGCAGGGCTCGGCTTACGTGTTCGTTCGCAACGGCACGACGTGGACGCAAGAGGCCAAGCTTTTGGCCGCCGACGGCGCCATGGACGACTTTTTCGGTGACGCCGTGGCCATAGACGGCGACACGGTGGCGGTTGGCGCGCACCGGGCCGAGGGCGTCTACGTCTTCGTGCGCT
>JBEQSW010000212.1:0-3444 GCA_040348565.1 Myxococcales bacterium | reverse complement strand
ACGTGGAGCTGAAGCGCCGCGCCGCCGGCCTGCATCGCGACGCCCGCGGCGTCATCCGCGACGCGCTCGGCCCGGCTGCTCAAAAGGGCGGCGCCTCGCGCGCCGAAGCCCTGGCGACGCTGTCTCTCGCGGTGCTCAACGGCCTGTCGGTCACCGAGTACCTCGAGGGTGACGACGCCAAGGTCAAAGAAGCCTACGAAGCCTTCTTGGGCCTGCTCCGCCAGGGCCTCGAAGCCCCGTCGAACGTTTCCTGACCGCTCGCGAGAGCGAATCGACAGGAGGCGGGAAGCCGGGAAGGTCTGAGGAAGGCTTTTAGGGTTTCAAAACGCCAGTCAACGCGCGGCACCGGAAACGGTGACCGCGCGTTTTCGTTTGGATCCCGAGCCCACCACGCCGGACACGCGAGCGCGCAGCGCGAAGCTGGATCGCGGTCGTCCGACCTTGGCACGATCAGATCGCGATCCAACCCAGAGGACCGTAGTGAACGAAGCTCGGCGAGGCCGAGCGCGCGCTGCGCTTCTGGAAGCTAGGGTCGCCAAGACCCTGTGCGGAGTGCCGGGGCGAATAAAAAACAAGCCGGCGCCCAGCTGGGCGCCTGTGACCAGGCCTACCCCCGATCCTTAATTCGGGATCCAGGCGCGGCCGGGCTCGAGGACGCCTTCGAAGCCGTCGAGGTAGTGGGAGGGCGTGCCGGGCTGGGAGTCGTCGACCCAGAGCACGCGGTCGGTGCCGTAGGGGCGCACGTCGATGTGAACGAATTTGTTGTTCGGGTAAAAGCCGCAACCGACGTCGCGCAGGCTGCGGCAGAGACCGAAGAGTTGCTCGTTCGGCACGCCGTACACGAACAGATCGAGGGCTTTGCCTTTGCCGTGAAAGCCGGTGTGCCCGTTCTGGCGGTAGCCGCTCATGATGTAGAGCGTGCGATGAGGAAACGCCTGAGCCACCTGCGCGAGCACCCAGATCAGCCGCGGATCTACCAATTTTACGTGCGGCAACCACTCGCCGGGGCCGGCGTCGGCGCTGGGCTCGAACGGCAGCGGTAGCTCTGGGCGGGCCACGCCGGGCGCGCGCGACAACACGCTCACGACGTCGATGGCATCCGGTGCGACGCCACCGTCGCAGTCGAGCAGCGGCAGCGTCGTCGGCTCCCCGCCATCGTAGCGAGCGAGGGTGACGGGACGAGGCGCGCGCCACTTCGGGCACGTGCGCATCGACACGCTGAGCGCCTCGGGCTCGGGCGCATCGCTGCCGAGGCTCCAGCTGAGCGAAAAGCGCGGGCTCCAGCTGGAGAAGCCGTAGTCCCCGCGGAAGAAGCTGCGCCACTCGGCGACGTGATTTTGGGCCGGCGCCAGGTAGTGGGCGAGCAGGGAGAGCGAGCGGTCCGGCGCGAGCCGAAAGGGCCGGCTTTGATGGATGCCGGTCTCGAGCCAGCTGAGCTCGGACAGATCTTGCGCGGGGCCGAACAAGCCCCAATCGGGCGTTACCGGACGGCGTGCGAGCGCGCTTGCCGGCTGGGCGTTGGCGAGGGTGAAAGCTGCCAAGGCCGCAGCGGCGAGATGGCGGAACCAACGACGGCGCAACACTCAGCCGAACATGGCGCGAGCCCGCCGGCGCATCAAGCCGGGCCTCGCGTTTTCGGCCAGCCGTCCGGAGCAAAAAAAACGAAGCTAGCCCCGCAGAGCGGAGAGGGCGCGGAGAGCAGCCTCGAGGGTGACGCTGCCGTCTTCGCTGATGCGCCCTGCCACGGCCTCGACCTCCGAGCCTTGGGCGCCAGCCGCCACCGCCACGGAGCGAGCGTGGAGCGACATGTGGCCCCGTTGGATGCCCTCGGTCGCCAGCGCGCGGAGCGCCGCCAAATTCGAAGCCAGCCCGACGGACGCGGCGATCAGCGCCAGGTCGTCGGCGCAGTCGACGCGCAGCAGGCTGAGCGCGAGCCGCGCCGTGGGGTGTACGCGCAAGGTGCCGCCCACGATGCCGAGCGCGAGCGGCAACGTCAGCTCACCTACGAGATCGAGACCGTCGCGGCGCCAGAACGAGAGCGGCCGGTAGCGGCCGTTCAGCGCCGCGTAAGCGTGCGCCCCGGCTTCCACCGCGCGAAAGTCGTTGCCGGTGGCGATCACGACGGCGTCGATGCCGTTCATGATGCCCTTGTTGTGGGTGGCGGCGCGGTAAGGATCGACCTCCGCGAATTGCGAGGCGGCCACGATGCCGTCGGCGATGGTGTTGCCGTCGAGAGGCGGCGCCGATTCGCTCGACGAGGCTCCTTCCGCCGCGGCTCCCGGCGTGGCGGGCGGGCGCGAAAACGTCAGGTCCTTCGGGTGCACGCGGCAGGTGACGCGCGCGCAGCGGCGATCGCTCAAATTCGAAAGAATACGCAGACCGAGCTCGGCGCCGGTGATCTCGGCCGCGATGGGCCCCACGGCTTCGGCGATGGAGTTCACGAGGTTGGCGCCCATCGCGTCTTTGCAGTCGACCAGCACGTGCACCACGACGCGACCGCCCTCGAGCTTGCGCAGCTCGATGCTGCGCGGCCCGCCCCCGCGCTCGACCAGGTTGGGCACGGCCGTGCGCGCGACCGCCAACAAATGCTCGGTCTCGGTGTCGAGACGGCGCAAGGCGAGCTCGGGATCGGCAAGACCGCGCAGCTCGATCTGGGAAATCATCAGCGCTTCGGTCATTTCGGCGCTGAAGCCGCCGCCGAGCCTGACCATGCGCGCGGCGTTGGAGGCGGCCGCGATCACGCTGGGCTCTTCCACCACCATCGGCACCACGCGGTCTTGGCCGTTGACTTGGACGTTGAGCGCGACGCCGAACGGCAGCGCGTAGGTGCCAAGCACGTTCTCGACCAGCTTGTCGGCCATGGCCACGTCGATGCCGCCCGAGTCGAGGGCGCTGCACAACGTGTCGAGGTCGACGCCGGAGCGCTCGGCGACGAGCGCGCGCCGCTCGGCGACGCTCAATTTGTAGAAGCCTGGCAGGCGGGAGCCGCTCATCGCGATTCGTAGACGTTCATGGCCGGCAGCTCGAGCGCGGTCAAGAAGCCACCGTTGCCGCAGCCGGTATCGATGCCGAAGCAGTTCTCGCCCGCCCACAAATCGGTCGGATCTTCGGGCGTGTAGCCGGAGAGCTCGGGGGGCAGGTATTCGGTGCGCGTGTGGCCGAACACCACCCGCTTGCCGCGGTAGTTCTTGAAGAAATCGGCGTCACGCAACCAGAGCAGCACTTGCGGATCCGGAGCCGCGCGCGGGTGCACGAAATCTCCGCCGACCCGCGGCAAGCCCGCGTGCACGTAGATGGCGTGCTCGTCCTCGTACCAGTAAGGCAGAGACTTGAACCAATCGACCACGTCGTCGGGAAAAAAGCTGCCGCTGGTCAGCGGCATCTGCTCGTCTTTTTTGGCCAGCTCGCCCTCGCGCGGGAAGCTGCCGCCCAAATACGAGCGCA